>NZ_CP133261.1:2594842-2919197 GCF_030931715.1 Tissierella sp. MB52-C2
CAACTATTTTTAGTAATTTAAAATATCCATATTGATCTTCTTTTGTATTTTGTAATACCTCTTGTCTAGATAACCCCTCTTGTACCACATCTTCCCTTAATACCTGAGTATGACTATTAACTCCATAAGTAGGTTCTACATTTTCTATATTTACCTCGTTTAATTTCTCAACATAATTTAAAACTTCAGAAAATTTATGGGTGAATTCATCAATTTCTTCTTCTGAAAATTTTAGTTTAGCTAAACTAGCCATATGTTCTACCTGTTCCTTAGTAATCATTCCAATTCCTCCTCATTAGACTTTCATTACTATTTTACCACTTTTTATATAAAAAAATCAAATGATAGCTACAATATATCATTTGATTTTTTATATTTCTTTATTCTTCTATATTGAAGTCAAGGCAAGTATTTACTACTTTACCAAATTTATAATCTTCCTTGACTTTAACATTCTTATACCCTCTAATTACTTCCATAACACTGTCCATACTTTCATCTATAATTTTATCCTTATGATATACTAAACTAAAACTTCTATTCCACACATTCTCTATATGTTTAAAGACTCGAATCTGATTTTGTTTTATTTCATTTTCTATTAGTCTTATGGATATAGCACCTAGACATCCATTTTTTAAGATTGCATTTTTCATAGCTTCTGGACAATTTGTTTCCCACTTTATTTTTACATCAAATCCATTTTCATACATATAATCCTCAAAAAGTTTTCTTGTCCCACTACCTTTTTCTCTCATTACAAAATCTAAATCTAGTAATTCAGGTAATTCAACCACTTCTCTACTGCTAAATTTATGATTTAAACCACATGCTAAAACTAAATAATCATCTATTTCTGGAAGTGAAACTAAATTAGGATTATTAATCTCACCCTCTACTATAGCAATATCTATTTCTGAATTCAATAATCTTTCTTCTATGACTTTTGTATTATTCACATATACATAAGTTTCTATATTTGAACTTTTTTCTTTAATACTATTTACAATATCTGATATAAGACAACTTCCAACAGTTATGGTTGCCCCTATTTTTATCTTATATATATCATTTATTGTAGACATCTTTGCTTCTAAATCATCAAATTGTTTTACTGCTGCTTTTGCATAACTAAGTAGCATTTTTCCTTCATGGGTTATATGCAGCTTCTTACATAGGCGTTCAAATAAAAGGACATTATAGTATTCCTCTAGTTCTCTAATGGTTTGACTTACTGTAGGTTGAGAAATAAATAAATTTGACGCTGCAGTACTCATCTTACCACTATCCGCAACTTCTATAAATACTTTCAAATGCCTTATATCCATTTCCATTCTCCTTTTTGTTGAAATTTCACGCAAATTTGCCATTAATAGGATTTACCTATATGTATGATAAGATTTTATCACTTTCTTTATATAAGTGCAAGTGATACATTATTAGTGTAAAGTGGATGTTAAAAATAATACAAAGGGGTGAAAGTATGAAAGTTCTTATTATTGGCGGAGTAGCTGCTGGTACTAAGGTAGCTGCTAAGCTAAAAAGAGAAAATCGTAGTCACGAAGTTACAATATTAACTGAAAGCAAAGATATTTCTTATGCTGGATGTGGATTACCATATTATGTTGGTGATGTAATCCCTAGTAGAGATGAATTAATAGTTAATACCCCAGAAAGTTTCTCAGAGTTAACTGGTGCTAAGGTATTAACAGAAGTTAAAGTAACTAAGGTCAATCCAGAATCAAATACAGTAGAGGCATTGGATATGAAAACTAGTGAAACTTCTACATATAATTATGACAAATTAGTTATTGCAACTGGAGCTAACCCGATTAAACCACCTTTAGAAGGTGTAGATTTAGATGGAGTATATTTCATGAGAACTCCAGATGATGCGATTTCCTTAAGAGATGCCCTTGATTCTAAAAAAATCAAACGCGTTGTTGTAGTTGGTGGTGGATTTATAGGCTTAGAGGTGGCTGAAAACTTATCACTTAAAGGAATAAATACTACTGTAATAGATATGGCTGAAATGGTTCCTCCAGGATTTGAACCTGAATTTATTGAATACATTGCTGACCACTTGGCAGAACATGGAATCATGATATTTACAGGTACTAGATTAGAAAGTATTATTGGTGAAGGCAAAGTAGAAAAGATTAAAACTGATAAGAGAACTATGAAGGCAGATGCAGTTGTTTTATCTATTGGAATTAGAGCTAACACAGCTTTCTTAAACGATAGCGGTATTGAATTAATGCCAAATAGAACAATAAAAGTAAATGAATATTTCCAAACTAATTTTGAGAATATTTATGCCCTTGGTGATTGTGCCAGTGTAATAAATAGAGTAACAAAAGAACCTGCTTGGTCTCCAATGGGATCTACTGCTAATATAGCTGGCCGTATTGCAGCTAAAAATATTAATGGAGAATCCATTAGCTATAGTGGAGTTCTAGGAACTGGAGTTGCTAAGTTACCAGACCTTAATATAGGTAGAACTGGTTTAACAGAGGCTGCAGCTAAGGCAGCAGGCTATGATGTAGAAAGTGTTGTAACTGTAGTAGATGATAAAGCCCATTATTATCCAGATTCATCTGTATTTATTGTAAAAATGTTAGCAGATAGAAATACTAAGAAGCTGCTGGGATTACAGGTTTTAGGTAAAGGTGCTGTAGATAAAATGATAGATATTGCTGTAACTGCAATGACTTTAAATGCTACATTAGAAGATATTGAACATATGGACCTTGCATATGCTCCTCCATTCTCTACTGCTATACATCCTTTTGCCCATACTGTAAATGTTTTACTTAATAAAATTAGTGGCAACTTTAATACTATTACTCCTTTAGAATTTGCAACTAATAAGCCTGAAGGATATAAAATAATTGATGCCTCTATTCAACCATCTTTAAAAGGTTATCCTTATATTGATCTAAATAAAGTAGATAAGGAATTACTAGAATATGATAAAGATGAAAAATTATTATTAGTATGTTCTAAAGGTAAAAGAGCATATATGCTTCAAAACAAATTAAAGCATCTTGGGTATAACAATACCCTAGTTTTAGAAGGTGGGTCCATAGTAAATAAATTATAATTAAATAAAATAAGGGGGTCAAAAAAATGGCAAGTTTAACAATTAGTCCAGAAGATCAAAAGAAGGTAAAAGCATTAGGTTTTTTAGTCAATAAGGGAACTGACAACTTTTCAGCTAGAATCATTACTGTAAATGGTAAAATTACAGCTGCTCAAAACAAATGTCTTTCTGAAGCAGCAGAGCTTTATGGGAATGGTATCGTAACATTTACATCAAGACTTACAGTTGAATGCCAAGGTATTCCATATGATAAAATTGAGGATTTTAGAAATTATATTGCAAAAGAAGGTCTTGTAACAGGTGGTACTGGCTCAAAGGTTCGTCCAGTAGTTTCATGTAAAGGTACTACTTGTCAATATGGTTTAATTGATACTTTTGATTTATCTGAAAAAATCCACGAAAAATTCTTCAATGGATATTCAAGCGTTAAATTACCACATAAATTTAAAATTGGTGTAGGCGGATGTCCAAACAACTGTATGAAGCCTAGTTTAAATGACTTAGGAATTGTTGGACAAATGATACCTAATTATGACAGTGAATTATGTAATGGATGTAGAGTTTGTGGTGTTGAAAACGTATGTCCAATGGATTCTGCTAAAGTTGAAGATGATCTTTTACACATAAATGAAGAAACTTGTAATAACTGTGGTCGTTGTATAGAAAAATGTCACTTTGATGCTATTCCTGATGGTCAAGTTGGATATAAAATATATATAGGTGGTAGATGGGGTAAACTTGTTAACCATGGTATTCCACTAGATAAAATATTTACAACTGAAGAGGAAGTTATGGATATAATCGAAAAAACTATACTTTTCTTTAGAGAACAAGGTGAAACTGGAGAACGTCTATCTCAAACCATAGAAAGAATTGGTTTTGAAAATGTTCAACAACAACTATTATCAAATGACCTTCTTGAAAGAAAAGATGAAATTTTAGATTCTGAACTTCACTTAGTTGGCGGAGCTACTTGCTAATTAAATAATTTATGATTTATCCAAAAGATAGATTTAAAAATCTATCTTTTGGATAGTAAGTATTATTTTTTTAATTTTGATTGATTTTTTTTTAACAGTGTTTTATGGTTTTCATTACTCAATAAGGGGGAGAAAAATGAATACGAAAAAGCTTATGGGTATTATTCTTTGTATTGCTATTGCAATATTAGCAACATATATAGGTGGCTTACAGAATATAGTTGGTGCTCCAATGATTGGTTTGTTCATAGGTATGCTTATATTAAATATAATGCCATCTATGGATAAAGAACTTAAATCTGGTGCATCTTATGCCGGAAAGAAGTTCTTAAAATGGGGAATTGTATTGGCTGGTGCAACTCTTAATTTCAAACAAGTGTTGGGTTATGGTGCTAAGGCATTACCATTACTTCTTTTTAATATTTGTTTATCATTTGCTGTTGCTTATTACGTAGGTAAAAAACTGGAATTATCAAAAAATACTTGTACATTAGTTGGTGGTGGTAGTTGTATATGTGGTGGTACTGCCATTGCTACTTTAGCATCTATTATTAAAGCAAAAGAAACTGAAATAGCTTATGCTATGACTGCAATATTTTTATTTGATATTTTAGCTGCACTAGCTTATCCTTATTTAGCTGGAGCTATGAACTTAACTGTAAACCAATTTGGTTTCTTAGCAGGGGCAGCAATCAATGATACTTCCAGTGTTGCTGCAGCTGAGGCTACTTACAATGTTTTAAATAATCTTGATTCAAGTTTAGCTATTACTATAAAACTTGCTAGAACCAGTTTATTAATTCTTGTCTCTATTATTGCTACCATCATAACTGTAAAAAATGCATCTAAAGCAAATCAAGATAGTGAAGAGCAAATGTCTATAGGTCAAACTGTTATGAAAGTTTTCCCTTGGTTCATAGTTGTATTTTTGGGAATGGCTATTTTAAACACTGTAGGGTTATTTGAACTTATTCCTGGATCATCTAAATTCTTTAAAACTGGATATAAATTCTTAATAACTACAGCATTAGCTGGTGTTGGATTTAAAATTCACTTCAAAGATCTTTTCACCAAAGGAACTAAACCTATTATACTAGGGGGATGTACATGGGCGGCTGTAGCCATATCTACATTATTGTTTATTACAATATTTGCTAACTATGTCGGTTAAATATAAATGCTCTGAGTTTAAACTCAGAGCATTTATTATTCTTTTATTGATTTTAAGGCTTCATAATTTGATTTTATAGTATAATCTAAATCTTCTTGGCTAAAAGCTGCAGATAAAAACATACATTCAAATTGAGCTGGTGGAAGCATTATTCCCCTATTTAGCATTTCTCTAAAATATTTAGCATACATATCTGTACTACATTGCTGTACATCATCATAATTCTTAAATGGACCTTCTCCAAAGAATAAAGTAAGCATATTCTTAAATCTAACTATATTAGCTTTTACTCCTGTTTTTTTAATATTTTCTGCTATTCCTTCTTCCAGTTTAATAGCCATACTTTCCATCTTCTCATATATATCTTTATTGTCTTTAAGCAGTTTAATATTTTTATATCCCATATGCATTGCAAGTGGATTGCCTGAAAGAGTTCCCGCTTGATATACTCCCCCTAGAGGAGATACTATTTCCATTATTTCTTTTTTTGCACCATAAGCTCCTACCGGAAATCCTCCACCTATTATTTTGCCAAAACAAGCTATATCTGGATTTATTCCATAGACTTCACTAGCTCCACCATAGGCAATTCTAAATCCTGTAATTACTTCATCAAATATAAGTAAAGAACTATGTTCCTTTGTTATTTCCCTTAATCCACTTAAGAACTCTTTTGTCCCTGGTACTAATCCCATATTACCTGCTACTGGCTCTACTATTATAGCTGCTATATCTTCTCCGTACTCTTCAAAAGTTTTTCTTATATCTTCTAAATCATTATATCTACATACTATAGTGTTTTTTACAATTTCTTCTGGTACTCCTAAACTTGTAGGTACACCATAGGTTATAGTTCCTGACCCTGATTTTACCAGTAGGGAATCACTATGTCCGTGATAACAGCCTTCAAATTTTACAATCTTATTTTTTCCTGTAAATCCCCTTGCCATTCTTATGGCACTCATAGTAGCCTCTGTACCTGAATTAACCATTCTAACCATATCTATGGCTGGATATGATTCTACAATTAATTTTGCCATATCTACTTCAACTTTAGTAGGAAGCCCAAAACTTAATCCGTCATTTATTATATCTTCTATTCCTTCCATTAGTTCTTTGTTAGAATGTCCTAAAATAGCTGGACCCCAAGATCCAATATAGTCTATATAAACATTTCCATCTTCGTCCTCTATTCTGTTTCCATAACCCTTTTTTATAAACACTGGACCAGTATCTACTGATTTGAAGGCTCTAACAGGGCTATTTACTCCACCTGGAATGTACTTTAATCCTTCTTCATATATCTCTTTTGATTTTTCGAATTTCAACTTAAGTTCCCCTTTCATCTTTATTTAAGGTGTTTTGCCACGTCTTTAGCAAAATATGAAATAATTATATCTGCACCTGCTCTTTTAATTGAAGTTAAAGTTTCCATCAAAACTTCTTCTCCTACAATATTGTTATCTATTGCATTTTTTAACATAGAATATTCCCCACTTACATTATAAGCTACAATAGGAATATTAAAATTGCCTTTAATTCTTCTTATTATATCTAAATAGGAAAGAGCTGGTTTTACCATTACCATATCTGCACCTTCTTCTATATCATACATTACTTCTCTTAAAGCTTCATCTGAATTAGCTGGATCCATTTGATAAGACTTCCTATCTCCAAAACTTGGAGCAGAATCTGCAGCTTCTCTAAAAGGTCCATAATAAGCTGAAGCATATTTTGCACTATAGGCCATTATAGGAGTTGAAGTATATCCACTTTCATCTAATATATTTCTTATATATTCTATTCTTCCATCCATCATATCTGAAGGTGCTACCATATCTGCCCCTGCAACAACATGACTTAAGGCTATTTGTCCTAAATAAGGTAATGTTTTATCATTATCTACTGTTCCACAGTCCTCCAATATACCACAATGACCATGAGATGTATATTCACACATACATATATCTGTTACTATGTAGATTTCAGGATAGTTTTTCTTTATTGCTCTTATGGCTCTTTGAATAATTCCATTATTACTATAAGCCTCAGAACCAACTTCATCCTTATGATCTGGTATTCCAAATAATAATATAGACTTTATTCCTAAGTCTAGAATTTCCTTTACTTCATCTAACACCATATCTACTGAAAAATGATATACTCCCTTCATAGAAGAAATTTCTTTCTTTATATTTTCCCCTTCTACTATAAATAAAGGATATATAAAATCATCTATGGATAATTTTGTTTCTCTTACCATACTTCTAATGGCTGAATTTTTTCTTAATCTTCTAGTTCTATTCACTTTATCACTTCTCCTTAATTAAGAGTTCTAATATACCATCTATGGTATATTCTTTAGCTTGTTTATATACAGAATAACCTGCTTCTTCAATGGTTTTAGTAGTTATTGGCCCTATGGATACTATCTTACCCTTTTCTAAAGCAGGACCAACATCTTCTTTAAGTATTTCACTAAAGTTAGTAAAGGTAGATGATGATGTAAATAATAAATAGTAAGAGTCTAGGTCATTTAATGTATCCATTATTTCTTCTTTATTTTCTTCATCTTTTACAGTATGGTATATTTTTAAATCATTTATTGTGGCTATTTGAGAAAGTTCATTTATTAATTCATTTCTACCTATTTTGGCTCTAGGAATCAGTACATTATCTTCCTTAGATAAAACTTTACTTAATTCATCAATTAAACCTTCTGCTACAAATTCATTTGGAATTATATCTGGATTTATTCCATATTTGCCTATGGCTGCAGCTGTTTTTGGACCTACGGCTGCTATTTCTATATTAGCTAAAGTTCTTATATCCATTCCTAACTGGAAAAACCTTTGGAAGAATATGTTAACTCCATTAACACTTGTAAATATTAAGTAAGAATAATTTGTTATGTTTCTTATGGATTTATCTAATTCTTCATTTGGACTTATTTTCTCTACTTTTATAGTTGGAAAAGAAATTACATTTCCACCTAGTTCTTCTATTTTATTTATGGTTTCACTGGCATAAGATTTTTCCCTAGTAATTACTATATTTTTTCCTAATAAAGGCTTGTTTTCAAAGAAATTCAACTTTTCTCTTAATCCTACTACATCACCTACTACGATTAGACTTGGTGGCTTAATGTTTTCTTCTATGGCTTTATCATATATATTAGATAATGTTCCTATAACAGTTTTTTGACTTAAAGTAGTCCCCCAGTTTATAATTGCGGCTGGCGTGTCTTTACATTTCCCATTTTTCATTAAGTTTTCAGATATATTCTTTAAATTTGAAACCCCCATTAAAAATACTAAAGTTCCTTTTAAAGCCGACAAGGATTTCCAGTCAAGTTCCTCTTCTTCATCCTTTAAATGCCCTGTAATTACATGAAAAGAGGTAGCTATGTCCCTATGGGTAATAGGTATACCTGCATAACAAAGTCCACCTATGGCAGAAGTAACACCAGGTACTACCTCAAATTCTATTCCTCTGTCATAAAGATAGATACCTTCTTCTCCCCCTCTTCCAAATACATAGGGGTCTCCACCTTTAAGTCTTACCACTAGATTTCCGTCTTTTGCCTCTTGATAGATTATTTCATTTATTTCATCTTGAGTCTTTACATGATTCTTTGAAGCTTTTCCCACATATATAAGTTTAGCATCCCTTTTAATATGGTCTAAAAGCTTTGGACTAGCTAATCTATCATAAACTACTACATCTGCTTTTTTTAAGTAAGACAATCCTTTTAGTGTGATTAAATCTGGATCTCCTGGCCCTGCTCCTATTAGGTAAACTTTACCCTTCATATTATATTCACCTCTTTTAATATTTCCTTAGCTAAAGATTCCCCTAAAGCTTCTCCTTGATTTATATCCCCTTCTATGGATTTTCTTACTAACTTTTCTCCGTTTGCTGTGCCTAATAAACCTTCTAAACGGATTTTCCCCTCCTTAACTTCACAATATGCTCCTACTGGAATAGTACAACTTCCTCCTACTGCCTTAAGAAAAACCCTTTCAACTTTACATTGTATTCCCGTTTCTTCGTGGGCTATACTTTTTAAAATTTCTTCTAATTCATGGTTATCTTCCCTAATTTCAATGGCTAGAATTCCTTGAGTAGGGGATGGTAAAACTATATCTTTATCTAAATAAACCATATTTTCACCTAATTCTAGACCTAGTCTATGAATTCCTGCTGCTGCTAATATTACTCCATCTAAGTTTTCTGTATATATTTTACTTATTCTAGTCTCTATATTTCCCCTTATACCTACTACTTCTAAATCTGGTCTATAGTTTAATATTTGATATTTTCTTCGTTTGCTTCCTGTACCTATTACTCCACCTCTTGGTATATCATTAATGCTTTTTAGTCCTTCTCTTAGAACTAATACGTCCCTATAGTCCTCTCTTATTGGAGAAAAGGATAACTTTAGTCCCTTGGGGAGTTCTCCTGGCATATCTTTCATACTATGAATTGCCATATGAATTGTATTATCTAATAGCTCTTTTTCTATTTCTTTTATAAATATTTCCTTTCCACCTAATTTATCTATGGGTATATCCTTTAATATATCGCCTTTTGTTTTTATTACTTTAACTTCAAATTCTATTTCTGGATGAACTTTTTTTATACTATCTATAACCATATTGGTCTGTGTAAGGGCAAGATTACTTCCTCTACTTCCTACTATTATTTTCATATTATCAGTGCTCCTTATAGTTCTATTTTTCTAACTCCTTTAAAAACTCCTTTAAATCAACAATATTTAATTCTAAAGCCTTATCCATAATTTCTTTTGTTTTATGTGAGTAATTATCTAAAGTTATCCTACGTATTTCTTCTAAGATAATCATATATTCCTTGTCGAACTTCTTATATTTTTTTTCCATATCTATTCTGATTTTTTTACTTAAGTAAGGAAAGCTACCTAATGTGGAAATAGAAATAGTTAAATTATCGTTATTTATAATAGATGATGTAATAAAATCAGACTCATCTTTGCTATCTACTATATTCACTAGTATATTTAAATTATTACAATCCTCTCCGATTTCCTTATTTGTCATTCTAGAAGATGTAGCCCCTATTACTAGAAAAGCATCTTCAATATATTTTTTATTATAAATATCGTATATAAGTTCAATGTTTTCTTTATACTCTTTCTGTAGATCCTTAAAATCATCTATAATCTTAGGACTTACCACTCTTACAGTTCCGCCAAATTCTAAAAGTTTTTTTACTTTCCTATAGGCTACTTGTCCACCACCTACTACAATAATTAACTTATTTTCAATTTTTAGCATTATTGGATAAAACATAGATCACCTCTATATTTCAAAGATTTTTTTCATTACTTCTATATATTCTTCTGAATCTTCATTGTTTATTTGCTTTAAGACCTTTATAGGTTCCCTTATAATCTTTTTTAAAGCAGACATAACCATTTTATCTACTATTTTTTTATCTCTCTTGTTTAAATCTACCTTCCGATTAATATAGTTCATAGTTTCTTCCTTTATGGAATTACATCTATTATTTAAAGATTCTATAATAGGATCTACATTTATAGTATTTATCCACTCCATATACTTGTCCACATCAGAATTAATAATTTCTATGGCCTGTTCTGAAAGTCTTTTTCTTCTTAATAAGTTTATTTCTGATACTCTCTGCAAATCATCATTATGGTATAATATTATATTTTCATCTTCACCAACTGTAGAGTCCACATCTCTAGGAAGAGCTAAATCTAATATATATATTTTTTTATTTCTCTTTTTCATATGTTCTTTCATTATAATAGTATGGGGTGCAGAAGTTGCTGTAATTAAAATATCTACATCTTCTATTACTTCATATCTCTCTTCATATTTTATTGCTATTAAATTATTAAATTCCTTAAATATTTCCTTCATCTTTTCATAGGTTCTATTAGTTAAATAAATCTCTTTCAAATCTTCTTCATATAAGTATCTAATGGCCAATGTACTCATTTTCCCAGTACCTATTACAAGAGCTTTTTTATCCCTTAAGGAACCTATTTCTTTTTTCAAAAGATTTATACCTATATAGCTAGTTGATAAGGGTATTTCAGAGATCTTTAGAAGATTTCTTATTTTCTTCCCTTCACATATTGCGTCCATAAATAATCTGTTTAAGACCTTTTTGCTAAATCCTAGTTCCATGGAAAAATTCATGGCATCTCTTATTTGCCCTAGTATCTGATCTTCACCTAGTATCATGGAATCTAGTCCTGCTGATACCATATATAAATGAATAACTGCTTTCTTTCCCTTTTTAACAAATATGTAATCTTCAGACTTAGGAAAATTGAAAAATTCCTTATAAAACTCTATTACTTCTTTAACGGAGCTTTCTATATCTTCACTGGCTATATATATTTCACTTCTATTACAAGTAGAGATAATTATTAATTCTTTACTAGATTTATCTAGTATTAAATCTGCTCCTTCGATTTTCATAGACTCAGTAAAAGAAAATACTTCCCTAACTTGTATTGGAGAATTATTATGATTTATTCCTATTACTGCAACTTCCATCCTTATCCTCCTACCTTTGAATTTACCTTTATTCTTAATTTTATTCTAATTCTATCATATTGTAAAATCTAATATTTAACAAGCTTTTATGTAATGTATATTATTATATATGTCATTGATATATATAATAATACAACAGACCTTCATGTGTTCATGAAGGTCTGTTGTATTATACGTTTTTTTATTGGTTTTGAACTATAAACTCTCCATTACTAACTCTAACTATTTGAATTCCCAATTCTACAGCTTTATCATACTTAGACCCTGGATCTTCTCCTACTATTACATAGTCAGTTTTTTTACTAACGGAGCCTGTTACTTTACCACCCATTTTTTCTACCATATCCTTTATCTCGTTTCTGCCTAATCCCTCTATAGTCCCTGTAATAACTACTGTTTTGTCTGTAAATATAGATTCTTCTATTTCTACTTCTTCAAAATATGGATTTACTCCTTCAGACAATAGTTTATCGAGACTTTCCAGTATCCTATCATCATGGAAAAACTCCAATATACTGTTGGCAATGATTTCTCCAACTTCTCCTACTGTTATTAATTCTTCATGGCTTGCATTTTTAAGGTTATCTAAAGATTTAAAATGGTTTGCTAAATCGTTTGCTGTCTTTATTCCAACATTATTTATCCCTAAAGCATATATAAAAGAACCTAAATCTATATGTTTTGATTTTTCTATTGCCTCTAATAAATTATTTGTTTTCTTTTCCTTAAATCCTTCTAATTTAATTAAATCTTCATATTTTACTTCATATATCTCAGGTAAATCCACTATGTTTAATTCATCCAATAGCTTTTCTGCAGTTTTTTCACTAAATCCTTCTATATTCATAGCATCACGACTGGCAAAATGGACTAGTCTAGATACTAGCTGCGGCTTACAGGAAAGTGAGTTTGGACAAAATATATGAACTCCATTTTGAATTAATTCAGAATCACAAGCTGGACAATGGGTTGGCTTTTCTATTTCAAAAGTTTCCTCATCCGTCTCTAAAGTTCCCAATATTTCTGGAATAACATCGTTAGATCTTCTAATAAGAACCCTTGAATTTAACTTAACACCTTTTCGTAGAATATCATCATAGTTATTTAATGTGGCTCTTCTAACTGTAACTCCACCAATATCCACTGGCTCAAGTAAGGCAGTAGGTGTTACTTTAGATGTTCTACCTACGTTCCATACTACTTCTAAAAGTTTAGTTGATGTTTCTTCCGCTTCAAATTTATAGGCTATTGCCCATCTAGGAAACCTATTAGTAAATCCTAAGACTTCTCTAGTTCTTATATCATCTATTTTTATAACTAATCCATCTGTTAAGAGATCTATATTGTGTCTTTCTTCCCTTATGATTTCTATTTCTTCAATTACTCCATTTATGGAATCAAATTCTTTAGCATATGGAAATACAGGGAATCTATTTTCTTTTAGGAATTCCAATATCTCCACATGCCTTTGGAAGGCTTTTCCTTCTATATATGAGATATTATAAAAATAAGCTGTAAGATTTCTTTCTGCTGTAACCCTTGAATCTAAGTTCCTTAAAGCTCCTGCTGCTGCATTTCTAGCATTTTTTAGAGGTTCAGAGGCTGTCCTATTATACTCTTCTAATGCTGATAATGGCATTAATCCTTCTCCATGTACCTCCATAGTCCCCTTAAAATCAATTTTTAGAGGAATAGATTTTATTGTTTTAAGTTGAGGTAAAATTGCTTCACCTACAGTTCCATTTCCTCTTGTTGCCCCTTCTACTAATAGCCCATCTCTATAGGTAAGATTTATAGTCAGTCCATCAAATTTATATTCAACTATATATTTAGGCTCTGGTAATTTATCTGTATTTTCCCTATTATAGTCTCCTATTAGTTTTCTAACTCTATTATCCCAGCTAATTAATTCTTCTACACTTTGACTCTTATCTAAACTCCATAGCCTACCTAAATGAGTATGTTTTTCAAACTTATCTACTAGTTCTCCACCTACCCTTTGTGTTGGAGAGTAGGAATAAATTATTCCTGTAGTATTTTCTAAATGTACTAACTCATCATATAATAAATCATATTCTTTGTCGGTTAATTTAGGTTCGTCTAATGTATAGTAATGATAATTTAAATCATTGATTATTTCAATAAGTTCATCTATTCTTTTTTCTTCATTCATAAAATCACCTCATTATTTCTATAGGAGCAATTGAAAGCAATAGTCTTTTTAATCCCTGTCCATCAAATGATATTACTAGTTCTTTGTCATTATCTCTATCCTTTACTTGAACTATAGTACCTATACCGAATTTCTTATGTTTTACTTTGTCACCTATATTTACCTCTTGGTTCACATCTGTTATTGGCTTAGGCTTAGCCTGTATAGTAAATGAATTACCCATAAAAGTTTCTTTTTTAAATGTCTCTTTCTTCGCCGTCAAGTCCTTTACAGATACTAGCTGTTCTCTTAGTCCTTCCCTTTCTCTTTTCTCTATGCCATCTCCCATCTCGGCGATAAATCTTGAAGGCAAAGTATAGTTTACATTCCCATAAATAGTCCTTATCTTTGCATTAGTTATATATAGAAGCCTTTCTGCCCTAGTTACTGCAACATAGCAAAGTCGTCTTTCTTCTTCTAATTCAGACTCACTTTCTAAAGACCTAGTTATAGGAAATAGCCCTTCTTCCATACCAACTAAAAATACAACCGGAAACTCTAACCCTTTAGAACTGTGTACCGTCATCATAGTAACTACATTGGTGCTGTCAGAAGTCTTATCTACATCTGATAGTAAAGCAACATTTGCCAAGAATTCTTCTAAATCACTCTCACCCATTCGCATTTCAAAGTCGATTGCAACAGATACAAATTCCTTTATATTGTCAATTCTTGTTTGAGATTCTATAGTATTTTCCTTTTCCAATTCCTTTATATAGTCAGTAGAATTTATAACTTCTTCTATAAAATCTTTTATTCCCATTGTTTCCTTTTTAGCCATAAGCATACTCATCATATCCATGAAAGGTTTTAGGCTGTTTTTTGCCCTACTGTTTAACTCATCTATACTATCTAAAGATAATAAAACGCCATAGATAGAATCATTATTTCTAAGGGCAATTTCATCTAGCTTATCTATGGTTGCATTGCCTATGCCCCTCTTAGGTACATTGATTATTCTCTTTAAAGAAATATTATCTAATGGATTTTCCAATACTTTTAAATATGCTACTATATCCTTTATTTCTTTTCTATCATAGAATTTAAGCCCTCCTACGATTTTATAAGGAATATTCTTTCTCATAAAACAATCCTCAAAGGAACGAGACTGGGCATTAGTTCTATAAAGAATGGCAATATCAGATAGATTAAATCCATCCTTTATTAGTTCATCTATTTTACTTCCTACAAATAAAGCCTCGTCTTCTGAGTCAGACATTTCCTCATAGCGTATAGGCTCTCCTTCCTGGTTATCTGTCCATAGATTCTTATCTTTTCTCTCAGAATTGTTTTTTATCACTCTATTTGCCAAATCAAGTATTTTTTGTGTAGATCTGTAGTTTTGCTCAAGCATTATAGTAGTAGCACCTTTAAAATCCTTTTCAAAGTTTAAAATATTAGTGATGTCTGCATTTCTCCATGAATAAATTGATTGATCAGGGTCTCCAACTACACAAATATTTCTATATTTGTCTGAAAGTAGTTTAACTAATTCATATTGAACCTTATTTGTATCTTGATATTCGTCTACAAAAACATATTTGAATCTTCTTTGATAATAGTCTAAAACTGTTGGATCATTTCTTAGTAGTTCCACTGTCTTTATTATTAAATCATCAAAATCTAATGCATTATATTGTTTTAATTTTTCTTGATATAGTGCATATAATTCGCCAATATTTCTTAGGTAAAAATCTTTATAATTATTGTTTATAAATTCATTTGGATCTACTATTTCATCCTTTAATTTACTTATTTGAGATAAAACTGATGATTCCTTATATGTATCTTTATTAAGATTTCTTTCCTTTATACATTCTTTTACAAGGGTTATTTGATCATCTCTATCATATATGGTAAATGATCTATTGTATCCTATTTTATCAATATCTCTTCTTAAAATCCTTACACATATGGAGTGGAAGGTTCCCATCCACATATTTTCTACAGAATCAGACAAAGTTCTAGCAACTCTATCCTTCATTTCGGCAGCAGCCTTGTTAGTAAATGTAATTGCCAATATATTTCCCGGGAAAATTCCTTTTTCTTCGATTAAATATGCTATTTTATGAGTAACAACTTTAGTTTTTCCACTACCGGCACCTGCTAAAATTAGTAGGGATCCATCTGTATGTAATACAGCTTCTCTCTGTCTATCATTCAATCCATTTAGGTAATCCATTGCTCCACACCTTTCTAAACATTTGTTTCTTTCTTATTTATTATATAGTATTGAGCATAATATTTCCATTAAAAAAGCAACAATCATGGATTGTTGCTTTTTCAGTAGATTCAAATGTATAAAGCTATATTAATGAAAATTATTTGATAGAACCTGCAATTTTTACTAATTCTTCTCTACCTATTTCTCCTCTTCCCATCAAACTATAAAGGACATCATTATATTCCCAATAAATACTTCTTTCATTCATAAGAATAGCTTTTTCATTATTAACTTTGACTTCCTCTATTTTTCCGTCTGTTGCTATACCAAATGCTGTCTCTTCATCCGATAAACTTTGTTGCATATAGATATTTTTTCCTGTATTTTGATTAACAAAATATAGATCAATATATTTACTATTTTCCGCAATACCGTCTTCATCTTTATAAAATTCTGCTCTGTCAAATTTATATCCATCTGGTAAGTAGCTTGGAAGAATTACATTAAAGCAAGTATAGCTATTCAATTCGTCAGCATCTTTGATTACAAGATATTCTTCTTTTCTTAGCAATTCTTTATCTGCTACTGTTATTATCTCTCCACTTTCTTCATCTATATTAGCAATTTCCTGGCCATCAGCTGTATATATTTTCCTAGTACCTATGCCTTCTTCTTGGAATACTTCTAGCATATTGCCATCCTTATCAAATATTTTTCCTTTTAAATTCTCAGGAATTAAGTATGATTTTTTCTCAGGTTCAATTTGCACAGCTTCTATATTTTTGAGGGATATAATCTTGACTATTTTATCTATAATATCCTGTGCAAATGATGTTTGCATTGCTGAAACACTTAATACCCCTATTAACAAAAATGATGCAACTTTAGCAATTGGATGTTTAATTTTCTTTCCTTTTTTCATTTCATCTTCTCCTCTATATTCATTAATATTTTTTAATGTTTTATCAAATACTTCTTTTCTATTACTGTCTTTGCTAAAATCTTTATTGGCTAAAGCCTTAGTTATCTCTAAAACTTTCTCGTATTCTTCTGAATCTATACTGTTTAAATCATCTATTCCTTGAAAACACTCATCTATCTTATTAGAAAATTCATCTTTAATATTTCTATCAATCATATTTATTCCTCCTTTTCTAATTCTATTTTCAACTTTTTCATTATCCTATAAAGTATTATCCCTACATTGTTGGGAGTAAGATCTAATATCTCTGCGATTTCTTTGTTCTTCAGTTCTGCTCCAAACCTAAGAGATATAATGCTTTTTTCTCTTGGATCTAATATCTTTAATGCCTTTAGAAGTTCATCATTTGTTTCTGATATTTCTATTATTTCTTCTGGAGTTTTCATCTTTGATATTAATTCCTTCACTCCATCAATAGAAAAAATATTATATTTTTTCCTATTTCTAAAATGATCATTTACTATATTCTTAGCTATGGCGAATAGCCATACTTCAAATGGTGATTTGTCTTTTGAATATTTATTTATATTGATCATAGCTTTTAAAAACGTTTGACTAGTCAAATCTTCTGCAGTATATTGACAACTAACTTGATAATATATAAAATTGTACACCCTTTTATAATAGGTTTCAAAAATATAAGAAAAATCTTGCTCATTATATATATTTTCTTTAGTTTTTTCTATTTTGAGGGTATTTGCCAAAGTTGCTCGATACATATCAAACCTCCTCCTTGAATTTTATATTTGGCGCCGAATATTTTCATTCATATGTTAATACGTAAATTTCTTCGTTTCATTACACAATATTTAAATTTTTTTATTTATATTAAAATCCAATTAATTATATCGTATAAATAAAGGACTGTCTCAAAATTTAATTTTGAGACAGTCCTTTCTATGTTATTAACAATTTTAAAACTTATTTTATATTTGCTTTAAATAATTATTTCTTAATATCAGTCTATAAATCAATTCTTCAATAAATGTAATTATACTACTTGTTATAAAGTATATTCCTATACCAACTGGACTTCTAGACGTTAATATAATTGATATAATGATAATGCTTACTATATTTTGCTTTAAAGGTTTACTTTCATCAAATCTTCTTAAATATCCTATATAGTTTAATAAATTAGGACTTATTGAAACCAATGCATATACTAAAGGTATTATATAGCTAGTGTCATAAGATTTTAGGCTTGAAGCCCACGGTACTAATATAGAACCTGTATCTACACTGTTTGCCTTAATAACATTGAATAAAATTATTAGTATTGGAATTTGAATTAAACCTGTAAAAGAGCCTAATAAACTGGAGCCATTTTTAGTATAATACTTAGTTAGTTCCTCGTTCATTTTTGTTTCGTTATCTCTATATTTTTTCCTTATTTCATCAATTTCTGTTGTAAACTCTCGCTGTTTTAATAAAGCCATTTTTTGTTTTATAGATAATGGTAGTAATAAAACTTTAACTAATATAGTTAACGCCACTATGGCCAAACCCCAGTCATTAGTAAAGTTAAATAATATATTTAAAACACTGCTTAATAAATTAGACATGAAAAATTCATCCTCCCAAAATAGTTTTTATAGTTTGAGTCATTAATCATATCTATTACTTAATCTGGAAAGTAAAATCTCCATATTTGATACTTTTCATATGAGCTATAGTCTGCTATGTTTAAACATATATTATAATCTAGAAATTTACTTTTCTCAAATTTATAATGTTCATTAGAGATATTTAGAAACTGACTTTTAAAACATCTTAATGCAATATATCCCATAGATATAAAACATATAAAGAACATCATGAAACTTAAAAATGATAAGTAATCAAAATCCATGGTAAAAACTCCTTTTAAAATGAATTGCATTAACATTATACGATATAGATAATATATATACAACTCATATATCGTACTTTTTGATATTTCCAACCATTTAGAATGTAATTAAAAATCTAAATCTTCATAAAAAGTGCACCTCCAAAAGTCAAATTTATTGTCTAACTTTTGGGGTGCTCTTCTTAATGAGTTCTTTAATTATATTATCTAGCTGCTTTTAATCTTGCTATATCGCCCCAATTGTCAGCAGTAGCTATTTCTATTCTTGATATGTTCGATTTAATGTCTGCTAATTCTTCCTTTACTTCATATCTAAATTCCGTCAAATCCATAGTCTGCTCTACTACAGCATCCAACTTTACAAAAATTTGTTTTTGTCCCTCTTCTAATCCTATTACTTTTTCTTCTAGGTTAGTTACTTTTTCTTCTATCCCAACTACTTTTTCATTTAAATTTTTCTGTCCTTCTTCTAGGTTTCCTAGTTTTTCCAATACTAATATTTGAAATTCTTCATTAGTCATAGTCAAAACCTCCCCTTATCCCTATTCTACATTATATCCTTAAATACAATTATATATTAAAAATAAATATCATACAATGAATAATTCATCTTTAATTTTCTACTTATAATATTCATTGTTTATATAGATTTCCAATGCTATAATAAGAGTAAATTCAATGATTAAGGAGGCCTATATGAAGCTAAATTATAAACGAACATTTTTTATTGGTTTGGCATTTTTATCGATTTCTTCTTTTTGGCAATTATATGATAATATTATACCTCTTATTTTACACAATACCTTTGGCATTGGGGAAACTATGACAGGAACTCTAATGGCTCTTGATAATGTACTAGCATTATTTTTGCTTCCATTCTTCGGTACTCTTTCTGATAAGATAAATACTCCTTTTGGAAAAAGGACTCCCTTTATTGTTATTGGAACAACCATAGCTGTTATATCTATGATGTTAGTTCCTATGGCAAATAGTAGTCAAAACTTTGCATTGTTTTTTATATCTTTAGGGTTAGTATTGCTTTCTATGAGTATTTATCGTTCTCCTGCCGTTGCATTAATGCCCGATCTTACTCCTAAGAACCTTAGAAGTAAGGCAAATTCCATAATTAATCTTATGGGAGCAGTAGGGGCTATCTTTACTCTTTTAATGATTAGTCTCTTAATCCCAAAGGAAGCTTCACCTAATTATACGAGTATATTTCTGGCTGTTGCTTTTTTAATGTTATTTTCAGTTATTATACTTGTGATTGCCATTAGAGAAAATAGATTATCTAAAGAAGTAGCTATCATTAATTTAGATGAAAATGAAAAATCACATTTAGATGATTTAAGTCCTAGTATGACTATGAATAAGGATATAAAAAGGAGTCTAGGTTTTTTATTGGCATCTATCTTCTTATGGTTTACAGCCTATAATGCTATTACTACAGCATTTTCTAGATATGCTACTATAGTTTGGAATTTAAAAGGTGGTGGTTTTGCCAATGCTCTTATGGTTGCAACAGGTACTGCTATTCTTTCCTATATACCTATAGGAATTATATCTGGCAATATAGGTAGAAAGAAAACTATTATTGGTGGAATTTTGTTAATGAGTGGATCTTATTTCTGTGGATTTTTCTTTAAATCCTATTCACCATTAATTAATTTAGTATTTGCCTTTACAGGTATTGGCTGGGCTGCCATTAGTGTAAACTCATATCCTATGGTGGTAGAAATGAGTCGTAACTCAGACATAGGAAAATATACTGGTTTATATTATACTTTTTCCATGTCTGCCCAGATTTTTACCCCTATATTGTCTGGCTTTTTACTGGAGAATATATCCTATAAAACCTTATTTCCATATTCATTTGTATTCTCTTTATTATCATTATGTACAATGCTAATGGTTCATCATGGAGATTCTATACCAGTAAAAAAGAAAAGTACATTGGAGCATTTTGATATAGAAGATTAGTTTTAAGGGGTGTGGTTAATGTTGTTTTATATTTTAGGACTGATTTTTATTATACTTATTTGTTATCTCTTAGCTATTATGCCAAAGATAACAAATAGGCCTGATTTAAGTGTATTTATGAATAGACATTATACCCATAGGGGATTTCATAAAGAAAAGAATATTGCTCCTGAAAACTCTTTAGCTGCCTTTAAATTATCTGTTCAACATGATTTGGGAATAGAGTTCGACGTTCAACTATCAAAGGATGATGTTCCTATTATATTCCATGACTCTAATTTAAATAGGGTATGCGGTGTAGATAAAAATGTTAATGAGCTAACATTTAAAGAATTAAGAGAACTTAATTTATTTGATTCTAAAGAGAAAATCCCTCATTTGCAGGAATTATTGGATTTAGTCAATGGACAAGTACCTTTAATTGTAGAAATAAAATCTAACTCCAGTGATATGTCAATTTGTTCAATAGTTGCTTCTTATTTAGACAACTATAATGGTATTTACTGTATAGAATCCTTTAACCCTATACCTGTTCTTTGGTATAAGAACAACAGACCTGGAGTTATTAGAGGACAACTTTCTACAAATTATTTAAAAAGTAATATTAAGCAAAATAAAATATTTGCATTTTGTTTACAACATTTATTATTCAATTTTATCACTAAGCCTAATTTTATTGCATATGGATACCAATACTATAATAATCTTTCTCTAGTTTTATGTAGAAAATTTTATGGAATTACTACAGTGGCATATACTATTCCATCAAAATTAGAGTTAGAGAAACATCTTAATAACTTTGATCTATTTATATTTGAAGACTTCTTACCTAGTAATTCATTTAAAAATAGCTAAGGATGCCCTTAGCTATTTTATATTATATTTAATTTTCTACTAAAAATATATTTATATCAAATTCTCCAATAGTAGTCTTCAATGGTATAAGCAATGACTTTTTATTTGCCATGGAAATCGACTTATAATCCCCTACGATAATCTGCGGTGGAGCAATATCACATATATAATCATATGATGTTAAATTAGTTACTGCATTTCCACCGATTATGTTTGCAACTTCCCCTAAAGCTGAAGATACAAAATTATCGATTTCATCTAGTTCCATACCTGACATTATCTTAACCATTTCTAGGGCAGTTTCATTTTTGAAACCAAAAAGAACTGACCCTTTTAAATCTCCTGTAATTCCCAGTAAAACATTTGTCTCGTTACTACATACCATTCCCTCTACTATTTTTAAATCTCCTTTTTCTACTGGTAAATCAAGCATCAGACGAAATACATCTTGAGTTGCTCCATAAAAGGAGTTTATATATTCTGCTTTCATTACGCTTCCACCTCTTTACTTTTTACATACTCTCCAATTTTCTGATCCATTTTACCAACGTGCATAATTAGCCATGTCATAAGTTTTGCACCAAATTCTTGCATTTTCTCTTCAGTGAATTCGCCCTGCTCAAATACTTTAACATAATCATTAACCCCTTCTTTAAATACTCTGTGGGCCTCTTTATGTATTTCAATATCAGGATAACCAATACTTTTTTGATACTCTTCTTCATCATCAAAGTGAAATACTACATAATCTTTCATAAAATCCATAGTTTCTTTTACATTATCCAATCTATCTTCCCATGGTTTTTCTTTATCTTGAACAATCTTAATAAATTCTGATAGTCTTTTAAAAAGTTCAATATGTTGATCGTCAATTAAATCCACACCTATTCTATATTTATCTTTCCACATCATAATATCCCTCTTTTCTATATAAATGCTAAATTTACTATATTGTTATATCTAATATTTCTATCTCCTGTTCCTTAAGGAAATCTATAAATTTATCTCCTACTTTTACTATAGGTTTAGTTTCATCTTGAGGATGTATATATACTATTACTCCAGTAGTACCATCACTTAATAAAACTGTGTTCCCTACATAAAATCTAGAAATATTTTTTAAAAACACTTGGGTAATATGTGAATCTAAGGATGTAAAGCTTTCTTCTCTAAGATAATCTGCTGCTCTAAGAGGTGAGTCCTTATACTTATATGTTCTAGTAGAAGTAAGGGCATGATATATGTCACATATGGCTATTATTTTGGCATATAAATGTATGTCCTTTTCACTTACTCCATTTGGATAGCCAGTCCCATCTATTTTCTCATGGTGCTGTAATACTCCCAACAAAATATCATTATTAAATTTTTTAGTATCTAAAAGCATTTTATAGCTATAAAATGAATGTTTTCTCATTTCCACAGCTTCTTCTTCTGTCAATTTACTAGGTTTCTTTATTATATCATCGGATATCTTCAATTTTCCTAAATCATGGAAAAGTGCAGCTATGGATAAATCAAAAATTTGGTTTCTAGAAAGTTCTAACCACTTACCTAATGCGATGGCTAATATACACACTCCTAAACTATGATTAAAAGTATAGTCGTCTTTTTTCTTTAATAATCTCATTTGAGTAAGTATATCTCTTTCCTTAGATACCTCATCTACAAAATCTTTCATTGTTTCAAGTATCTTATCTGTCTCTAGTTTGTTTTCCCTTTTTACTTCATCAAATATTTTATCTAAAGCGTCCTCTAAATTATGATAGGAATCTTTCAATTCTTTATTGGAAACTCCTTCTGGAATTTTCTCTTCTCGTATAAAAACAGAGTCTATTTTATAATTAATTAATTTATTAATAAACTCTTTAGTTATGGCTGTACCCTTTGGAATCAATATAACTCCACTTCTTGAATCCATTACATCTCTATCTAAAATCATTCCTATATCTAGTTTCTTAACTTCTATGTTTTTACTCAAGTTATCACTCCTCTAAGGAATAATCTATTTTCCATTTTAATACAATTATATATTAAAGAAAAATATATAACAATAGCATTCTTTAAAGATTGTGCTAATTCATTTAGTGAGTATTTCGTTGTAAAATTAGAAAAAAATTAACTTAGCCAAATCCTATATTATCTACTTTAATACCCTATTTATCAAATTTAAAAAGTTTTTATAGCCTATTTTTTCTATATCTTCTTGTGTAAATCCTTTTTCCTTAAGTTTTAGTATAAAATCTTTTCCTTTAGAAATGTCCTCTAATCCCTTAGTACGTAGAGAAGAATCTTCAGTAAAGGTATTTGCTGTATCTTTTCCAATATATTCAAAGAAATCAAATCCTAAGGCGATTTTATCTATTCCTATGAGGTTTATAATATATTCTATATGACTTATTAAATAGTCTACACTTCTTTTATCCTTGTCTTCATGTATAAATTCATTGAAAGCATTTATACCAACTAGACCATCTCTTTCACCAATTGCCTTTATTTGATCATCGGTTAAATTTCTTGGAACATTACATAATACTCTTGAATTGGAATGAGATGCTATAAATGGCTTTTCAGCTACATTATAAATATCCCAAAAAGTTTTATCGTTTGCATGGGATACATCTAAAATCATACCTATGGATTCCATAATCTTAATAGCTTCTTTTCCTAAAGTAGTAAGACCTCTATTTATATCTCCCCTTGCTCCAGTTCCAAGAAAATTTTCTTCATTCCATGTTAGGCTTCCATGTCTAAACCCTAATTGGTACAAAGTATATATACTTTCTATATCTTCACCAATGCCACTTAATCCTTCTAATCCTAACAATACTCCAATTTTATTTTCTTCTATGGCTTTATAGAAATCTTTGCTATTATATATTACCTTTATTATATCTTTACTTTCCCATAGCTCACTACTCATGGCTTTAATACTTTCAACAAGTCTTTCCTTTGGCCTCTTATCATGTGGGGGATCAATCCATATAACAAATACCCCTCCAACCATATTTCCTTTTCTAAATCTATCTAAATGATAATCTCTAATAATATTTTTTAATCCTTTTTCCCTTTTTTTAGTTACATCGGCCCATATATCTCCATGTATATCAAATAACATAATTATAGTCCTCCTAGACAAATTCTTTCACTTATATTACCTGAATTAATAATAACCAAACACAGTAAATAACTAATAGTCTAAATAATATCTTTTCAAACTTACTATTTGTTTTAATTGTAATGGGAAAGGAAATTTTATTATTTAAAGGATAGAATAGCTTCACTCCCTTAGAAGTAAATAAGTCTGCTACTATGTGCAAGAAATACCCTATTATAAATCCAGAATATATGGAGTCTAATCCATAATCTAACTTACCTAAGGATACTATGGTTGTTGAGACAAGAAAGCCTACTATACTATGAGTAAATCCTCTATGACTTGATATTCCCACAAGAAAAGATCCTATACCCAGAAACAAAAGAAACTTTAACTTGCTTAGGTAATACAGATATGTAAATACAATTCCTACTAATACATAAAATGAGACTCTATAAAAATTGTTTTTAACTAATAATATCTTCTGATTTATTTTCCCCTTAGGGTGGTCTAAATCAGGAATTAAGGAACTTATTGCAGAAACCAATACTATTACAGACTGATTCTCTAAGGGTTGTCCATAGGATATAGTTAAAGCTGCTGCAATTCCTATTGCTATATGTGTTTTTCCTGTCATAAATATTCTCCTATTGATGTCGATTAAGGTTTCTAATTAAAAGACAAGGGACATTTTTTTAGTCCCCCATATTATTTATCCTCTATTATTCCCAATTTCTTAAGTACGACATTATATCCTTCTGATCCATAATTTAATGCTCTATTTATTCTGCTTATGGTTGCCGTACTAGCACCCGTTTCAGCTTCGATTTCATTATATGTCTTATTTGTTTTAAGTAACTTAGCTACTTCTAACCTCTGTGATATTGCTTGAATTTCCTTTATTGTACATATGTCCTCGAAAAACCTATAACATTCTTCTCGATTTTCCAAAAGCAAGATTGCTTCAAAAAATCCATCCACTTGATCTGATTTTATCTTCGAGTTAAATTCCATTTTTATTTCCTCCTAAAGTCATAGTTTCATATTAAAGCGTTCAAGTCTTATGTCCAATATAATAGCTGGGAAAACCCAGCTATTATATTTATTATATTAGAATAATCCTACTATTTCTCCATTAGGTAATATATCGATATTGTTAGCAGCTGGAACTTTTGGTAATCCTGGCATTGTCATGATTTCTCCCGTTAATGCTACTAGGAAACCTGCTCCTCTTGATACTCTTATATCTCTTACAGTTATTCTAAATCCACTTGGTCTACCAAGTAATGTTGGATCGTCTGATAAGGAATATTGAGTTTTTGCCATACAAATTGGCATCTTATCAAAGCCTAACTTTTCTATATTAGCTATAGTCTTTTCACAAGCCTTTGTAAAGTCTACTCCATCTGCTCCATAAACTTCTTTAGCTATTTTTTCAATCTTAGTTTTGATTGATTCTTCTACATCATAAATTGGCTTAAAGTTGGATTGTTTTGTTTCGCATACTTTTACTACTGCCTCAGCCATAGCTACTCCACCTTCTCCACCTTTACCCCATACTTCTGAAAGAACTGCTTCTGCACCTAATTCTTTACATCTATCAAGTACATATTTAAGTTCTGCTTCTGTATCTGTTGGGAAGTTATTTATAGCTACTACTGCTGGTACTCCAAACTTATTAATGTTTTCTATATGTTTCTCTAGGTTAGCAAATCCTTTAGATAATGCATCTAGATTTTCAGTTCCTAGTTCATCCTTCTTAACTCCACCATTGTATTTTAGTGCTCTTATTGTAGCTACTATTACTGCAGCATCTGGTTTTAAGCCACCAAATCTACACTTAATATCAAAGAATTTCTCAGCACCTAAATCTGCACCAAATCCAGCTTCTGTTACTGTATATTCAGCCATTTTTAGAGCTAATTTTGTTGCTAACATTGAGTTACATCCATGAGCAATATTAGCAAATGGTCCACCATGAATTAGTGCTGGTGTATTTTCTAATGTTTGAACAAGGTTAGGATCTACTGCATCTTTCATAAGTAAAGCTACTGCCCCTTGTGCATCTAGGTCTTTAGCAAATACTGGGCTACCGTCAAATTTATATGCTACTATTATTTCTCCTACTCTAGCTTTAAGGTCTTCTAAGTCTTTTGATAAGCAGAAAATTGCCATTATCTCTGATGCAACTGTTATATCAAATCCATCTTGTCTAGGCATACCATTTGGTTTTCCACCTAGGCCTACTACAATATCTCTTAAAGCTCTATCATTCATATCAAGAACTCTTTTCCAAACTACTCTTCTTGGATCGATGTTTAATGCATTTCCTTGATGAATATGGTTATCTAATAAAGCTGAAATTAAGTTATGAGCTGTAGTTATAGCATGGAAGTCTCCTGTAAAGTGTAAGTTGATATCTTCCATTGGTACTACTTGAGCATATCCGCCACCAGCTGCTCCACCTTTAACTCCAAAGCTAGGTCCTAATGAAGGCTCTCTTAAAGCTGTTATAGCACTCTTTCCAATTTTATTTAATCCCATGGAAAGACCTATGTTTGTAGTTGTTTTACCTTCGCCTGCTGGAGTAGGGTTAATTGCTGTAACTAAGATTAATTTTCCATCTGGCTTATCTTTCATCTCATCTAGTAATCCTAGAGATACTTTTGCTTTATACTTACCATACTGAATTAAATGATCTTCGTCGATTCCTAACTTAGCTGCAACATCAACTATGGGAAGCATTTTCGCTTCTTGTGCAATTTGAACGTCTGTTTTCACTTATATTCCTCCTCTATATTCATTCGTACTACAATATTGCCTATAATAGTATAAAAAATTATACATCTTTAGATATATACCCTATTTTATGCACCAATCACATATTTATTTAAAATTTTAGCATTGTTTTATTTTGCCCTGTAGTACTATATAGTATTATAACAGAATTGTCTAAAATTTGGAATCATTTTAAATTAAAAAAACAGATTTCCTTTACTTTAAAAAAATTATATCTTTCCTATATCTTTCCTATATCTTTCCTATATCTTTCCTATATCTTTCCTATATCTTTCCTATATCTTTCCTATATCTTTCCTATATCTTTCCTATATCTTTCCTATATCTTTCCTATATCTTTCCTATATCTTTCCTATATCTTTCCTATAATACATGTTGCTAAAATTAATTTTTTCTACATTTTCATAAGCATTTTTTATGGTTTCATCAAGAGTTTTTCCTAAGCTAGTCACAGATAAAACTCGCCCTCCATTTGTAACTAAATCCTTATCGACAATCTTTGTGCCATTATGGAATACAATAGTATTATTATCTACTTTGTCTATATTTATTATCTTAAATCCTTTTTCATATTCATTTGGGTAGCCTTCTGATACTAAAACTACTGTCATAGCTCTATCATTATTCCATTTTAGGTCAGATTTCATAAATGTTCCATCTATGGTTTTCTCAAATAACTCTACTATATCTGAATCAAGTCTTGGAATTAGTACTTCAGTTTCAGGATCTCCAAACCTTGTATTAAATTCTAATACCTTTGGCTCTCCTTTTACGACCATTAATCCAATAAAAAGTATTCCTCTAAAATCTAAATTCTCCTTAGCTAATCCATATCTAATATTATTTAAAATATTCTTCTCAATCTTTTCACTTAATTCTTCATTAAATATAGGACTAGGAGATATACAACCTACACCACCAGTATTAGGTCCCTTATCACCATCATATATCTTTTTATAATCCTTAGCAGACTCCATAGGAACTATTTTATCCTTTGTTACCACACAAAGCAGTGATGTTTCTACGCCATCTAGAAATTCCTCTATAACTACTTTGTTTCCTTCATCACCAAATATTTTATTTCCTAAAATATCTTTTAATGTATCTTTAGCCTCATCTTCACTATGACAAATAACTACACCTTTTCCAGCACATAATCCATCAGCCTTTATAACTAATGGATATGAAAACTCCTTTATTCCTTCTATTGCATCTTCTAAATCTGTAAATGTTTTATACTTTGCAGTAGGTATATTATATTTTTCCATAAATACTTTAGAAAATTCTTTACTTCCTTCAAGTCTAGCACATTCTTTATTTACACCAAAGATTTTTAATCCTTCTTCTTGAAACCTATCTACAATTCCTAAAACTAAGGGTTGTTCAGGCCCTACTACAGTTAAATCTATATTGTTTTCTAATGCAAATTCTAATAATTTATCTATATCATCTACATTTATATCCATATTTTCAGCTAATTCAGCAGTTCCCCCATTGCCTGGAGCACAATAAATCTTACTTACTTTACTACTTTTAGCTATTTTCCAACATAATGCGTGTTCTCTACCTCCGCTACCTAATACTAATACTTTCATTTTCTCCCCTCCTGCATTAATGTTTGAAATGTCTTATATCTGTAAATATCATAGCCATATTATTTTTGTCCGCCTCTTCTATGACTTCTTTATCCTTAATGGAACCTCCTGGTTGGATGATTGCCTTTATTCCTGCTTCATTTAAAAATTCTATTGAATCTTTAAATGGGAAGAATCCATCAGAAGCTAGAACACCTTCTGCAATCTTATCTCCCGATCTATCTATGGCATTTTTAACTGCCCATGATCTATTCACTTCACCTAGACCTATACCTATAGTTCCTTTATCCTTAGCTATAACTACTCCATTGGATTTTACAGTTTTTGCAGCTTTCCAAGCAAATATTAAGTCTTCCATTTCTTTTTCTGTAGGATTTCTTTTTGTAACTACTTGTAACTCTTCTTTTAATAAAATAGTATCTCTATTTTGTACCAAAACTCCACCTAATATCTTTTTTATATCTAGTTCTTTGTATTTATCATCTAGAATATCTTTTATTTCTAGAATTCGTATGTTTTTCTTTTGAGTTAATATTTTTATTGCTTGTTCTGTAAATGATGGTGCAATTACTATTTCAATAAATATACTGTTTAACTTTTCAGCAAGTTCCTCATCAATTTCTCTATTGGCAGCAACTATACCTCCAAATATAGATTCTTTATCACACTCATAAGCCTTTTCATAGGCTTCAGATATGTCTTTTCCACTGCCAATACCACAAGGATTAGCATGTTTTACAGCTACTACAGTAGGCTCATCAAATATTTTTAAAGCATCAATTGCACCGTTGGCATCATTAATATTATTAAAAGAAAGTTCTTTCCCATGGATTTGTACTGCTCCTGCAAGGGTTCCTTCTATTTTTCCTACTTCCTTATAAAAAGCTGCTCTTTGATGAGGGTTTTCTCCATATCTTAATTCTTCTTTAGATTTATATGCTAAAGTTAATCTTTCTGGAAATATAACTTCCTCTATTTCATTAAAATAATTTGATATTAAGGTATCATAATAAGCTGTATAGTTAAATACTTTTCTCGCCAAATATTGCCTTGTTTTTATAGTGGTCTCGTTATTCTCCTTTAATTCCTTTAGTACTATTTCATAATCCTTTGGATCAACTATTACAGTTACATCATTGTAATTTTTCGCTGCAGCTCTAATCATAGATGGTCCGCCTATATCTATATTTTCTATAATTTCTTCATGAGTTACTCCTGGTCTTTTTATAGTCTCTTCAAAGGGATAAAGATTATTTACCACCATATCAATAGGTCCAATATTCATTTTCTCTATTGTTTCCATATGGGAAGGCTCATCTCTTCTATATAATAAGCCTCCATGGATATATGGATTTAGAGTCTTTACTCTTCCATCTAATATTTCCGGGAATTTAGTTATATCCTCTACTTCTATTATTTCTACTCCTGCTTTTTGCAAGATCTTAGATGTACCACCAGTTGAAATTATTTCCCATCCTAATTCTCTTAAACATGATGCAAACTCCACTATACCTTCCTTATGAAAAACACTTATTAATGCTCTTTTCATTAGCTCACCTCTAGTTTATAATCACTTTTCTTCCTTCAATGTATAATCTATTTTCACAATATAACTTAACTCCTTGTACTAGAATTTCATGTTCTACTTTTAATACCTTTTCTTTTAAAGTATCTATTGTATCCTTTGAATCTACTTCTACTACTTTCTGAAGTATAATTGGACCTGTATCCGTTCCCTCATCTACAAAATGAACTGTAGCTCCTGTAAATTTAACTCCATAACTTAAGACTTCTCCATGAACTCTCTCACCATAATAACCTTTACCACAGAAACTTGGTATTAGTGAGGGATGGATATTTATTATTCTCTCTTTAAATTCATGAATAAAGGATTTTGATAAGACTTTTAAATACCCAGCTAAAACAATTAATTCTATATCTCTTTTTTTAAATTCATTTATTAGCCTTAGATTATATTCCTCCTCCGAATCAAAGGCTTTCCTTCCTATAAATATGCTTTCTATCCCTGCATCTTTTCCTCTAGTTAATCCATAGGCTTCTTCTTTATTGGAAATAATCAGCTTTATTTCACCATTGATATTTCCATCTTTAATATTATCTATTATTGATTGTAGATTAGTTCCGCCACCAGAAATTAAAACTCCAATTTTTACTGGTGGCATAGTACTACTCCTTCAGCACCTTTCTTAACCTGACCAAGAACTACAAAGTCTTCTTCCTTTTCTTCTAATAAATTCTTAATATCATCTAATTCCTCTTTATCTACTGCCATAACCATGCCTATTCCCATATTAAAAGTACCATACATTTCATCGATAGCTATGTTTCCCCATTGTTGCAATAATTTAAATATAGTTGGCGTATTTATTTTCTGTGTATTTATCTCGACAGTTAATCCTTCAGGTAACATTCTTGGAATGTTCTCATAAAATCCTCCGCCTGTTATATGGCTTAGTCCCTTTACATTGAATTTTTCCACTAATTCATATACTGGGTTTGTATATATTCTCGTTGGCTTTAGAAGTTCTTCTCCTATGCTACATCCTAGTTCCTCTATATAATCATCTATTTTCATATTCATTTTATCAAATACAATCTTTCTAACTAGTGAAAAACCATTGCTATGAACTCCACTGGAAGGTAGTCCTATTATATAGTCTCCTTCTTCTATGGTTGATCCATCGATTATTTTCTTCTTATCTACTACTCCGACACAAAAACCTGCCACATCATATTCATCGTCTTTATAAAATCCTGGCATTTCAGCCGTTTCTCCACCTATTAATGCACATCCAGCTTTTATACATCCATTTGATACGCCTTCTACTATACTTGCCATTTTTTCAGGAATTAACTTTCCTGTGGCTATATAGTCTAGGAAAAATAAAGGTTTAGCACCTTGACACAGAATGTCATTGGCACACATGGCTACGCAATCTTCTCCTATAGTATTGTGTTTGTCTGCCATAAATGCAAGTCTAAGTTTTGTACCTACTCCATCTGTTCCTGATACTAAAACTGGCTCTTCAAAGGATTTAGTATCTAGTTGAAAAAGTCCGGCAAATCCTCCTATATCCGACAAAACTCCTGGAATATGGGTTTTCTTAATCATTCCTTTAATAAGCTGTACCTCTTTATATCCCGCTTCTTTATCTACACCTGCATCTTTATATGTTAAGCTCAATTCCTTCTCTCCTTTCGCTGAATTAACAGCTAATTATTCTTTATCTATTGGGTAATTACCATCTAAACATCCAGTACAGAACTCTTTTCCACCTGCTGATTTTAGTAATCCTTCTAAAGATAAATATTCTAGAGAATCTGCTCCTATTAACTTTCTTATTTCTTCTTTAGACATTTGAGCTGCTATTAAGTTCTCTTTAGTTGGAGTATCCATACCTAGATAGCAAGGGTGTAATACTGGAGGTGAAGATATTCTTACATGTATTTCCTTTGCCCCTGCATTTTTTATCATTTCAATTGTTCTTTTTATTGTAGTTCCTCTAACTATGGAATCATCTACTAAAATTACTCTTTTACCTTCTACATTTTCCTTTAAAACATTTAATTTGATTCTAACTCCTTGCTCCCTTAATTCTTGAGTTGGTTGTATAAAAGTTCTACCTACATATCTATTTTTTATTAAACCTTCTGCATATGGAATTTTAGCTTGTTCTGCATAGCCTATGGCAGGTATCGTTCCTGAATCTGGAGCTCCTATTACTATGTCTCCATCTACTGCCGATTCTATTGCCAACTGTTTTCCCGCTTCTATCCTTGCTAAATAAATGCTTTTATTCTCAAGCTTACTGTCTGGTCTTGCAAAGTATATTATTTCAAATAGACATAGTCTTTTATCATATGCTTTTCTTCTAATAGATTTCAGTCCCTTTTCATCTATAATAACTATCTCACCTGGTTCTACATCTCTTATGAATTCCGCTCCTATGGTGTCAAAAGCACAGGTTTCTGAAGCTAAAATATAATCTTCTCCTAGTTTGCCTATGGAAAGAGGCTTGACCCCATATTGATCTCTTGCTCCTATTAGTTTATCTGTTGTCATTATGACTAATCCATATGTTCCGTTTATATCGTCTAATGCTTTTATTATGGCATCTTCTATATTATCTTTATGGTATCTGGCTATTAGATTTGCTATAACCTCTGTATCTAATTCCGATTGAAATATAGCACCTTGCTCCTCAAGCCCATCTCTTAGTTTTTCAAAATTTACTACTGCACCATCATGGGCTAAAGCCAAAGCTCCTTTTCTATATCCTACAACTAAAGGCTGTGCATTAATTGTCGTTGTATCTCCAGTAGTTGCATATCTTATATGACCTATACCTATATTTCCTCGAAGTCTTTCCATAGTTTCCTTTGGAAAGACCTCGTGAACTAATCCTAAGTCTTTGAAGTAGTCTACAAATCCATTGTTATTTACTGCAATTCCAGTACTTACTTGACCCCTATGCTGTAGGGCATATAATCCATAATATATTATATTCGATACATTATTTCTTTCCTTACTGTAAATTCCCACAACTCCACTCAAAGCTGCACCTTCTTCCTAGTTAGTTTCTGCACACAGTTCCCCAACTCAAATCTATTTACTCGCTACGCTTGTTGGGTTAGGTCATTTCCCACAGTCTCACTGCACAAATTCATTTGCTCATTGTCATTCGCATGAATTTGGCGTTCGTTGCGTTTGACCTACATCAGCTCACTACTTTCGCTGTGTTAGGTCATAATCCATTTTTTCTACTTCTCTTTCCATTTCTTTCTTATATTCCTTGAATTTTTCCCTTAGTTCAGGATATTTTATAGAAAGCATCTGAACTGCTAAAAGTCCTCCATTTTCTCCACCATCTATGGCAACAGTTGCCACTGGTACACCCTTTGGCATTTGTACCACAGAAAGAAGTGAATCCAATCCATCCATAGTTGAAGACTTTGCAGGAATTCCTATTACAGGTAAGGAAGTTACTCCTGCTAATACTCCTGCCAAATGTGCTGCTTTTCCAGCTATGGCAATAATTACTTCTGTTCCATTTTCCTCAGCTTTTTCTGCAAATTCTACTGCTTGATATGGAGTTCTATGAGCTGATATTACCCTTGTCTCGTATTCTACTCCAAATTTATCAAATATCTTGGTGACCTTTTCTGATATTCCTCTATCTGATATACTTCCCATTACTATACTAACTTTCATATTAGACACCCCTATCTAAAATATTTTATACCTGATTCAAATATCTTGTGCTCTCCTACGATTTCTGAATTCTTATATAGTCCTTTTCCTACTCTATCTATAGATGAAATAGTTCCTAAGATTCTACCATCACAGCTAGTTAAAGATTCTATACTAGACATTGAACCCGTTGGATTCTCATCTATAAATTGAGTTGAAATTTGTCCCTTAGCTATTAAACCATCTATATTCTCACTTATTACTCTTCCTTCTTTTGTAGCTACTGGCACAGTATATATATCTCCCACTGTCATATCATTAAACCAAGGTGACAGGTTTGAACTTACCTTAATATTGGCTAATTTTGAGATAAACTGTCCATTCTTGTTGTAGGTAATACTTGTTGAAGGAGCCATAAGTCCTAACTTCATCAGACCTAGGAAACCAGCACCTACCCCAAGGATTAAACCATCTCTCTTATATAGATGATTGTTAATCTCTTCCATTACATAGGAATTGCTTAATATCAATTTCATTAATTTTCCGCCTGTCTCTGGTTCATCTCCTAATAGTGAACCATTTGGTAGTCCTATTATTTGATAGTCCTTAATTTTTCTTGCTAATTCCTTATATGATTCCTCCATATCTGTTAAAGATAAAGTTTTAAATACAAAGGCATCTACTTCACCACCAGCTTCTTCAAAACATCTAGCCATAGTATATTCTCCATGAGTTCCTGTAAATATTGGTATTAAAACTCTTGGCTTTGCTATACTAGCTTTTCTTACTATTTCGCCTTTTTCAAATTTAATATCTTCTTCATTATCTTTGTCTCTATATAATGGAAATACTTCTTCCAATGGTTCTTCAAAAGATTTAATTAAGAAATCTAATTGAATAATCTCTTTATCTATTTCTATATGTTCTGCTTCTATTGTAGTTCCAAGAACTCTATAATTAATATTTCCTAATGCTGCTTCATCCTTCAATTCAACTACTATGGAACCATATAGTGGCTTAAACAAATCTTCTTTGCTGATTTCATTCAGTCTAAAGCCTATTTTATTGCCCATAGCCATCTCAGCAATAGATCTTGCGACTCCGCCAAATTTAACTGTGGAAGCTGAAATAATCTCACCTTTATCTATTAATTCTTTAATTAAGGAGTAATTTGACTTTAGTTGATTGAAGTCAATCATACCATCTTCATCTATATCCAATTTTATTAAAGCTACAGTTGAATCCGTCTTTTTAAATTCTGGAGATATAATATTCTCTACTTTGTCTGTAGCCACTGCAAAACTAACTAATGTTGGTGGAACATGAATATCTTCAAATGTACCACTCATACTATCCTTTCCGCCTATACTTGGAGTATCTAATTCTTTTTGCACTAGAAATGCGCCAAGTAGTGCAGAAAATGGTTTTCCCCATTTAGTTGGATCATCTCCAATCCTTTCAAAGTATTCTTGGAAAGTTAATCTTATCTTTTTGTAATCTCCACCCATGGCTACAATTTTTGCAACAGATTCTATAACAGCATAATATCCACCATGGAATGGACTCCATTTTGAAAGCTTTGGTTCGTAGCCATAACTCATTAAAGAGCAAGTATTTGTCTCTCCTTCTAATACAGGAATCTTTGCTACCATTCCCTCTGTTGGAGTAAGACCATATTTACCACCTAAAGGCATCAATACTGTACTTGATCCTACTGTATGGTCAAATCCCTCTATTAAACCCTTTTGGCTACAGATGTTTAAATCCTTTATATTTTCTATAAAAGCATCTCTAATATCTTTTCCTTCTACATAAGATGGAATTTTATCTAAATATAATTCTTTAATAGGTTGTTCTATATTAACTTTATTCTTTTTTCTTATACCATTGGTATCTAAGAAACTCCTCTTGATATTGACAATAGTTTTTCCTCTCCATACCATTTTAAGAGTTTTTTCTTCTGTAACCTTAGCTACCACTGTGCCTTCTGAATCCTCTGCTTCAACAAAGGACATAAATCTTTCTAGATCTTCAGGTGCAATAACAACTGCCATTCTTTCTTGAGACTCAGATAATGCAATCTCTGTACCATCAAGACCAGGATATTTTAGTGGCACTTTGTCTAATTCAATGAAAAGTCCGTCTGCCAATTCTCCTATGGCTACTGAAACTCCACCAGCACCGAAGTCATTACATTTTTTAATCATTTTAGATACTTCTTCATTTCTAAATAGACGAACTATTTTTCTTTCTACTGCCGGATTTCCCTTCTGGACTTCTGCCCCCGATGTGTGTAGAGATTCCTCCGTATGTTCCTTAGATGAACCAACCGCTCCGCCTAATCCATCTCTACCTGTCTTGCCACCTACTAGGACAATCAAATCTCCCGGCTCAGAATTTCCTCTATATACAGCATCCTTTGGAGCAGCGGCAACTAATGCACCTAGTTCCATTCTCTTTGCCATATAACCTTTGTCATATATTTCTTTAACATATCCTGTTGCAGCACCTATTTGGTATCCATAGGAACTATATCCTGCCTTTGCAGTCTGAGTAATCTTTCTTTGAGGTAATTTCCCAGGCAAAGTATCTTCATATTTTTGTCTTGGATCTGCTGCCCCTGTAATTCTCATGGCCTGATATACATATGCTCTACCTGATAATGGGTCTCTTATTGCACCTCCGAGACAAGTAGATGCACCACCGAAAGGCTCCATCTCTGTAGGATGATTATGAGTCTCATTTTTAAACATCAATAGCCATCTTTCATTTGTACCGTTAACGTCTACATCTATTTCAATGCTGGCAGCATTAACCTCATCTGATTCTTCCTTATCATTTAATAGACCCTTTTTCTTTGTTTCCTTCATATTTATAGTAGCCAAATCCATTAAGCAAACTGGTCTTTCTTTATTTTCATAAACAAATTCTCTAGATTTTATATATTCATCTAATGCATTTTGGAATACTTCTTTATATTTTCCTTCATCCATAGATATATCTGTAATCTCTGTCATAAAAGTAGTATGTCTACAGTGATCTGACCAATAGGTGTCTATTAGCTTTAGTTCAGTAATAGTTGGGTTTCTATCTTCGTCTTTAAAATACTTCTGACAGAATAAAATATCTTCTATATCCATACCTATTCCATACTTTGATTTAAAAGATATAAGCTCATTTTCTGTCATATTTATAAAACCATCTATTATTTCAATTTCTTCTGTTGCTTCATCTTCTTTTTCAAAGGTAAAGCTATCTATGGCAACTTCTTTCATCTCTATTGGATTTATATAATATTTCTTTATTTTATTTAGTTCTTCTTCTGTTATATTTTCTAAGATTACTATCTTTGAATTTTGCACTATTATATTTTCATTTTGTGTTAAGATCCTAATCATCTGATTTGTAGAGTCTTCTCTTTGATTATATTGACCTTTTAGATATTCAACTCTAAATAATCTTTCACTATCTTTAATTGGAAGGTTATTTTCATATTTATTATCTAAGATTTCTTCAAAGAGTATTTCCTTTACTATCAGTTCTTTTTCCTCTTCTGTTACATTTATTAAATCATATACATTGACTGTTCTTACTTTACTTAAATTTTCTATTCCTAAATAATCTCTAAAATCTTTTAACAACAATTGTCCTTCAGTATTAAACCCTTCATTCTTCTCGATAAAAATTCTTTTAAAATCCAAATTTAACCCTCCTCAAAAAATTAAATTAAGCCCAGCCGGGTAGGCAAAGCGAAACCTACCCGACTGGGCTTTTATCCCTTCGGTGTAATACTGACCATACAGTATCTGTACCGCTCGGTCCAGCAAGACAAAGTCTTCGGAACCCTAGGTACACTTTCGCCCATAGATAAATGATTTTCGGTCATTTTGTAGAAACGTCTCAACCATATTATGAGACCTATATGAGCAACATATTCATTATTATTTATTACACTTACATATTAACAGTATGATCTATATCTGTCAAGAGTTGTTTATTATAATATTTTTTAAAATGCAATTCTTTTACTTTCATCCTTCAAACAAGTTACGTCACAAACTCAAAACTATTTTTAGTCAGTAACGTTGGATTCCTTTTCTAAATATCTAATCAAAAGAATAATTGTAAAAAATAATGATAATATAAATATTGAAAAACCAAATGTTGATTTAAATACACTTGTGACAAAAAGAAATGCTATGATTTTCTTTGCAATATTATCAAATATCTTTTCATCCTTGTATTTCAATCTATATGAATACCAAAACAATGTTGTGAAGCCTCCTGATGCAACTAATGACAGGATAATTCCTACCACGAAAGCTAATATTTTGATTAGAAAAATTTCTTTATCATACATTTGCAACTCAGTAGTATAAAAATTATAAAAACCAGTCATAACATTATATATCCAAAAGAATCCAAATAAGTAACAAACAAACTTCAGTATCTTTATTTTATCACTATTCATAGTATCCTCTCAAAATATTATATTTTCTCATTCAAGCCTATTAAAGCCCCTATTGCTGCATAATTAATAATTATATTGATTTTACAAATTTTTTAATGCTTTTTCATCTCTCATAGCTCTTAGATTTTTAAAGATATGGCATATTAAGAGAAATTCAAGTCCACATAAAGCTACAAAGAAGGCCATCAGCATAGCCTCTTTAATAGTCAGTCTAGGATTAGGTACTAATATAAGTTTTAAGTAATTTATTTTAGTTCAGATTCTCAATAAACTTTTTAGTTTCATCTGCTATCTTTTTATATTCAATATCATGAACATAATGGGAACAATTTAAGTCAACCATCTCTCCATCTTGAGTGTTTTTCATATAATTTTTATGAAAATCTCTCCACTCATTCTCATTCCAACCAGTTCCTTGTCCATTAGATGAAAACATTAATATAGGAACATTGGGAACTCCACTTTCCTTCACTATACTTGCATTTTTCTTGATTTCTTGCACTTCATTTAGCATTGTTTTCGTTGCTGTTCTTCGATAAAAAACAACTTTATATAACTCTTTTTCTTCATCTGTTAATGTTCCATATTTTATAGCATCACTTTCCCATATACCAGGAATCCATCTTGTAATTCCTGCATTAGCTGCAAAAGCCGATAGTTTTATTAAGGGTATATCAATATTGTACTCCTCATAAGATTCTGGAACTGCCATATCAAGTCCTATAATTGCTGTTACTTCACCTGGATATTTTTGAGCCCAATATAATGCTTCAATTCCTGACATTGAATGTGGATACAAAATATATGGTCCACTTATTTCAGCTTTCAAAAGTGCCTCTCTTGTTTCAGATAAAATATTATCAATATCTCTATCTATATCTACAATATCGCTAAATCCATATCCTGCTTTTTCTACTACTACAATCCTATATTTATCACTCAGAAGTGAATAGAGTGATTTAAAATCTAAAGTAGGAGAGCATGTACCACCGCCTGACATAAATACTAATGTCTTATCTCCTTCCCCTTCTGTATATATATACATCTGATGTCCATTTACTTCTACCATCTCCCCATTTGGGACGAATAACTCATCTTCTTTAGATAAATGAATTCTATGATTAATATAGCTAACTCCTATAAATATAATAATTAGCCCAATAATTATCCCCATGACTTTTAATATTCCTTTCATGATTTCCTCCCTAAAAAGTAGCTTTACTATAAAAAGCTACCTTTTATCATTATTAAAACCTAGAATTATTAATATCTTTCTGATAATGATTCTTCAACTCTCCATTGAGGTGGCTCACCATTATCTCCCCAGTATTCTACTATTTCACTGATTAACCCATTATTAATAGTAAAGAAAGAATTGGCATAGAAACTACTTGACTTATCCCCTGCTTCTACCTTTACGGCAGAAACGACTATGTCGTCCTTAGAGAAAATTTTATCTAAAGTTATTATCCACCGACCGGGATATTTTTTATTAAAATTGATATATTTATCTCTACCTCTAAAAAGTTCTCTAGTATTTGGTAACCATACATCTGCATTTTCTTCCATTAATTCTCCTATTTCATCAAACATTCCATCACTCATTAGATTCCAAAATTTCTTAACTATATGTTCATTCATGCTATAATTTCCTCCTCAGTCAATTTTAATCTCCATAACACCTGGCACATTAGTTTTGGATGTATTTTATCCAAACATAAGTTCCGCGTCAATATATCTTTTGAATTTTACTGCAAATAGACTAAAATGCATATTATACTTATTCTACAAAATTTACTAAATCCCTTCTTTTATATAATCTTTTATGTCATAAAAATAGCCTCTTACTGATCCAAGACTTAAAATTCAGTAAGAGGTTTAAAAAATCATTTTCTATTTTCTTTTTCCTTTTAACAGTTCTATAATATAATTAGATTTTTCATTTACGAAATCATTCATTTCCTTTTCTGTTAAATATATATATTCTCTCTCTGGGTTACCATTATATTTAGTATAAAATTCGCTAATATACTTTAATTGTCTCTCAACTGCTCCAGCAGGATAGTAATCTAAATAATCGGAAAAGGATTCTATATTTTTAAATATCCTATGAAATATACTATTGGGATTTTTCCTAAAATATAGGTGATCTAAGTCATACCAATCTTTTTTAATAGTCCATATAAACTTTTTATCAGTTTCTAATTTCTTATACTCAGCATCTATTTTTTTCTTCTCATCTACCATGTTGCTCCACTCAATATCCGTTAACAAATGGACATAGTAGCCTAATAAAAAGGAATATAACTTATTATCCTCTATCTCCTCATTCAAATATTCCTCGTAAAATTTCTCCGCTTCAATAAGATTATCTTCATTAATCCAATGACTGACTGATTTGGGTGGAAAAAACTCACTCCAATCCTCATTAGGCTCTCCACAATCTGGTCCTACATTGCCTACAAGAAAACATTTTTCATCTAAACTATTATCTATATTAAGTATAGCTTCTGCTATTCTAATATGTGCTCCCCATGTTGCCATAATTCTCCTCCCCTTTATCACAAGTTTTTATCACTAAATTTCTTCGTATTCTTTCTTACTTATTTTATATAGAACATGAGGTTTCAATGGACTACTATCTTCTACTTTTGGATGATTAAATCCTCCGACTTTCTTTAGACCTATTTTTTTCATAACATTTTCAGAAGGTTTGTTTATTTCTGCTGTAAAAGAATATATGCTACTTAAATTCAGCTTATTAAATCCATATTCTAAACAAGCCTTAGCTCCTTCTGTGGCATATCCCTTATTCCAATATTTATTATCCAGTCTCCACCCTATTTCAACACATGGTGTAAAATCAGCCTCAAAAGTCGCATTTAAAAGCCCAATAAATCCTATAAACTCCTTAGTATCTTTCAATTCAACTGCCCATAATCCATATCCTTTTTCCTTGAAATGTTCTTGTATTCTATAAAGAAAATCATCAGTTTCCCTAGAATCTAAGGTTTTTGGGAAGTATCTCATTACCTCATTATTAGCATTCATCTTAGCGAATATTTCTCTATCTGATTCTTTCCACATTCTAAATCCTAACCTAGGAGATTCAAATATATATCTATCTATGCTTAAATTTTCCATGATTAACCTCACTTTCAATATTATCTTTTATTCGTATAACTAGTTCATTAAACTTTTCATGCTCTTCAAAAATCGGAAAATGAGCTGATTCTTCAAACCATATAAATTCCTTTTTAGGTGCTATTATCTGATTATAGTATTCTTCAGTCAGCACAGATGGAGTGTTATAATCGTATCTACCTGCACAGAAGTAAATAGGTACTTTTACTTCTGGCATATCTCTAATAAAATCTAAATCCTTATTATGACCCCACATTGTATCCGCAGAAAATTTATTACCTAAAGCAAATTTTATTCCATCTATTCCAGTATATTCTGGTGAGAATATGCTGCCTAAAACAATATATTTTAATGTATTTACTTTTCTTTCTACTCCTCCATATTTAGATAACCATCTTCTCTGTGTTGCAGTATCGCTAACGGTGTTTTTATAAGGGGGTCTTCCAATTCTCACTAAGTCATTCATGGCTTTTTGATTCTTATTCTTATTAGCCATTTCTAGGACATAGTCATATGAGACCACTTCACTTTCTATTCCATCAACGACTTGTCCCACACTTATAAAGGCAGCTACTTTTTCTGGATATTTATCTATTACATACAAACCAAGTTCTGTTCCCCAAGAATGACCTACTAGATATATCTTTTCTTTTTGATACTTTTCACAAAGGTAATCAATAAGCTCTTTTGTGTCTTCTATAAACTGACCTCTATTCATAGACTCTTTTGGAATATTAGATGAGTAAGACATACCAGAACCCCTTTGGTCCCAATTAACAACTACGAAGCTATCTTCTAGCCTTTTTTCATATCTACGAGCAAATGATATTTGAGGATATCCAGGTCCCCCATGTAAAAAGAGTAAAACTGGATTAGAAGTATCCTTTCCTCTTATTAAAATAGTTTGTTCTAATCCACCCAATTTAATTTTTTCTATAACTGCTACACTATTTTCACCTTCTATCTTTGGTGTTCTATTTGGCAAAATTAATATGGCTAATATAGATATTATTAAAGCTACTATTGCTATTTTTCTTAATAGTTTCATAAAATTAACACTCCATTTAAGTTAAGAAGATTCTTTGCATCTTCTTATTTTTATCATGTATATAGCTTCTACCAAAATTTATTTTATATTTTTATCTTTTAAGTGATTATAAAATTTATTCTTATCTGTCCATTGAATTAAGTCTATCTCAAAACCATCTGGATCTTTTATATAAAATTGTCTCGAAAATGGTTTAACTATAATCTCTTGATCTTTTTCTATATACCCTTTTAACTTTAGCTTTTCAAGAAGTTCATCTACATTTTCAATAGAATATCCTATATGTCTAAAATTTTGGTCTTTATCTAATATAAAATTATCTTTTTCAGAAATAAACAATTCATGTCCATCACCCTTAAGAATTCCATAGTTTTTCCCATTTCCTTTTATACCTTTATCAATTAATTCGTAGCCAAGAACATCTATATAAAAATCGATAAACTTGTCTACATTTGAAACATATCTATTTAAATGATCTATAGCTTTCATTTGCCCCTCCTTTAATTATTTTTCCTAGCTACTTTATAGTTAAATATATTTATAAATATTTAACTATATCTTTTAGCGAATCTATTTTTATTGTTTTTCCTTTAGACCTGTCTAACCTTATACCAAATGTCTTTATCCCTAATCTTTCTCCTAGTTGAACATCACACAAGGAATCTCCAGCTATAAAAGAATTTTCTAAATCTATTTCTGGATGTTTTTCTAATGCCATTTTTATCATTCCATCTTTGGGTTTCATACAGTTACAGTTTTCCTCTTTAGAATGTGGACAGTAGAATATGCCCAGTATTTCGATTCCATCATCTAACAATTTTCTTATAAACTTATCTGTAATCTCTTCATATTGATGTAAGGTAATAATTTTCTCATTTATTAAATATTGATTTGTTATAATAATAATTTCATATCCCTTTTGCCTTATAGCTTTAATGGCATCTATTGATCCATTTATAAAAACAGGTTCAGTTATACTACTCCATAATTTATCCTCATAATCTTCTATGATTGTTCCATCTCTATCTAAAAATGCTACCTTCAAAGCCTCACCTCAGACCTTATATATTGGAACTATGATCATCAACAGTATCTTAATACCTTCTTATCCTTGATTATATTCATCTTCCAAAATAGCATAGAGTAGTGAATCTCTCCAATCGTCTTTACACCACATATGCTTCCTTAAGCATCCCTCTTTTTGCATCCCAATTTTCTGTAATATTTTTTTAGAACCTAGATTATTAGGATGACAAGTTGCATAAATTCTGTGTAACTTAAACTCATTAAACCCAATATCTAATAATTTCTCTGCAATTTCTGTTCCATATCCTTTTCGCCAATATAGTTTGTTGATAACATATCCAATCCAGCCTTCTCTATCTTCCTGGTCTGAAATATGAAGCCCACAAGCTCCTATTAGTTTATTGTTACTTTTCTCTATTACAGCTAATTCGAAATCTACTCTATCTTTTTGATGTTGATATTCTATACATTTCTTCACAAATTCTTCTGTTTGTTTTAATGTATTTGGACCCCATGGCTCATATTCTGATACATCTGGATCTGATGCGTATTGATGGACTTCCTGAATATCTATTTCTATGAATTCTCTTAATATCAATCTATTAGTTTCTACTTTTTCAAAACTTGACATCCTCAGCCTCCTCTAACACTTTGTTCTTCATTACTTTAAGATATTAATATCAGTTTTCTAAGACATATCCTCAATCTACTCTCTTATTTTTTCAATCATAGATTACAGTAACTTTAGGCGATTTATCACATATTCTTTTTTCTTTAAGTCTAAAATCATCATCACCTGGTTCAATATTGACTGCTACTCCAAATATGCTTTTATTATTTACAGTGCTTTCTAAGATTCGATTAAGCTTACTTTCTTGAACCAACATAATAATCCCCTTAAACTTATTTATCAAAATACAAATACAGTTACCTTTCTCCTATAGCTTTATAGTGAAATATTTAGGGCAATATATTTACAATAATATTTATTCTATAATACTTATTCTATAAAAAATATTAAATTCCTTCTTTTTTATGGTGTAAATCAATATATTTATAATATTAAATTTTTATCTACATTATAACATTAGATTAACTCCAAGCTTATAATCTAACTAGTATAATAATCATTAAGATTTATAATAAGTTATCCTTCGTAAATTTACGAAGGATAACTTATTATAAAAATAGTTTTATATTATTTTAGTTATATCATAACATATGTTAAATATAAGAATGCTGCTATATAAATCTTCCTATTCTATTCACAGGTATGGAAATTTCATTTTTTAATTCTCCATACTTACTTTCTTCCATAGATACAATTACACAAGTTGATGGCCCACCAGATTTATAAATATCTATTGACAGGTTATCTTCTAAAGAGTATTTAATATTATTAGTTTTAGACATCTGATTTAGTTCATACAATATTCCCTTTGAACCAACAGGAAGTATTTCCTTTATATATATTTTTTTCTTTAACTCCAATAATTTTGAAGTAATCATTATAGTATTGCTATCATTTAACACTTCATTACCCACTTTAGGTAAACCTACTACAGTAGCAATCAATCCAGGTTCTGTATAAGGCTTTCTCCACTCTTTCTTATTTATAATTCCTATTATAGTTATGCCTATTCCTGTAACAGTTACTGGAAAGTTTTCTTCTGTACTTCCTGTTATTAAGTTTATATTATGAAAATCCAAGGGTTCTAAAGCCTCTTTAATACCTTTTATTATTCTTTTACCTGTATCGTTCATTTCTACAGATAAAGTATTTACTACAGTAATAGGTTTAGCACCAAATGAAAGTATCTCCATAAGAGCAACTTGTGTTGTAAAATAACCTATAACCTCAGGAGTAGTCTTAACTACATCATTTTTCTTATTTCCTATTCCTCCAGCTGAATCACATGATATAACTAACAATTGTTCTTCATTTATATCTATCAATGTTAAATCTCTATATTTGCTTATATTCATTTAATCACCCTGTTAAATCATATTATTTATGAGAAAAGCTTCTAATAAAGCATTAGAGGTAGATTTCCTTGAGACTCATTAAGGTCAAGTTCTTGATATGAAATATTAAAGTAGAACTTTCCTATTCGTTATAAAAAACATAAAAATTGAGGACTCCAAATTCTCTATGACATGTTAAATGCCTATAAGAAAAGTCCTCATGTAGGGAAATTATATCAATAAAATATCTAAAATACAACTGCTATTTATTTTCTCTTAATAAAAACTTTTACTATAAATTCATTTTCGTCCAATATACAAGAAATGTTCACCAGTTCCCATAAGACTTTCATCTTGACTCAGTTGATATCCAATCTCCAACCATTTTCTATATTCACTTTGTTCTAGCATATTAATTTCTTTTTCCCTTGCCCCTAAAATATTCTCAACATTAGCAAATACTATTTCAGTTAGTCCAAAACTATTCATCAATTCCTTTGCTTCTTTATAATCTGTAAAATAGGCTGTAGTAAATCCTTTATCTCCTTGATTTTCACCATTTTTTAAGTACTCAAGTAGCTCGTCTACAGATTCAATTGGATATACTGATTTAAGGTAATCTTGAATAGGTGCATAATTAGATATAAAGGATGCAATTATAATTCCATTTGGTTTCAATAATCTCAAAGCACCGTCAATAGCAGCTCTTCTATCTGATTCTTTAGTTAAATGATATAGAGGTCCCATTAACAAAATAACATCATATACATCATTATATTTATCCAACTCCAATGCATTCCCATGTATATAATCCTCTAGTAAAATTCCTCTTTCGGCTGATTTTTCTTTTGCAACTTCAATATTACGCTTTGATAAGTCAAGTAATGATACTCTATGTCCTTTTTCTGCCAAATATATAGAATATCTTCCAGGGCCGCCTCCAATATCAAATATCTTCAGATTTTCTCCGATTATATTTTCATCTATATATCTTCTAGTAATATCAAATTCAATTTTGTGTCGCTCTAATCTGTCCCATTCATCATATTTTTCATCGTACCATAGTTCAATCTCCTTCATAACATGTTCCCCCTTAGATTATATTTCTGTGAGAAATCCAAATAATTTTCCAATCTTTTAATCTAAAAATTAAATTGGCAATTTCATCTAAACTGATATCCCCTAATAAATTTATTGTAAATTGTAAAATTAAATTCTTTTTTAGAGCTTTTATGAACTTTTTTATAAATCTCTTTTTCTATATTAGACCAATAATAATCCATAAGATAATCTTCAACACCGTAAATCTCTATATTATAGTCAGTAAAGTGATCTAATCATAATAATTATGCTTTTTCTTTTAATATACTGATTTTAATAAAGATTTGATCTAAATTTATACCAATATCTCCAACACCTTCAATAGACACAACAGGAAAATGTTTAATGCTACTGAAATTAGCTACACAGGCTTAGTATTGTTAAACCATCCCATACTTTTCCAGTACTCCTTATCAATGTTTCCATCTTGATATCCAGATATCATTGTTCTCATCGCTCTGAAAATTACTTTGGTAGATAATCTAGATTTTAGCTTCTTCCTATTAACTAGAGATTGATAGTATTTCTGAGATTTTTTAATAAGTCTTTTCTCAATGGTCAATTTCTTACTTTCTTTTACATCTTCCCATCTAGATGCAGCAACGGCACTACCAAAATCATATATACGCTTAAAACCCATGTAGTTCAAAGCTAACTTCATAGTTTTATTTACCCTTTTCATGCCACTTCCTGCTGCAGTTGAAACTACAAACCCTACCTTTGAAAACATTTCATTATGAGGTCTATGAGGCATCCACATAAAACATAAATGATCTATCAGAGTTTTCATTGCTCCAGATACATCTAGCCCATATGCTGGTGATGCCATAATAATTCCATCTGCTTCAATAATAGAGCTAACTATGGGAGACACATAATCACTATGGGGACAAAATTGCTCTCCTCTCAGAATACAATTAAAGCATCCACAACAAAGTTCTGGCAAATCCTTTGGGAGCCATATTTCTTCAAATCTAACATCTCCATATTGTTCTATAGTTCTTTTTATTATTTGGACACAGTTATATGTGCTACCCCTTCTTCCATTTCCATATACTATAACAATCTTCATAAATTAACATCCCCTAAATCAGTTTATTCCCTTATTATTCATTATATTTCTTGATTTTTTACCTATATCTTAAACCGTTCAATCTTTCCACTTATTTATATGAAATTATATGATCCTTAATTCATCCATACAATGGATAAGTTAAGCTTTGAGGTATAGTGCCAAACAACTTAATCTCATCCATTTAAGTTTGTCATATTCTATAGTTTTATAACATTTCTAATTATGGTTTGATTCCATGAATACTGCCTCATTTGTTACTCTGAGACCACATTTTTCATATAGTTTTTGTGCTGGCATATTATCTGTATAGAGTCTGACCTTAATTGCTCCAGTTTCATTTTGAACTTCAAATGCTTTTTCCATAAGTTTCATAGCAATTCCTTTTCTTCTGAATTCAGGGGCTGTCCACAATTCCTCAACAAAAATTATACCTCTATTCCATTTACCTATTTTAGGTATATATATTAGCATTATCCACCCCACGAAACGTCCTTCATAAAGAGCAGCAAAAACATAAAAACCTTGGTAATCAAGTTCAGAGAATGCATCCCTAAAAGTTATATCCTTATTTTTATCTTTCTCATCCTCAGTTCTTTCAAATCCATTTGTCCTCCAATATACCATATCATCAAACATATGGTAATTACTTTTAGTGATTCGTTCAATAGTTATATCTAAACTTTCCATTATTTTATCATCTCCAAGATTTTACTGACTACGTTTTTTACACTGACGTTTGTTGTATCTATTTTAAATGTATCCATATCTTCATAAAATTTTAATCTACTAATGCTATTTTCGATTTGTTCTTCTGTTCTTCCATCTTCTAACATTCTTTCTTTAAGGACTTTAGGAGAAGATATTAATGATATTTTATAAAGCTGAAATTCTATATCATCTAATTTACTTAGTATTGTTTCAAATATCTTTTCATTGCTTATTACCCAATTAAAAACAACATATTTATAAGAGGAATTATTCAGGTAGCTTCTTAATAAGAAATTAATATTATTCTCAACCATCCTCTTATTCTCTTCATTGACCACAAAAGGATTCATCATCCAACACCAATCAGCATCTAACCACACTGAGTCTGAAATTGATTTATAAAGTTCTCTGCATATGGTGGTTTTTCCTACCCCTGGTACCCCATTAATTATAATTAGTTTTTTCATATATACTTCCTTCTTCTTAGTATAATTTCTATTTTCGGGACTTATCTTTAACTAAATATAAACTACCTCAAACTCCTCAAAAATCACTGGCATATCTTCTGTGAATTCTTTGCCAATACTATTGCATTCCTCAATAAAAAACTCTTCATGGACCTTCCTCCAATATTCAAGACTTAAGTCTCCTTCACCTTCTTTTCTTGCATGCTCTTCTGTAATCAAGTTGAATGGTATTATTTCAACACGTTTTGTCTGAATAATACATACTGCAATACCATCCCAATCCGTTATTATGCTGTAATCACCTTCATTTGGTGTAGGCTCCCCTTCCCATTCATATACCCATAATGAGGATGCCGTAGCTTTCTTCTTACCTTCTAAAACTAATTTTGCTAATTTGTTTGCTGCACCTTCCGTTATTTCAAAATGCCATGATACATATTCTTTCTCAGTAGTATCAATAGATTCTCCAATTGATTCTAAATATCTCTCCCACATAACAATCACTGAATTATGTTCTGTTTTCTTCATATTTAATCTCCTTTACATGATGTCTTGTATAATTTTTACTTCTATAGCTTAAAATAAATGAATTCTGATCATAGTCATTTAATTACTTTTCTAGTAAAAAACAAATATAAAACTCCAACTATTGAAAGCAATAAAAATATAACAGTAAAAACATATGGAGATAGTCTCCATGTTATATAAATAGCTGTTGGTCCATCAGCACCACCTATAATCCCTATAGAGCTTACTTTACCTACTTCGTTATTTAGTCTGTATGATAAATACATAAATCCTATACTAATAATAGTTATTACCACAGCAATAACAGTAAATATAGTAATTAATTTTCGTAATCCTTGTTCTTTCAATCCTTTACTCCTCCTATATCATCATTTGTATGACATTTTGACATGATCTATAACTGACTTATAAATAGCCACAGTCTATATAGTCTTTCTCAATTCCAGCAATCCTTTGTTTAATACATTATCTACTCCATTTTTGTAGTCCTCAATAGAAGTCGCTTCATATATATGAGGTTTTACACCAATATTGATAAACTCTTTTCCATCTGGATATGTACAAAATCTAGTACATATAGCAAATCTTCTATTAACTGGTAATTTCCCTAGTAGTAAAGTTCCAGTAGAACCATGGGATTCTTCTCCAATCATAATCCCTCTTTTTGCAACATCAATCATAATTAAAAAATCCTCTGCAGCGGAACTTGTATTTCGTGAAGATAGAATTATTAATGGCTGTGTTAAATGGATGGGACGATTCCCTATAATGAAATTATCTAATTTTTCCTCAAAATATTGATTACTTTTGACCTTTATGTTAAAGATCTTCTTTTTCAAATACTAAATCAAAATTCTTAATAACCCCATGTCCATTAGATCTTGTAGGAATAGCAGTAACAAATCTCCATCCTTCCTTACTGTATTTGTCAATTAGCTCCCTATGATTTCCTTCTCTCATTATCCCTGTTGCCTGTGCCTCAATATAAATATATTTATACATTTCATCATATCCTCTCTTTATAAATTATTTAAGTTTCAGAATCAATATCTTTTACATTAAACTATATTATTTCTTATTTCATTAAAAAACGTTTCCATATATTCTAATCTATTTATAGCAATTTCTTTAGCCTTTCTCGTAAACAACCTATCAGGAATTTTTTTAAGCTTTAATTCGTATTCTATATCTGGTGAATGTTTCGACCCATCATTTATTCTTCCATTATCAATAATGTTTTCTTTAATATACTCATCAATTAAAACATCAGAATAAATCTTTTGATTGTGTTTCCCTGCAATTATATATAACCTTGCTATACCAACAGTGCCTAGTACATCAAGCTTATCTGCATCTTGTTCATGTCTCGCTAACTCTAAGGATGTTTTATACACTCTCATAACATGATTAATATCATGGGACGAACTAGACAATTCCTTTATTAATATTTTTTTAATAGACTCATATTTATCATTCATTTTTCTTTGCTTACTTTAAAATAATATAAATTTCACTGACAGATTCTCTATACTGTCTTTCCCCTATACATTAGTACATACTCTACGATTCAGCCTTAAATATATTTCTCTTATTTACTAAAATAGCCAAAATCATTTAGGTTATGTATTATAATTCCAGTCCATATCTTTCCTGTCTTATATATGCTTATAGCACAGATTAATCCAAGAAAAAAACAAGCCATATATTCAACCTCTTTCATCTACCTATCTTTGTTTTCTATCTAAATACTCTTCTCTCATTACAGAATAACAAACATCATCATAAATCCTTCCATCATATATTTTACTAGCAAATCTTAAAGTCCCCTCATATTGAAACCCGCTTTTTTCAATTACTCTTTTCGATTGAATATTAAAAGGGTAATGGTAGCAGGAAATTATCTCGCAATTCTCTTCGTCAAATAAGTATCTTATTACTTCTTTTACAACCTCACACATAATTCCCTGCCCCCAGTAATCCTCTGAAAGTACATATCCAATCATCTTTCCATTAACTCCTCGTCTCTTCTCATCACTATGAGCGCCTATTGAACCTATTACCTTATTATTAGCTTTATATTCAATTGCCCATACTTCCCCTTTTTCTATGAATGATTGTAGTATTTTCATTGAGACATCTTGGTTCTCATGAGGCTTCCATCCTGCACTTGGCCCTATATTAGGATTTTTTGCATATTCATAAAAATCATCTATATCATCTATTTTCCATGTCCTAAGAATAGTTCTTTCAGTTTCTAGTGTTTTCACTATTTATTACCTCCTAGTTTCTTGCATACAAAAATTAGTTCCCTGCCATTTTCAATATTGCTTTTATCATACCAACCATATTCTTCCTCTATGGCAAACCCAGCCTCTTTTAAATATCTAACAATTTGATCATAGTAATAATACTTTAGTTTTAAATGTTCCTCTAATCTTTTCATATTTCCATTACTATCTGTAATTTCGAAGGCATAATGGGGATAAATAATCTGGTTTACTGTATCAATTTTATCACCCCAATGTTTCTTTACAATTTTATGGCATCTGTTGTCATCATTAACTTCCCATTGAACTACCTCATCATAGCACCAAGTTTCATCTAATTCTTTATAAGGTCTAAATACATTTAATATAAAAAAACCTTTATCTGATAAATGCTTCTTAATACAATTTAAACAGTTTATTATATCTTCATCTTCAGTTAATGATTGGAATGCTCTAAAGGGTGCAATAATCAATTTGTATTTTTTCCTTAAATTAAACTCAGCCATATTTCCCTTTACTAAAGTGATATTATCTTTGTAAGGGCTATTTTTTAATTTTTCTCTAAAGATTTCAAGCATAGTATCTGATAAATCCAGTCCCGTAATCTCAAATCCAGCTTCTGCTAACCTCAGGGCTACTCTTCCAGTACCACAGCCTAATTCTAGTACCTCTCCGCCTAATTTTGACGCATATTCTTTATAAAAATCTATATCATCAGTCAAATTATCTCTATCGTCATAGTCGTATAGCCATGCCGTATTTTCATAAATATTTCCTAACTCCATAGCTTATCTCCTTATCAATAAATAATATTTTTTATTTATTTCTATTTCCCTCAATATTAAACCTTACTATCTTTTGAATTAGCTCTGCATCTAATTCTCTATCATTAGGTATTTGAATAGTACCATTGGAAGTCTTGTAGTTTTGAAGTCCTTCTATAAAGTTTTCAACTGCTTCTTCACCACAATATAGACCAATATGTTTTTTATGTGATGCAAAATGGATTATATTGCCCTTGAAGTAAAAAGTAGGCATACCCCAGCTAATTTTCTCTATCAATTCTGGTGATACATCTCGAATAATCTGTATAAGTTCCATAAGCTTAGGTTGAATTTCTTCAGAGCATGTCCCAATATATTCATCAATAGTTTTCATTTTTATATCCTTTTCCACTGATATCTCTCCCCTAAATTTAAAGTAAACCATTGTAGCAAGTATTATACCAATTAAAGAAGCAACCATATCTTTGTTATCCCATATACCTAGTTTAAAAACCACATGTAAATATTCTATAATTGCAAAAACAAGTATATTTAATATATTGATTAACCATAAAAGTTTAGAATTATTGATTGTCTTAATATCCTTAAAATACATAGGAACCATATAAAAAATACCTATTAGTGTAAAAATAAAACTTGATATAAAATTTGGGGCAACCCATGCAAATAAGGTAATATACTTATTATCAAACTTATATAATTTATCTCTGAGTGTATATACTAAAATCAATAAAGTATATATTAGAATCATTATTTTATTTAAGAAATTATATGGTTTTCTATTGAAATCTTTTTTATTTATATTTCCTACCTTAGATTTATGCATTATAATCTAACTCCTTATACGTATGGTTTAACAAATGCAATATCTGACAAACTAATTATACACCCTATTATGATTCCTCCAACTACATCTCCTACATTTAATAAATTAAAGACTATAGCGCTTAAAAAAATACAGGTAATAGCAACATCCATTTATAAATATATTTTTCCTTCCATTCTTTGGGGTATTTTTTCAAATATTAAAAACAACTGTGGTTTTGTTTTTTGTAACTAAGTAAATATCCTACCAAAGATAATCGTTGAAATTGCTAAGGTCGCAGTAAAGAATACAATAAGGTCTTTATTTGAAATACTATACCTTGTGAACCTCTCATGAATAAAGTCACGAGCTCCTAACATTACTATTAGAGTTTCCTGCTTCTCGGATCGACCTTAATGCATCGCATTCTCCACAGGCGTTAATTCGGATAGTTCCTACCCTATCTTTATTCTTTACTATGCTATTATTCTCAGTCCTTCTTTTAGTATGTTTTTGCTTGCATTTATATCTCTGTCGTGTTCTGTTCCACAATTCTCACATATCCATTCTCTGATTGATAAATCTTTTGTCTCTACATTCTTGTATTCACACTCTGAACATAATTGACTGGATGGATAGTATCTGTCTATTTTTATATAGGTTCTTCCATACCAATTGGCTTTATATTCTAGTTGTCTGGTAAATTCTGTCCAACTTACATCTGATATTGCTTTAGCTAGTTTGTGATTCTTCACTAATCCTCTTACATTAATATCTTCACTGACTATTACTTGGTTTTCGTTTACTATCTGTGAAGACAGCTTATGTAAGAAGTCTTTTCTGGTGTTTTTTATATTCTCATGAAGTTTGGCTACTTTTTTTCTTATTTTGTTCCTATTTTTACTGTCTTTTTGCTTCTTTGCTAATTGCCTCTGTAGTTTCGCTAACTTCCTTTCATTCTTATGTAGATTCTTCGGATTGGGGATTTTGTTTCCATTACTGTCTATTAAAAATTCTCTAATTCCTAAATCGAATCCTATGACTTTATTTGTTTTTGGTAATTCTTTCATCTGTGTATCCACTAGTATGCTTACAAAGTATCTACCACTTGGATTTTGTGTGATTGTTGCTGATTTGATTTTTCCATCAAATTCTCTATGTACTTTGGTTTCTATCCATTTTAATTTTGGTAGCTTTACTCTGTTCTCTATAAAGTCTACTTCTATATTATTGTTTGTAAAATTTGTTGTATAACTAAATCTATTGCTATGTTTACTTTTGAATTTAGGAAATCCTATTTTGTCACTTCCTTGTTTTATTCTTCTAAAAAAATTCTGATATGCTACATCTAAATTGTAAATAGCATTTGTTAGGGCAAACTTATCTACATCTTTCAGCCATATAAATTCTTTCTTTAATTCTCTGTTTAGATGGTTGTTGCAATCTATTTTTGATAATGATTTCCATCCTTTTTCATATCCTTTTATCTTTTTATCTAGGTAATAATTGTAGACAAATCTAGTACATCCAAAGGTCTTTGCTAATTGTTCTTTTTGAATTTGATTGGGATATATTCTATATTTATATGCTCTTAGCATATAGTTTCCCTCCCTATTTTATCTTTTGACTTCTTATGTACTCTCTATTTCTTTAAGATCATGTTCTACTTCTCCTTGTAATATCTTATGTCTATACTATGTGGTATTGGATAGTATAGACATAGCCTCTTCCATAAGTAGCTTTTCCCATATGTCACCTTCCTCATAGAGCGGATAACATAGGTAATCTACTAACGCTAATGTTTTAGCTCTCTATGTTTTTATTCTAGTCAACATATGTCGTCACTAAATCACGACTTAAGTCACAAGAATGCGTGACGACTTCTTCAAAAATCTATCCATTTACTAGTGATTATAAATCCTTGGTCTTCTATTTTTCATTTTGCCTCATTTTCCTGTATCTCTGTATACTCTACTTTAACCTTACTTCATATCGACAAGTTTTCCTGCTACCATCTTTATACATGGGATGCCATTCAGGTACATCTACTATTTCTAATAAATTTGCTCCACAATATTCACAGGTTTTTCTTGAAGCTATATTATCTGGATCACATGTAATAATAACAGTATCAAGCCCATGTCGTCTTGCTAGTTTAAAAAGTAATAAACAGGCCTTACCTGCATAGTAGTTACCTCTATATGGCTCATGAATTGTGTAACCAATATTTCCTCCAAATCTAGTGTTTATATTATGTCCTACTCGCAAATCACATTCTCCAACTTCTATTCCATCTGAACAACGACATATTTTAAAAATATAAGCTGGAACATACCTCTTATCAACATTTGCATCTACAGTTCTATTTAATTGTAAAAATATTTCTTCATTCATTAAATCTCCTGTATCCTGAAACATAATTTCCACCTCATCAAATTCAAATTATAGTTTTAAAGTCTTTAGTAATTCATAAATATCACCTATATCTATATTCTGTGATTTATTTATAAGTCTATACTTAATCTAATCATATCTCTACAGATGATACCATTTTCAATAATTTCTTCATCGTAATGTCTTATAAAAAAATCTTTATCTACACCTACAATACGAAATCCACATTTCTGATATAGTGATAATTGTTGCAAACTTGAATTTCCAGTTCCAATTTCCAAAGTCATTGCTCCTTCTTCTTTTGATACAGATATAGCATGTAAGAGTAATCTTTTTCCTATTCCTTTACCTTGCATATCTTCTTTTACAGATATATTTACAATCTCCATAGTATTAGGTCTTGTTTTTATTAAAATATAAGTTCCGACTATTTTGTCTGTTCTATATATATAACAAATCCCTCTACTCAAATAATCTTCTATAGAATTTTTAGAAGGGTCAGCTAACAATAATAACTCTAAAGGTATAGCATCTGTATCATCTAATCTATCAATACTATATTCAAATTCTTCCATTGTCATTTGTCTATTTTTCTCCTTATTAAATTATTTTTTCAACATTCGATTTACCTGTTATATATAGGTTTCCTTAATCTTCTTAAATAAATATGGCTGAATCAAAGGATAGGTTAATTCTTCAGGCATAGTATCAAATAATCTAATCTCACCTATTTCAGAGTCTGGTAATTCATCAAGACTTTCTACTTGAGAGTAAAATAATTGTCCAAATGTTTCAACTCCATCCCTAGTTACTGAATACACACAAACTGGAATAATACTAAATTCCTTCGCTCCTGTTTCTTCTTTTAATTCTCTTGAAGCAGTCAAATTAATGTCTTCACCGTCTTCTCTATGTCCACCTGGGATTTCCCAAGTTGCTCTTTCTCTATGTCTTACAAATATCCACCTTTCATTATATTTTGCTGCAATAACTGCAAACTTTAATTGACTATCTTCAACTTTATTTAATTCATAAAAGTTTATCTTTAGCATCTTTATCATCACCTATAGTTATTTAATTTACTAAAAATCCTTTTCTATAATCCTAATTGATTCTTCTTCATTAAATAGTTCATATTCAAACTTGCCACCATATCTCCAATAATTAAATAACTTATCTCTTGCCTCCTCTTCCTTTAGTTCAAGGAATATCACTTCATCTATATCTCTTATCTTTCCACTACCATAAGTAATATGAATTCTCTCAGACTCATAGTATTCTTGGTTTATAATTTCCCTTACTTCCTCTGGAAAGTGTATCCTTACTTCAAATTTCTTAGGTTCTTTACCATAATCCTTTAATTTTAATTTAATATCTATTTTTACGCTTCTGTCTACTATATCTAAACTAGTACTTGTACTTGTATCTAATATTTCTATACTGGATAATCCATCATCTATTAAAAAATGATATGCCATTCTAGTTGCATCTATACTCTGTCTCATTAGAGGCATTATGATTACTAGCATTGCTATAAATATTATACTGCTATTTCTGAATTTAAGTTTCTCTATTTTAGATAAATCATTTGTAGCTATAATAATTAATATTAATGGTATAAATCCAGAAATATAAAATGTACTACTTCCCTTTTTTATTGGTCTTATTATATATTCAATTATTGAATAGGATTTATGTGGAAGTTTATAAGTTATTAGTGCTACTATAAACATTATTCCTAAGCTTCTAAGTATTCTTTTGATGTCAATGCTGATATTCATAAAGCCTCCTCCTTCATACATACTTATTCTACAAACTTCCAGTAAATCCCTTCTTTTCTTAAATATTTTATAAAACAAAAATGACCTTTTACTAGATTATAGTTAATTCTAGCAAAAGGTCAAAAAAACAGTTCTATTTGATTTTCATTGCAGGCATATCTTGTCCCATTTGATGTAATATCAAATTAGTCACATTTCCATTATCATCTTTTATAAATGTAATCTTTGCATCTACCAAGTTTCTTTTAAAAGCAATATATATTCATCAATATTTTCGTTAAACTCTCCAAAGCTATCTATTGCACCTAATGATACCTTAACAAATCCTAGACTTTTATGTAACCTAATTGATGGTATATTAGTATTTCTTATATGTACAGATATCTTTTCTATTCCACTTTTTCTTAATATATCAAGTCCATATTTAACCATCGTTCTACCTATTCCCTTTCTTCTCTCTGTTGCAATAACTTCGAGACCTTCTATAAGCCATTTATTATTACAATAAGGTGTTTTCCAAAATCTTACTACTCCTATTAAGCTTTGTTTATTATCTTTATTTGTTTTTTCTGTTACTATCGTAATTTTATCTCCTTCAATTTTATTAGAAAACCAATCATTCCAAAATTCCTTTGATTTTTTTATCATTTCCGGTTCTTCAAAACAAAGAACCCCTGCAAGTTTATCAATAATCCTATTATCTTCTAGATTGTAAGAACAGTCTATTTTCTTTATGGAAGTTTTCATTAAATATCTCCTTTAAACTCTTTAAAAACCAATGGCATATACTTATTAAACTCATATCCAAGGATTTTTCTTTACTCTTTAAAGAAATGAATATACCCTACACACCAAGACTTCAATGCATCATCTTCACCTTCACATTTACAGATATTATAAGTAATACCTGTAAATTGAATAGTCATTACTGCAGTTGTTTTAATAACGTCTAGTAAAACACTATCCCAATCAGTAACAATGTATTTATTCTAAGCTTTTCTAACAATTTCTTTCATAATTAAAATGCCTCTCCTATTCCACAGTATTTGTCTCTAAATTAGACGTACTTCTATAAATATTAGCTAATAAAAAAGTAATATGGATTATAAAGAAAAGTATTAATTTAAATAGAATAGCTTGTGAATAGAATCTCATAAAAAACAGGATAAGATTTTTGTCTCAAATCCTATATTTTTTGAACTTATTACTATCTTAAGTTTTCTTAAATAATCCAGACTTTACGAGTTCTAATCTAAAAATTTGGATTTAAGTATTATTTATTTGATAGCGTTTATATATGTTTTATTTTATATCTACTCCATAGTAAAATTTTCCGTTGACGGTAGACCATCCCAGACATAGCCGTCAGACCGATAGTATTTTCTTTCTACAGAACCGTCTGTTTTTGTATAGTCTATAACAAAAACTTGCCCTGCTTCTATCAGCATGGGGTAATTATCATAAGGCAGTACATATCCTGTTTTTTTGTTATGCTTAAAATAATCATAGGCATTTTCCAATCGCCAAAATTCCCAATATGAATAATCTTTCAATCCTGTTAAATCTTGTTTTCCAAAATATGATGCCTTATAATCCTTTTCATTTACTGTAACTACATCTACTCTTAAGGGTTCAATCTCTGTCATTATCCAGGTTAAATCCTCAGAATAGATGTCATTGCCATAATGTTCCTTTAATTGATTCGCCATACAGGGAACGGATTGAGTCATAGATTCCATAGCATCAAAGTTTGTATGAGCTCCACCATAAATCCCCATAATGTTCTCATTCTTTAGCTTGTCAAATTCACGGATAAAATTCTCTACCATTTTATTTTCACGATATGTATGATCAGAGTGCTTGTAGAAATATTCGCCTTGTTCAATTGTTTCTTGTGCCAACAAATACTCTTCTGTATTTTTTAAATTGTTTTTTTCAAGATACTCTAAAAATCGTTGTCCAGTACTATGGTGCTGGTGCCCAACATCTGTACCGTGGAAAATAGTTTCAGGGCACTCATTTTTTATTTTTTTATAGAATTCTTTAACAGGAGTTTTATATAATGCTGTACCTTTCCAGTCTTCAAATAATTCTGCAAGAATATAGTCGTTATCCGACTGCATCCATAAGTTTAAAAGCTCTGCAGAATAGTAGGGAAGTTCAACAAATAAATGTCTCATGTCCTCATCATGGTAATATTTACCCCATAGTTCCAATTCTCTTTTCAATATTTTTTCAACACCATGATGTTCTCCATATAAGTAAATTTTACCTATTGATCGATCTGAATACATGTCTGTATCCACTAGTGTGGTACTATTTGAACAAGCAACAAATACCACTAACATGATTAATACCATAGTACACATAAAGCATCTTGTTCTTCTCATAAACTCACCTCATAATATGATTATTTTTGTTGATCTCTCTATCATAAAACTGATGGTTTTTATCAATCCCTTATCTCTCTACTGCTAAGACATTAAATATTAAGTATTGGTCTTGATTAATAATATTAGGAATTCTTTTTAATATATATCTTAAATGATTTGATAGCTAATATCATTGTATATACTCCGAGTATAGATAGGATAAAATTAAGAACTATTTCACTTAATGCTAATAAGCTTAATGGTAATATCGACATCATATTATATCCCTCCTTAAACTTAAATCACTTACACATATTTTACTTATGCGGCATATTTATATATTCAATCATTGAATAGGATTTATGTGGAAATTTATAAGTTATTAGTGCTACTATAAACATTATTCCTAAGCTTCTAAGTATTCTTTTGATGTCACTGCTGATATTCATAAAGCCTCCTCCTTCATACATACTTATTCTACAAACTTCCAGCAAATCCCTTCTTTTCTTAAATATTTTATAAAACAAAAATGACCTTTTACTAGATTATAGTTAATTCTAGCAAAAGGTCAAAAAACAGTTCTATTTGATTTTCATTGCAGGCATATCTTGTCCCATTTGATGTAATATCAAATTAGTTACATTTCCATTATCATCTTTTACAAATGTAATCTTTGCATCTACTATCTTGTAAAAAAATTCATTTTCTGAAGATGGAAATATTTCAAACTTACCTTGTCCAGTAAGTTGAGCAAATATATTATTTCCTTCCCTTGTAATAGTATAAATAGCTTCAGGGGCTAGTTCATACTCTCCTATATAATTATCATATAAATCTGTATCTTCTATTTCAATTTCTACTAAGGTAGCTGGTAGTTCATAAGAACCACCTAAGACTATAGAAGTTAATGTATTCGTTAATGTGGTTGTATCATAATAGCCCTTGTTTGATAAGATCACAATAGTCATATCTAAATCCGTAAACCTTACTATATCGGAAGTAAATCCTAATGTATTACCTCCATGTAAAATCATCTTTCCAACTCCAGAATCAATGATCATCCATCCATAGCCATAACTTCCTGCCTCTTCCATATCTATATGCTCTGTGAATATTTGATTCATGGTCTCTTTTTTTACTAATTTCTCTGTCTTTAGAGCTTCACTCCATCTATATAAGTCTTCAGTAGTTGAATACATGTTTCCAGCACTATAAGTCCCACGTAACACTACTTCATCATCTATAGGAGCTACTTCTAAATGTCCAGAATATGCAGTCGCATCATGTAATCCATTGTTTTTACCATAGGATATACCTGTATTATTCATATTAATAGGAGTAAGTATATTCTTCTGTAAATATTCCTCGTAGGACATATTAGATAACTTTTCTATTAGAATACCTAATATTAAATAGTTTGTATTGTTATAGCTGAAGCTCTCACCAGGTTTAAACATTAACGGCTTATCTTTTATTAAATCTAATATATCCATAGGATTTAATTTATTTACACTCAATGTATAAAACTCTTCTAAATCAGTAAAATTTGCAAGTCCAGATGAGTGAGTCAATAGATTATGAATAGTTATGGACTCACCATTTGGAAAATCAGGAAGATATTTTGAAAGACTATCCTCCATATTTATTAAACCTTTTTCACTTAGCTGCATAATTGCCATTGCTGTAAATTGCTTTGTAACAGACCCAATAGCAAATTTAGTTTGTGATCTATTCATAGTTGCTTGGTCAATGTCTGCAAATCCATAGCCTTGATTAAGAAGTATATTTCCTTCTTTAGCGACTAAAATACTCCCGCTAAAATTTTGTTTTTCTTGCAGAGCTTTCATATAAGTATCTAATTTATTAGAGATTGCTTCATCATCAGACATTGTAAATATCTCTTCTATATTATCCATAGGTTGATTTATATTTAATACATGATGTTTATTGTCCCATCCTACTATTAAATCTAAAGCATTGCTAAATAATTCTATAGGTACAAAGATTTTACCTTCCTTGATAATACTCTTTGTCTCCATATTGATATTTTTATCATTTTTAATGACACTAGCTTCTCCAACTTTTAGTTTAATAGTATTAGATTCATTTGAAATCGTAACATTCTTTCCTACATTGTCCCATGTAACTATGTAACCTAGTTCCTCAGATATCTGACGTAATGGAACCATCACTTTTCCCTCTTCATTTACATATGTCTCATTAGATACTTCTTTACCATTTAACGAAATATCAATGTCTTCAGAAGCACCAAACGTAGTAACTGTCATACCAAATATTAAGGTAATAGTTAATACGACTGATAATAATCTTTTCCACATATTTAATCCCTCCATTTCAATGATTTTTAGATTTATTTGAATAAAAAATTATCTTAGTATAGATTACCAAAGAATACCAAAGTTTGCAATGTCATCTCTAGTATCAGTTATCATATCTAAATCTTCATATTCTTTTTATTATCCAAAATAAACGTTCCGATAGAAATCGGATTTATTTTACTATTCATCCTCCAAAGAAAACTCTTCTAAAATATTATTTGCCTTTTCAAATAATGATTTTTCTACTAATATATCTGTTCCATATATAGATGATCCACCAATTATTCTCATATATTGTCCACTTCCTTTTTCTTTTAATAAATATGGAATCTGGTTTTCTTCTAGCAGGGTTTTGATTAAGTCCAACTCATAATTGTTATTTGTGCTTCTTAAAAGAACTATTTCCAAATCATCTTTGTTCTTAGTCATGGAACTCACCTATCCTTTCTATATACTAGATTGACATAATTAATTCCAAAATATAATTTTTTAAATCCAATATCATATAGCCAAGCCGTATTTTCATAAATATTCTCCAGTATTCTAACTTATCCCCTTGTCAGTCAAATAATATTTTTCCTATCGCTTCTTTAAAAGTGATGCCCTAATAACTTCATTTGGCAATTGTTCAAATAACATACTCAGAGATTCCCTATTATGAATCCTTAAAATAGCCTCTGCAAAAAGGGGGGCAACTGATATGATTTCGATTTTACTAGAATCCTGAATATATGGATTTACAACTGTATCTGTACTTATAACCTTTTCAATTGGACTATTTTCTATCTTTTCTACTCCTTTTGAATCGAGCAATATATGAGATAAACATGCGAATATTTTATTAGCACCTCTCTCTTTCAGAAATCCTGCCAATTCTGCTAAGGTTCCTCCACTTATACTAAAATCATCAACTATTATTGCATTTTTATCTCTAACATCTCCAATGAGTTCCAATACTTTAGCCTTTTCATCATGAGCCTTTCTAGTCTTATCTCCTATTACTGTCGAAACACCAAGATGACGTGAAAACTCCCTTGCCTGTTTTGCATAACCCGCATCGGGAGAAACAATAACATAATTATCTATGTTCATGTTTTTTATATACTCGCATAATACTGGCAATGCAAATAAGTGATCTACTGGTTTCTTGAAAAAACCTTGGATCTGAGGACTATGTAAATCCATTGTGACTATCCTATCTGCTCCAGCTAGTTCTATTGATTCTGCACATACCCTTGCCCTTATAGATACTCTAGGCTCATCTTTTTTATCACCTTTTGCATAGCTAAAATATGGCATTATTGCTGTTACTGAATTGGCACTTGCTCTTTTAAAGGCATCCATCCAAAACAAGATTTCAACAAATTCATTATTTGGATTCAATCCTATAGATTGTACAAGATATACATCCTTATCCCTCACAGTCTCTCCAATCCTAACAAATGTATTACCTTCTGAGAATGTGATTACTTCAGATTTACCAAGCTCAACTCCTATATAATCACATATCCTCTGAGCAAAATTCTTACTTGAACTACCACTAAAAATTTTTATTTCACTACTCATTCTAAAACCCCCTAGCTATTTTTCTAAAGATAGTGATGACCATATTATATTAATATAGTATCAGCTCTGAGTAATTTATCCCTTATTAATTCTTTATCAATATTTTCTCCATTATATGAACTTAAAGGAGATATTTCAACTGTTTTTCCATGAAGTAATTTAGAATTAATACCACTATTTATCAACCAATTTTTCTGTAAGTCCAATACTAGATTTTTAGCAGTGAAAGGACTGTCTTCACCATCTTTGTTTTTCACTGGAGCAAATTCCTCTTCTCTCCTAACCTTTAGTACTGCCATATCAAATACATAAGAAAAAATATCAAATATAAAACTTTCAAATTTGTATCCATTAGGTTCCTTTGGATATTCAATATTCCCATTAATATCAAGGTATGGAATTTTCTTATGGGCTACATGAAATGGAACTTCATAATTAAAAAACTCCTCTATGACTTCTAATTTTAGTAGATGATTAATTATATTAGCATTATCATATATTAAATTTCCATCGCCATCTGACTTTTGTGCTAGTTTTACAGGTAATTCTGAATATTCAACTATAGCTGGTCGTCCATTTCGATAACAAAGTATTCCCGCTTTTTCATCTGGGCTTTTTTTTGGTACTACTTTGCTTGCTGATGGTAAGCCCGTTTTAACTGCAAAACCTAAGAAATAAGGATCTGCTACTCTCACAAGGGCATTATCTATACCATTAATAAATATCCACTCAATACCCCTCTTCTTCATTTCTGTAAGTATGCCTTTATCTTTAAGTGCTAAAAAACAACCACCGTTTCCATTTGGTGACATACTCACTTTGCCTCTCTCTTGGAGAAATATTTTACCATTAGAATCTATTGCAGGAAGCATGCCTTGCTTAAAGAAAGTAATATTTTCTTTAGGATAATTAAAATAGTTGTTATCATCAAAAAATTGCACTGTCTCATCATGATTCACATGACTAGTCATGATATACCAATTGATATATGTACCGCATTTTCTTGATATATTTATTAAACGTTCACATTGTAATTGGAAAAGAGATTTATGGGACGGCAAATAAATATCAAAAGTTCCTTTAGGTCCTGAATAACCTAGTCTTGTTCCTTGTCCTCCAGCCAGAAGAATTACAGCAGTTTTACCATCCTTAATTTTTTTAATTCCAATATCATACAACTGTTCTTTTTCTTGGTTGGCTATAGCATCCCATTCATCTGCTTTAAGTGGCTGTAAATCTTGTTGATTTTCATTCATTTCATGATTTATTGCTTTCTTGTATAAAGAGGCTATAAGGTCAAAATCAATCGATAATATTTGATCCAGTAAATTTTCTTTCTCTTCATCTAAAAGTTCTTTAAAATATCTTAGTAGATGTTCTTGACCATATTTACATAGAATATTCTCTACTTCTTGTATCTTTTCCTTCATACCTTAACCCTCCAATATAGTTTCATATAAAGACTTGTTTTATATGAATAATTATGAACTAAAAATGTTCATTTTTTTGAATAACTTTTTTATTTATACTCCATCAGTCTCCCCATAGTTTCTTCTAAAATTTTGGTTCCCTCTAAATAGTATTCATAATTAACTTCTTTAGCCCATGCACAAATTTCTAGTCCCATATGTAAATTATAGAAATCTTTCTTTAAACTTAATTCAATAAGGTTAATATTTCCAAATTCCTCATAACCTAATTTAAAACTCCCTGCCAATACTTTATTCTTTTCAACAAGTGGTAAATAAATTCGAACTAATTCTTTATCTATATCAATTGGTACACTTTGTTCAAAATCTATTATGGCTTTTAAGCAGTACTTACCATCTATTTTACTGACTAATATATTTCTATGACTAAAATCATTATGGCATAGAGTAGCTTTATTTACTTCATCTAGTATGCTGTACATTGATTTCAATTGAGTCTCAGCTTGTTTTAGTAATGCTAAATTTTCATGCTCAAATGAATACAACTCTAGCAATATTCTACTCATTAAGTCCTCAAAATACTCTCTATATGTAGTAAAGCCTTGAATACTCCTGCCATTCTCATCCATGCTTCCGAAAAAATCAAATTCTTTATGGCAATGAATTATACCTAGCTGTCTCCCCATGGCATAATATATCTCCTTTAAATTACTCAATGATAATCTCTCAGCTACTTGACTCAATAACTCTCCTTCAATAAAATCATATACTAACCATTCTAATCCATTGTCAAATATACCATAATCAACAATCTTGGGAACTAAAGCTTCTGTATTTGTAAAAATCTTTAGACTTGCAACCTCTCTATTCCACCTATTCTTCTTATAATAAAGTTTAATTACATGTTTTTTGCTACCAGATGATAACTTATAAACTAGGTGTCTTTGTAAGTTATGGTTGCCAATTGGTTCAATTGAATCAACACTTCCTATAATTGGTTTTAATTTATCTCTTAATTCATCTAAATCTATAGTTAACATATTTTCCCCCTGAATTTTCTAATCTTATCTAACTTCACTAAACCTTATAATAATTTTCCTATATTACTTATTCTGCAAATCTCTCCCCATTCCTTCTTTTCTCAAAAATAAATTTTGACAATTAGAATATATTTCGAGTTAAGTGCCTCGTATTCTCTTTGACAAGCCGCTTTGTAACAAAAATATCCATTCAACATAATATGATTAATATCTAAATAAAAAGGGGGTATTCCTTTGAAAATATCGGCTATAATAGACAGTGTTTTTTCTCTATTTATCATGATTTTAGTGGGTGTTTATGGAAGTAAGAAAAAAATTATCACTTCAGAAATGAATAAAGGATTAACGGATATTCTTATACAGATAGCATTACCTTTCATGATTGCTGCTTCTTTTATTTTTACATATGACAATACTATTAAATCTAATATTATAAAGACATTTTATTATAGCCTTATAGCTTATATAATAATGATAGCTGTTTCATACTTACTCCTATTGCCAGTAGAGAATGATAAGAAAACAATATTACATTTTGCTAATGTATTTACTAATACAGGTTATGTTGGTTTTCCAATACTCAATTCTATATATGGCGCAGAAGGTATTATATATGGATCTATATTCAATATGTTTTTCGTAATATTTGTGTGGACATATGGGCTTATATTATTCAAAGGTAATTTTGAGAAGAAGGAATTAAAGGCAGAGATAAAAAATGTACTTTTAAATCCATCAATTATAGCAGTTTTTATAGGTATTATAATTATGGTATTTAATATTAAATTGCCTAGTTCCATATCATCGAGTATGAAAAGCATAGGAAATATTACAGGTCCTTTGTCTATGATTATTATTGGAGTTATACTTTCAAATGTGAGAATAGGAAATCATCTAAAAGATTGGACTATGTATTATGGCATAGCTACCAAATTAATTATCATTCCAATGATTATATACCTTATATCCCTGTTAATAGGAGATACATCAAAGGCTGTTTATACAGTAATTATTATGACTGCCATGCCTGCCTCTGCTATGACTTCAATATTTGCAGAAAGTTTTAATAAAGAAAAGGAATATGCTGCCGTTCTAGTATCTGTAACTACATTATTATCCTTAATTACGGTACCTATATTATTAAAAATTATAATGTAGCTTTGGTATTGATATAATATTGAAAATCATAGATAATTTTCTATTATGTAAGTCCACTTTTTCGAATATCATTTAATTCATCTACAGTAAAAATATTAGCTTTATAAAAATCTAAAAACATTTGGGATATGCTCACATCAAAAATTAACATATCATCAGTATTAATTGTTACTTTTACTCCACCATCAAATAAAGTCCGTATAGGGTGGGTTTTATAATCATGAGTCCTACTGAGAATAATATTACTAGCTGGACAGATATTTAGGGTAATATGATTGTCGGATAGCCAGCGAACAGTATCTTTACAATTTGCCGCAGATATCCCATGCTGTACCTCATCTAGTTCTAATACTTCAACTGCTTCTCTAACAGAATCTGCATCGCCAAACTCTCCTACATGGGCACGAAGCTTTATACCATATGATTTCGCTAAACGATATAATTGTTTGAAATTTGCTATTGATTGCGCAAATTCATTTCCACAGATATCAATTGATTTATAGAAATTCATACTAAAATATTCATCACACAAATGCAATATAGAATTTACATTACTCCCTCTATCAAAGGTTAACTCAGGAATAAACTCAATTTCCGGTGCAGTTTCTTTATGAATACTTGAAATAGCCTTTATAAAGTTTGGTAAAGAACCATAAAGTGCTTCTTCCCCTAACCCAAAACTCAAAACAAGCTTAGTAACCCCATCATCTTTTGCCTGCTGAAATGCGCCCTTAATTCGAACTTCATAACCATCTATCCCCTGACAATGATATCTAATGTTTTTCTCATACCATCTCTGCATATCCCCAAGATCTAAAAATTTCTGATTTAATCGGAGAATTTGGACTCCTGCCCACTTTTCAATAAAGCGTACATTTCCACCTCTCGGTGCATGATTATGAAGATCACCTTTAGGAATTTTTTTTATACTTTCTATGTCGCATCGTTTTAAAGCATCGATAAAAGCAATATCCATCAAATATCTCCTTCCCATCTAGTCTCACTAATAAATTTACTCCTTACTATCCATTCACTACATCATATACATCGATCACAGGGGCACTTCTAATTCTTAATGGTATTCTTACAGTACCTAACCCCCTGCTTATGGAAAATATTGATTATTTTTAATTTTCTTGCATCCAATATGAAATCTATCGTATGCCGTTTTATATAAAGTTGGTATATTTATCTGTCTTCCATGTGTATGTCCTACAAGAATATGATTATAACTTATTTCTTTAGATTCTATTGTATTAATTATATTCGGTGAGTGAGCTAATATTATTTTATAATCGTTGCTTATTTTCTCAATCCCAATGTCATACTTTTCGTTTCCATATACAGAATTATCGAAGCCATATATTAAGATTTTTGTTTCTCCTATCGTTAATATTAAGCTTTCATTAATCAATAGCTTTAGATTATCGTACTTGCTAATTTCATTAGACAACTTGTCCAACGATATATTTCTTTTCATAAAAAGGTTCTTTTGCTCTTCTCTTTCATAATTTCCCAGTACCATAAGTACAGGTTGCTTTATAGTTCCTAATTCTTTTATTACTTTAGGCAGCTTTTTTTGAGTATTTGAATAATCTCCTGTAATCACTACAAAATCAGGATTTGTTGAATTTATAATACTGCTAATCCTGCCATTAATAAATTTTGCTTTATTATGAATATCAGATATATGAATGAATCTAAAATTAGAAGGTACTTTTTTCTGTATTTCTATATGCTCTATTTTAACTGAATGAGTACCTGAAATAACTATAGATATTATAGCTATAATTATAATTCCAATTATATAGTAGAATATGATTATCACCTCTATATAGATGTTTTATAAAATATATCTTAATCTAATTTGATTATATATTAAGATATCGAAAAGTTCTTTTTACTAAACTCAGCATCTTATTATTTACTATCGCAAATATTTAAATATTCAAGATTATATATATGTTTCTTTAATACATCTTCTTTTTTGAAATCTATATTTTCATTTGCCTTTAATTTTACAATATAATCTATATTGCTTCTTATTATTGCATTATCCATGACATCTCCATGGCTTTGCACAATTATATCAGCTCCTATAGAATAGTATTTTTCCAATGTATCTTTATATTTGTCTAAGTTATTCCAACACATATATGAAGGAATAGGATCATCTACATTGTCCCCGACAAAGAGTACATTATCTATTAAATCATAACAAGAAGCTGAATCTTCTGAGTGACCAGGACTATAGAAAAATTCAATTCCTTCATCATCGAATGTAATCTTACTATCAAATGTAATATTAGGTAAAACTATATCTATATCTTCTTTTGCAAATTCAATAGCATTTGATGCTAATTCCTCTCCCCCATGCTCAACAATAAAATCTCTACATATCTTATGAGATACTATTAGAGAATTTCTAAATTCACTATTACCCCAAATATGATCCCAATGGCTATGTGAATTAAATATTATATAATCCTTTTTACCATAATTAGTCTCAAGATATTCTTTTACTTCTCTCATATAATAAGCTCCCAGGTATGTATCACAAACGATAAAATTCTTTCTACCATTAATTACATATACATTAGTCACACAATCATAAGATTTTTCTAGTTCCATAAAAGTAAATAAAATTCCTCTATTTCCCACTCTGTTAATTTTCATATTAACCTCCATCTTTTGAAATCCCTCAATTTTTCCATCACTTAAAATATTACACATCCATATATACCAATCTATAATCCAATTGCAGATTTTTCTCCCATATAATTACCTGCATTAGGAAATCCTTTTTTAATAATATCTTGAAATAGTTCAGAAAAGCCATAGTTAGTCAAATCATCTATATCAATAAACTTCACATCATGAATAGGATTTTTATCATGCTCATTTGTAGGAAGTTTGATTTTTCCACAAACTCTTTCAAGCATAAAAGTAATATGTAGTAACGGAGGTGTTGAACCAGTTTTTTCACAAATATATAACAATTTAATTATTTTTACATTCAATCCTGTTTCTTCATATAATTCTCTAACTATACCTTCCTCAATTGTTTCTCCTTGCTCGAGTCTTCCTCCTGGCAAAGACCATGATCTACTAGATGATACTTTTTGATTAACCAATAATATCTTTCCATATTCTATTAATACTCCTGTAACTCTTATCTGAAATAAATTATTATTCATTACATAAACCTCCATGACAAATTATGTGCTCATTATATATCTGCTATCAGCAATATTCTTTACAATTTTATATCCATTTCTATGATAGAAGTTAATAGCTCCTTGGTTATTTATAAATACATATAAGAATATATCTTTATTTTTTTCCTTTGCAATTAAACCAATATGTTTTAAAACTTCTGTCCCAATGCCTCTTCCTTGAAATTCATCAAAAATAAAAAAATCGTCAAGTTCGAGCTTCCCATCTTCATCATGTAAATAATAATAGCCTACTTTAATATCTTCAAAGTAAATACATTGATAATTTTCTATATTCTTTTCTATCTTGTTCCTAACCCAGGTAAAGATCTTTTCAAAATCAAGGCTCAAATTAGTTTCATGTTTTTCAATAAGTTTTTTATTTAACTCAAATACTTTATTAATATCAACAGCTGTCGCATCTTTAAATGTTATGTTCATCATTAACCTCCACATCATAAAAATATATATTATTTCTTCACTCTCGCTATCCAATATTTACACTTCTGCGCCGAGTTTATTTCCCAATCCTTGTCCACTAAATCTGCCCAAATAAATTCTTCCAAAAGTTCATACCCTGATTCTTCTAGTAAATTAATGAATTTTAACCTACTTGGAATATGTATAAATATCTCTATCCCATTCTTATTTCCTAATATATCTCCAAAATCATGAAGTCTCTTGTCCTGCAAATTATTCTTCCATCTATATTCTTCTTCAATGCAAAACCCATCATCTCTTAACTCTCTTAGTATGAACTTTTCTTTATCCCGTTGTTTTAAATACTAACTCCTATATTCTATTAGTATCCATACATCTATTACCCTGTCATTTTATATTAAGTTTTTAGTCATAGATACCATTCCTGGCATATATCCAAGTTTTTGATTTAGTGCCAACATATTGCTATTGTTATAATGAACCGTTGTTTGTATTGCTTTAATTCCTTCAATTCGGCACCATTCCTCTAATAATGTTTTTAGCTTCGTTGCTACTCCGTGCTCCCTGTAATTTTCTGTAACATACAGAGATAAAATCATAACAGTATTTTGAGGTTCCTCTTGTTTGTATGCCCATATAAATCCCTGTACATTCTCATTATCGTCTTCTGTAATGGCAAGGAACAAATCTTCTTTTTTTGTATTTAAAATTCTTTGTATTGTTTCTTCTATATCTGCCGTTGAGGCTTTATAATCTGGTCTCCATAGCTTTGGTGTTAGATTATGCCATTTTGCAATTTGTATTAAAAGTGACTCTAGTTTTTTGTCAGTATAACCCACACCGAGTTCAATTTTTTTATAGTTCATCACCAAACCCTCCTATCAATATTATTTATGCGATTTTTATTAGGTTATCTATTATCTCAACTATACAATATCTAATAGTTCTTATACTGGATTTTACCTTGTATTTAACTATTCGTTAGGACATTCTCCTGCTCTAGCCATAGTAATTACCGATAGATAGTCTTGTATCATTTCTCTCGTAACATTCATTTCTATAAGGTATAAATCTGCTAGGGTTTTCTTAAACCTTAAAAGCATTTCTCGTTCTTTTACTTCTACTGGCACAGGCGTGTATTCAACAAGGTATACAGTTCTTGCTATATCATATAAAAAGTCGCCATGACATACATTCATGAAATCTATTACCATTGCTTGTCCATCAGATACAAATATATTACCAGGATGGAAGTCACCATGACAAAGGGTAATACCATCCTGAAGTTTATCTAGCATATTCAATGCTTCTTTTTGTTTATTTTGATTCTCCGATAGAGCATTTATTATATTATATTTTAAAAACTCCTTATAACTTGGTACATTACTAATACTATTTTGCAGGATTGCCTTATGTAAACTTGCCATATATACGGCACAACTTTGCACATCACCTGTTCTCATAACCCAATCCAATAGAGATTCACCTTCTATTTTGTCATAGATAATACCTATTCGCTCTTCCAAAAAAACAATCTCATATGCCTTTGGTTTTATAAAATCCATATTGCTTATTGCCCTTGAATTATTAAACTCTTTCTCTACTGATTCTCTCGGATATCCTTGATTGAAAAGCTTAAGTACCTTGGCTTCTTCTAATTCATATACAGTTGCTGTATTACCTCTGCCTATTACTTTTCCATATTTCACTTATCTCTCTCCTAAAAGTTAAATTTCGCTTGGCTTATAAGTTAATCCAATATCTCTGAATAATCTCAGAAAAAGTTTCACTAAAGATTTCATTCTCCAATATTCCATTATTATTTTGAATAACTTTAGCTGATGCAATATTAATTTTATCACATGTAATTAAGACTCTGTCTAGATTTAACTCTCTACATTTCTGTAGGGCTAATTTTAACATTATAGTTCCATATCCCTTTTTTCTTTCTGTAGGTCTAATAGAATAACCTATATGACCACCTTCATTTAAAAGAAACTCATTTAATTTATGTCGTATATTAATCATTCCAATAATTCTATTGTCTGATTCTCTAATAAAAAAGTAAGTATTTGCAGGTACTTTTTCTTCTGGGATATTTGGTAAATCCAAATCTTCTTCAATCTTTAGCAGCCATTCATCATAATTATCATATCTATACAGCCCACCTGTTCCATAGGTTTTCGAATTATATTCTGAGAATTCTTGCATAAATTCAAATGCTTCTTTTTCATGTTCCTTTGAGGGAATTATCAATTTTATATCAGTCATTTTATCATCTCTCCAATTTATATATAGTCTGTTGCTTAATAATTTGCTGTTTTCTCTTAAGCAGTTAATCTAAATAGAGTTACTCCTTATTTATTAATCTATTGTAAGCATCTAACACTTCAATCATTTTCTCGCTACTGCCCCCATGGTCTGGATGATGTTTTTTAGCTAACTCTCTGAACTTCTTCTTTATATCATCAACAGAAGCTCCTAGAGATAACCCAAAATAAGCTAAAACGCTAGGATCTTGAATTTCATCAAAGTCTAGACCCATATCTTTATACTTTCAAAAATATACACTGTAAAAGTACTCTTCAAAAATCTCCTTTAGTTCCTGCTTATGAAAATTAAGTAGTTTAGAAATAGGATACTTAACTGTCATATCGTCAATTGATTTTGTAGAAAAATATTCATCCCATACATATTTTTTAGAGAACCCCTCACCAACATACTCAAAGCGAATTTTATCTTCGACTTTTTTTAATTGCCTTAGCTTACGTTTCAACTTACCAACTTCCATATATACCACTTCCTTATTTCTAGGCTCACTAATACTTAAAATTCAAGCAAGAGTCTCATATAATGATTCTATTATCTTTTCATAGTCTTTTACGTAACATACAATTATTTAAAGTATCTTTTAGCCAGTCCTAAATGACTAATTTTTTTCAGCTTCCCACATTTTATAAATGCATTTTTATACATTCTTAATGCCACTTTTATCCGAAGCCAATAATATTATTGCAACCCGATATAGATTACTTCAATTCTATTTCCATCTCTATTATTGAATCTTCATTCTCATCTATAATCTCCACACTAACTTTATCTACAATAGTCTCAAAAATATCATTTATATCCTTTACCTTGAGAATTGCTGCTTCATAATCTTCCCCACTCTCTATTTTCCCTACTGTCATATGAGGATGGTATTCCCTACTTCTCAACCATTTTGGTAAATAGGGCTCCAATATACCTGTATAAAGTTTTTTATGAATGATATATATTTCTTCTTTACCAACCTGGATATTAAGAAAAAGATAGTTTCCAAATGATTGTACTGGTGTAATATCTTTAAGCATTACTTTAAAAGAGCTTATATCAGATAATACATATTCTATATGTTCTTTCAGCCTCTCTGAACTTATATCGCTACAAAATGGAAATACAAGTGTAATATGGGGGCTGACATGACTTACCAATGGATCATATTTATCTCTCATTTCATCAATGATTCTCATATTATTAAATTCAGGAAATATCATAATGCATCGCTCTACCATATTTTATCTTTCCTCTCCTAATCTATAGTAAAAATATAATACATAATTCTTCACCAATTTATTTGATTATAATAAATAAATCCTTGAAATCTATTATTATCAATCTGTACAGGAATAAATTTCAGCTTTCAGTGAATCGGAGATAGAATTATTCGATATAAAACTCATAAGTAACTCGTTAAATATATCTGGTCTTTCGTAAGGTATACCGTGACCAGCACCTTTAACTATATAATATTTGCTCCCCTTTATATAGTTAGAGGTTTTTTCTGCAGACTTTCTCATTATTCCTCGTTCTTTCTCTCCAGTTAAGATTAGAGTAGGTATTCCAGCTACAATCTTATCAAAATTAAACTCCATATTTTCTTTAGTAATATTCTTTAGAGTTTTTATAGATATTTTTAAGGAATCATTATAATAATCCTCAAACCAATTATCCGGGAGAGCAAATTGCCTAAATTGCAATTTAGAAAACCCTTTATTTTTAATAAGAGGTGTGGATATTGCTAACATTGGATTAATCAAAAAATTATATGTTTTCATTGGATTATTGAGAGCACTGATAACTACTGCTTTTGAAATGTAATCATTATATGACTTCAATAAATTTAATACTATCTGTCCCCCAATAGACAGACCTATTACAACAGCTTTATTATCTTCAGATTCATTCTTAATTAAATCAACAAGGAATAAACATACATCATCAATTGATGTAAAGTCAATATTGGAATTATCTCCGTGTCCTGGTAAATCAAAAAAGATACATCTATACTCCAAGGATTTCTGATACTTCCACATCCATTTACTGATACCGCCTCCATTTATAAATAGCAACAATATTTTATTTTCTTTTCCCTCAATTATATATTTCATAGATGGTTTTCTCCCATGTTATTGTTCATTCTCTGGATACAAAAGTATACTCTTCCCTCTGCAACCCAATATTTAAGAGTTACTTGCGACTGTTCATCAGTTTCCAATGCTTTCTTGGATATTATTTGATTTTATATGATATTTTAAAATTGTTACAATAATTCTATCAACTCTTCTAGCTTAAATACTTCATTATCAGGTTTAATATGAGTATCATTTATAGTCAAATCCTTATTGAACCAGATTCCAGTTAAACCTAATTTCTGTGCTGGTTCAATATCATTTTGAAGATTATCTCCTATCATTATTGCCTCTTCTGGACTAACTTTCATCCTATCCATAGCAATTTCAAATATTTGTTCTTTAGGTTTGCATATTTTTAAATAGTAACTAAAGGTAAATATATCTATATATCTTGCTAATTTAACCTTCTCAAAGCAATTGATCATAACTTCATCATAAAGGCTCGAATTTGAAATAACTCCAATTCTATATCCCTTTTCTTTAATGCTTTCTAATGTTTTATGAATATTTTCTTCAATCCAGATATTGTTCCGATATTCTGTATAAAATATATCCATTGCTTTTATACATATATCTAAGTCCAAATCCACATTATACTTCTTTAAAAAACTATTTAAATAGTATTCTACTTCATATTCTGTATGATTAATTTTTCTTAAAGGCATAACTCTCTTCCATACATCAAAGAAATTCTCTTTTACATCATTAAACTCAATTTGACAATTATATTGCTTAAGGAATTCTGTAAGATACTTTATTCCAATAGTATCCTTTTCATCATCAGTTTTTCCAAAATGAAAATGCAATAATGTATTACCCATATCAAAAAAAATTACTTTTGAATTCTTTATCATATTTCCCTCCAAAATAGTATTTATTATCTAGTAATCTATCTAGTTAAAAATAACTCATCCTCTGTTAGAATATCCGACCTATGCTCAAATAATATCTTTATATCTTTATTTTCAGTAGATATAATATTTAAAAATTCTCCTATATTACTCCACCCTTCTTCTGTGTCCAATTCTACTAATGCTGGATGGTGTCCATTTTTTATGGTATCAGTAATCTTTATATTAGATATATGAAGTAAATATGTATACTTGGCCATTTATTTTATAAAATTTCTATAATCAAATTTACTATCTATATTAGCTAGAACATGGAGTCTAGCACTATCTAAACATAATTTTAAATCTGAATACTCTTCCAATAAATCTTTTAATAATTTTCCTTGATATAAATACTTATTGAGCATCTCTATCTCCAATACTATTTGTATCTTATACTTTTTAGATAACTCTGATAATCCTCTAAATATATAATTACATTGATTTTTAAACTCTCGAAATCCATATGCTTTTTCTCCAATGGTTTCACCTTCATGAGAAAACTTACATTTCCTCCAATTAAGTTCTTCATCTACTACCATAGATTTTGGAAAATGTACTAATAAATATTCCGCTCCTATTTCTGATGCGTATTTAACCTCATTTTCAACTGCTTCAAATGCTTCCATAACTTCATCCTTATCAAGAGATAATAATAAAGGATCTCTATATTTATAGCTTGATTTGTTTAGAGGAAAATGTATTCCTATTTTAAAATTATCTTCTCTTGCTATCCTAAGCATCCTTTGTATTTCTTCTTGTTCATCAAAATTACAAAACTCTATTCTAGAATTCTTTAAGTAATTAAGCTGTTTATTCCAATGTTCTTTACTATCAGTTCTTCGTGATTTGTATTCTCTATTTTTTAGTGGCTTTAATCCGAGAACTTCATCAACTGATACTTTAAAATACTCTGAAATCTTTGGTAACAATAATATATCAGGCATAGTTATACCATTCTCCCATTTACTTACTGATTGAAATGATACCCCTAGAAAATCTGCTAACTCAGATTGAGTTACTCCTTTATTTTTTCTTAATTCAGCTATTGTTAATTTAACAGTATTCATATAAAATCCCTCAATTCGTATTTTATAGTCAAGCTTCTCTTTCTATTTTATAAGCTTAGTTAATTAAGAACAATAACTTCATCGTCGAATAAATTCTCCTATAGGTTGAGATATGATCTTGAAATTATCTGGTATTGTATTTAATTTTCTAACTTAAATTTCTTCTGCCATACAATCCCGTCTCCCCTATAACTATCTTTTCACTACTTAAATCCTTCTTTCCATAACTTTAATTTTCCAATTTCTTTCAGGATGTATTGTACTAGTAACCTCTTTCATAACCTTAAACCCAATGCGTGTCCAAAACTCAAATGCTTTTATATTTTCCTTTAAAACACCTAATCGTATTTTATTAAATCCTTGATTTTTTATATTTGTTATAAATTCTTCTATAAACTCTCTTCCATATCCATTTCTATGAAAGTTTCCGTCAATCATAAATAATCCTATATATATTGTATCTTCGTTTGGATAATTAACTATATAGTCTATCACGCCAATATCCACACCATTTAATTTTATTAGTTTATAGTTTTTATTTTCGACATTTGAACCTGGAGGTATTCCATTTTTATCCTCAATAACAGATTCCATTGAAGGTTTACCATTCATGGAAATCTGAAAGTATTCCTGATTTGTATTATAAATTTTTAGCACTCTTTCAAATAATTCTTCTGTAACTGTCTCTAATATGAATTTATTCATAATGCTTACCATAGCCCTTCTCTCTTTCCCCTCTGCTATATCTTAAATCCTTTTGTTCTAAATCCTTAATAATTATAAAACTGACTTCCTCTATATAAGTTCTAATATCATCATAATTAAATAACAATAAATCTAAGTCATCATACCTTGCATTAAAATCATACTCCAACGCAGCTTTAAGCTCTGATATTTTTCTAGAATCGATTTCTAATATTTCTATCTCTTCAAATATAACATTGATTTTTAGGTTATATTTATCCTTTACTATTTGATTTAGTCTACTATAATCATGATAGTAATTACGTTGCTGGTCTATTCTTTTTTTCCTATTCTTATCACGCATATATTTTATGTATATATTTTGTATCCATAATTCATCTGCAATTAAGTGACAATAATATCCAAGATATAAATCATCATATATTTTATCTTTATACTTCTGTAAGAACTTATTATAATCATAGTACTGATAATTAGGGTCCTTAGAATCTTCATAAGGTTCTCTTTTAATTCTAAAGTGAGAGATAGCCTTTGCCTCTCTAGTATTTTTATGTAAATCTGGCAATAGGTTTCCTAAATTAAATCTCATCAAATCTAAATCAAAACGTTCTGCTATTCTTTCTGAGATAGCTAAGTGTATCATTCTTGATGCCATTTGTTTTGTACCTCCTTATTGCTACAATAAAGAATCATCCTAAGGAACTTATTAAATTAATCTTTCATTTCTCTAAATCCTATATTAAAATTTTCCATTCTATCTCTCCATATTGTTTTTGAATTTCTGTCTCCTATTTTTACTATCTATATGCTTGGTCATGATTCTAATATTTTTGCTACAATATCATCATATAGAACCTTTGAAAAATCTGTTGTGTCTACAGTAATTCGTATATCCCCATAAGCAAAATCTCTGCATGGTTTAGTAGCTTTCTTAAAAAATTCAAAATCATTAAAGTAATTATTTGAAACAAGCCCTTGATGTCTTTCTATCGTGGTATCCCTTGCTAAAAATCGACGATGAATTACCTTCACATCTCCATCTAATAACACTGTAATTACTCTATATTTATATTTACTGACTTTTGAACTTAATATATCAGGACATGGATTAGTAAAATTACTTTCAATAATAAATGTTTGATTAGTTTTCATAAGTATTTCACAAAAGTGAAAAGATAAATCATATGCTAATCCCCCATATTTTTGAGATTCTGTAGGGATATTGGTATCATAATGAATTTTATCCCATATTATTTCTTTAAGCTTATCTTTGCAAATTAAAGGTATTCCCATCTTATCTGATAAATAGTTTGCAAATGTGATTTTCCCTGTTGCAGGCATACCAGCAATTATTATTAAAGTTTTATTCAAATAACTTACCTCCTTACTTATTAGAGTACTGTATGGTAAAATTATCCTTATTTCTATTGGCCATACATCTTTCCAAAAATTCATAAATATTTTTACTGTTTTTTAAATTAATGACCTTTTCTTGATAAACTGCAATTCGTTCTTTTAGATTATCCTTCCCTGCATCGTAATTCTTTGACCATTTAAACATACTTTTAAGCATCTTATATTCTGGTTTATAAATACACCCTTCAGTTCCAAGTTTCTGTTTTATCCAACGTTTAACTATCCTGTAATTTCTTATTCTAATAGAAATCTATCATTTACCATTATTTCATCTGCTATTTCTTCTGCATCTAATAAATTCGTATCAAGATAGTATGTCTTACTATAATTCATCCCCTTCTATTAACGCTGATTTTTCTTTTCTTTTGGCTATGATTTTAGAAATTGTTGATTTTCCTACACCTCCCGGACCAGCTATAATATATATATTATTCATTTATCTTCCTCAGTCATTGCCATAATCTAGTTTAACTCTATATTAAGACCTAATTCTTTGAATAAAATATTCAACCTATCCTTCTCTTTTTCAATAATTGGAAGATTAGTGTTATATAAGTAATGTTGAAGTACATCAGCATCTTTAAGTAACTCACAATAATCACTATCTATATCTTGTTTATTACTATGTTTAAATATTGAACTACAGATAATATCAATTTCCTCTTCACTAAATATATTAATATCATTTAAAATTTTTCTTGCTTCAATAGAGCCTAATTTTCCGTGGTCCATACTACATCCAGTTTTATAAGTCCAAATATCATGAAGCATTCCTGCCACTGCACATAATTCAACATCCAATCCCCTTTTTAATGCAAGTAAACTGCAAATATCGGCTACACCATATAAATGAACATAACCGCAACGCCTTCGCTCTAAATCTGGCTGTTCTATTAGTATTTTATCTACAACTTTACGAACTTCTTCTAATCTATTCATAAGCGCTCCCTTCAATTATTGGCTTTATTTAATTTCAATAATAATCCATCTTAACTATATTCTACAAAACTTTCTTAGTCCCTCTTTTTTAATATATATTTTTAAAAATAAAATGAGAATGGTTAATATCTATATCCATTCTCATTTTAAATTCTACACTGAAATTCAAGACTTTTCTAAACTTAATATATCGAATTTCTATATGTTTTTAATAAAGTCCATATTTATTTTATCTAAACTAACCTTAGGAATGCCTAAAGTCCTATCATTAAATTCACCATGGCAGTCTGAACCTGCTGAAATCAACAAATCATTTTCTTCACAAAATTTTATATAATAATTTGCATCTTCTATATTTTTTAAATATGGAGAGTAACATTCAATACCTGAAATTCCATAGTTCTTCCATTCCTCCAAGACTTCTAAAGATAACTTTTCTCCTCCTTGATATGCACTAGGATGAGCCAAGAATGAATGTCCTCCTGCCGCCTTAATTGTTTTAATTATTTCTTTTGGGTTCTTAAAATATAATTTTTCATTACTTGATTTTATTATTTCAAAATAATCTTTAAGATTACTAACTATATTCTTATCTAATAAGTAATTTAATGATTCCCATCCGCCTCTCTTCCTATTGTATTCATATGGGTAGTAGTCTTTAATATCTTTTATCTTATCTATCTTTTTTGCATATTGAATAACTTTAGTATTAAATTCTTTTCTTTGTATTTGATTAAATTTAAGTAATTCATTTAATCTCCTATCTTCATGGTTAAAATCGTATGCAGTTATATGATATTCTTCCCCATTATATGTACATGAAATTTCTACACCAATGACATAGTAAATATCTTTTGGAATACTATATAACATCTTTACACTATTCTGGATAGTATCATGATCTGTAATAGAAAATAATTTTATGTTATTCTTTATAATAAGCTCTAATAATTCCTCAACAGTCCATGTTCCATCTGAAGCTGTAGTATGAATATGCATATCAACCTGATAATCCCTTTCAATCATATACTCATCACCTTATCCTTATCTATAGAAAAGTTTTCCTTTTCCAATATATAATTTGATAAATTTCTAAATACTCCTAAACCTCCTGGTAATATCAATCCATCTAATTTATTTATTATAATATCATCTTGAGTATAAAAGCTTTTTAATATATTGAGATTCCACGGAAATAAACTCCTGTATTTTGGAAAGTGTGACATATTTGTTTGAAGACATGTCCTCATATTTTCTATCTATAAATTGGTCATTTAGAATAGAATGCTTCATCTTATCAATTTCACTGAGACTCACAATATTTGGTATATCATATCCAATGGACTCTTCAAGCATTTGCCATATTATTTTCTGTTGTGGCTGCAATAAATACAGGGCGTAATCTACATCATTTGATTCTTGATGATAAATACTTCCAAGTCCTTTTTCCAAGGCTTCTTTATTTTCCAATCGAAATGGTGTCCAAATTTTTATATTATTTTGTATATCAGCAAGTATGTGAGAGCAGTACCCATATATAAAATCCGCTTTCTCGGTGTCCTTATTTTCTTTCAAGAGAACAAGTACATTTTCTAACCATTCTTGATTATTTGTGGCTCTCCCCCATCTTTCACTTCCAACACAGAGATGGCTTATTTTCTTCATATCACTTACATAATTATGACGAAAGTGAATAGAATCGGGTGCAATAGCACCTAGCATAAAATCACAGGGTTTCTTGATTTCCGGTGTATTGCTTATTATATTATATGCAATATGTAAATGAGTCATTGCAAAAGGCATTCTTTTCCCTCCTTTATTTATGTTTAACTGGCTAAATAACATTTAATACGAAAGCTTGCCTTCTTAAATTTTCCTAAACAAGAAATTGATTCTTATTAGATATAAATGTTTTAAAGCTTTACTTTATTCTTTTAGCGATTGGGTGATCCTTCTTCAGTTCCAACAAATCCCATAAGTTACCATATATATCTTTAAAAACAGCAACAGTACCATATGGGGCCTCCTTAGGTTCTCTTACAAATTCAATCCCTCTTGCGATCATTTCATTATAATCTCTCCAGAAGTCATCTGTATTCAAAAACAAAAATACCCTCCCTCCTGTCTGATTTCCAATAAACAACTCTTGTTCAGGTTTTGATGCTTTTGCGAGTAATATTGTTGTCCCAACTGAACCTGGTGGAGAGACAACTACCCATCTCTTATCTTGTTCTGGCTGATAAGTATCTTCAACCAATGTAAAGTTTAACTTCTTAGTATAAAACTCTATTGCCTCATCATAATCTCTAACAACTAAAGCTATATGCACTATTGATTGGATCATGTTATTAATGCCTCCTATTTATTTTAATTGCATGATATAAAAATATATTCAGCCTGTAATGCTACCTCTCTGGCGTAGTAGATAAATGGATTCTCACAACTATACTGGTTATCCTTTAATATTTTGACCGCCTCTACTAAATTTCATAATTTAACCACTTTTCTAATTCAGGCATCATATCTGCATAATATCTAATGACCTTAATTGTTTCCATTACTTGGTCAATCCCCATTTGCTGTTCTTCCATGTCTGTACATTCAATCCATAAAGATCGCCTTAAATTATATTCCAACCATCCAAGTTTTCCTAAAAATCCATTTATCAAAACCGTTTTCCAATTTGCTCTTAACATTCCATATCTCTTTTTATATCCTTCTATAAATGCCATAAATCTTTTCTTGTCAATGTTTCCCATTCCATCTTCAGCCCAATAAATCGCCGTTTCAATCAATTCCTGCATAGGGCTTATATATCCTGCTGCTTCCCAGTCAATAACAATAGGATTATCTTGGTTCCACATAACATTCTTGGGGTCTAAATCTCTATGGCTAATAACCATATCTGCTGAAAGTAACATTGCTGATTTGTTTGCTTGAGAATTCCAATCATAGAGATTATCAGAAATCTCCTGCAGTTGACTAGCCCATTCTATATTATTCTCTTGTCCCCTTTTCAAATAATAATTCCAATCTGCTAACTCTCCATTATCTGACCAATCATTAGCTATTCCCAATTCAGAAAAATTCGTCATATGTATGTCAGCAAGAATAGTACCTATTCTTTCACAATGAACTATTCTGATTTCATTAGGCTTCAGACTTTTCCCTTCTATCCAATCGAAAACAAGATAGAATTGATTATCTATTTCTTGCATGCAAATACCATTAATTTTTTTGGCTGGAATAGCGGGTATATTATTTGATGCGATATTGGCAATTTGCTCTGAATTGATAAAGTTTTGCATTGCCATAGGTCTAAGCATTATTTGAGGATTTAGTACTTTAACTACATATTTTCCTTGCGTGGTTTCAATAGCATACATTCTGTGCAAGAATCCACCTGTTATGGCCTTGGGAAAGCCAATTATATCGCCAAGTCCTAAGACATTACATAGTTTTTCAAATTGTATATTGTATACTGAATCATTCATTCCTCTGTCCCCCTATTTATGCTATATAAATGGTCCTTATCTCTTTCTCCAATTCAATCTTCATTTACCAACAAAACAATTATATATTAAGTATAGAAAACAGCTCCTCTAAAGACTCAGTTTCATATTCTGGTTTTATATCAAACTTTTTTTTATAATTATGTCTATTTATCCAACATGTATCTATTCCTGCTCTATTAGCACCTAGCATGTCAGATGAAGAATCACCTATATGTATTATTTTATATGGTTCTATATTGTAATGATTGATTACTTCTTTGAAAATCTTATAATTTGGTTCACCCTTATAGGATTGTATATTTTCTGATATAAATATCTTATCAAAATCAAAGTTTTTAACTTGATTTTCAATCATTTCAGTATCAGCATCGCTTACTAAACATACCTTATACTTTTTATTAGCCCTTTTAATAAATTCTTTACTGTCATAATATAAATCTGCTCTATCGTGTTCTTCCATAAAAATTCTTGTTGCATAGCTTGGACAATATTCCACTTGATTTTCTTGAAAAATGTCTTTGAAACTCTCAAAAAAAATTTGTTTTAAGTTCCTAAACTTAGTACTGGTACTTTCATTGACATGAAACTTATCAACTATTTTACTTTTGGCAATTTGTACATACTTATCCTTTAATTCTTCATTATAATCTTCCTTTAGTATTCCTTTTCAAATGTATTCAACTCTAGATTCTATATTTACTAACGTTTGAAACATATCTATGCAAATTACTTTATATTCTTTCATAGCTCACACCTCTTATATAATTAGTATTGCAGGTATAAAACTCCAAAATAATATGGCCATTTAACTTACCCTACCTTCTTTACCATAACTCTGCAAATAGGTACTTAAAGTTTTCTTGCTTTAAAAACAAATGAAAGGGGAAGCATTTTTGCCTTTTTTAACCTATTATCAGCATCACCAGTTAGTTCCATCGTCGCTTGATCTGTTTCCTCAACCATCTCCTCTATAATAAACCCTGCTTTTGCCAGTGCATTTATATAGGTTGAAATTTTTCTATTACACAATGTAATATCATAATCATCTAATAGATAAGTAAACCAATTTTCATCAAAGTAGCTATTCTCAAATATCAACTTATTTTCTTCAAAACCCTCACAATCAAATTTATATTGTTTCTATCATATTTAGCTAGAATCAATTCTTTTTAGGTACATAGACCCTAGCTGAGGTGCTATCTTATACAATTAGATATTACACATATTACTTTCTTATATATATCTTTTTATCAGCAACAAATGGAATTAATTCGTTATGCCATTGCACTATATCTAACTCAGGCCATTTTTGAAGCCATTTTTCAACCTTTTTATTATAAATCTCTTTTGTTATTTGTCTGTTATTAGCAACAATCTTCATATGAAAAATATCCTTCAGCCCAAAAGGTGCATATATTTCCCAGTCTTTTTCAGATAACTTCCTTACTCCCAAGGAGGTAGCTGTCGTTGGCCAAATATCTATTGCATCTTCTATAGATTTATATGGCTCAATATCATATCCAAATTTATCCTTATACCATAAATGAACCCTAGCTTGATTCTTAACATCTAACCAAAAAGGAAATCCCTCTAATTCTTGATTTAAATATTCCATAACTTTTCTTTCATATTTTTCTTCTATATTTTCAGGATTATAATAAACTATATCAATATCATCTATACCATAATCCACTGGTCGATTAGTTAGTATATTCCATACTGTTTGAGTAATAGCTCCTGCGCCAATATAAAAATCTTCAGTTTTAAGTTCATATAAGACTGTAATTAGTTTTTGCAAATATAAGTTACTTTCAATTATATCTATTAATTTTTCAGCATCATTTAATAAAGTCATTAAAACAAACTCCCTCTTTATTTAATAATAGTGATGTAATATATTGCTTTTCGTTCAATAATATCTTTAAAGTAATTTTCTATAATAATATTTGTTATCCTCGTCCATATCTTCTGATTTCTCAAATCCAACACCACTCCAAAATCTTTCATTTGCCTCATTTGTCGGTGTCAGTTCAATATATAAAGCACCTTCATCATTAATATGATTTTCAGCCTTTAAATAAGCTGAATTTCCATAACCTAAATTTCGGTAATTTGGCTGGATATAGTATTCCATTAAAAAGCATTTTCCATCTTCATCAAAATAGGTAACATACATTAAAAAACCAATGATAATTTCTTCTTTATTTATGAAGAGTATTCTTAATGGATTTTTATCTCTTATTCTCAGTTCCTCAATTGCATCTCTATATTCATCCGAATAAAAATAATCTAAATCGAAGTCATCTCCTAATGAAGCATTTATAGATAATTCATTAATATAACTATCAAATAACTTCCAAAATGTCGTTACATCAGCTTTGTTTTTTACTATAGATAATGTTAAGCTATTACTCATTATGAACCTCCTAGTATAATATGATTAGAATCATTTTTATAAATATTCTAATCATATTTTTATTACAATTTTCAATTGAGATATTCTAATACTAAACATACTTGATATTGCTATTTCTTATTTTGATTTCTTCTTAATAAAACCTCTAACATAATTAAAAAGTTCCAGACCAATTTCAATATTTGGTGATTCCCATGTAGCCATAGTTTCAGTAAAGTTACCCTTCCATGGAAACATTTCTGTTGGATCAAAATAGTAATCCTCCGTCAACTCCATAGAAAAATAACAGGGTTCACTAATTGAAATCATATCTTTTTGATCTATGGCTTTTATGGCTTCAATTACACCATTTTTTATAATTCCATAAGTTTCCTGTGGTAGTGGTTCCCATCCTGTTGCCTTGTTCTTTACTGTGATACAAGTAACATTTTTAGAAATTTCTCTCGCTTCTTTATGTGACGCATTGCATCCAATATTGGCAATGTATTTTGTTCCACAAAAACTCAGTGTAGCCTGTCCAATCTCAGCTATGTGCATTTCATTAACAAATAATGTTTTTATCGGTGGAGTTTGAATTGTATGAGGAAAATATGCATCTAATTCTCCATTTCTAGCATGTTGTCCCACTGTAATTAATCCAAATGGATTAGACTCCGCTTGACCTCTAATTCTTCTCCAATAAAAACATCGATTTGGAGTATCAAATACTTTTACATTACCTGGAAGTTGCTCCAGAATCACATTAAATTCTGCATCCCCTGCATAATGCCCATCATATAGTAAAATTTCATCAATCTCATATTCTTTTGCTGCTTCACAGACTGCTAATACATCACTGGTTAAATATTGTCTGCCTATGTTTCTCCAAAGCTCTGAACCATGATATATTGCTTCAACATTATTTTCAAAAATCCCACTTGTACCCTCCATATCTGCTATTAAAATAAGTTGTCTTTTCATTTCACACCTCATATCATATATTTTCTTTATTCATGTAAATGGGCTGAAGAAAATTCAAATTATAACAATTCTACTAACTCTTCCAGCTTAAATATCTTACTATCAGGTTTAATGTGACTATTGTTTATAGCAAAGTTCTTATTGAACCATATTCCAGTTAAACCCAATTCCTGTACCGGTTCAAATAATATCTTGTTCTTCAATAGTAAAATTCATTATCTATAATAGATTCTTATATGATATTTCAAAATACATTGATTCGATCTCATCTTCGACAAATGTGTCTCTCTTTTGAAAACCAGCATTATTTAACATACCAATTGATCCATGATTGTGACGATATGTAAATGCACCAATTCTTTCTATATTAAATCTTCTAAACATTTCAGTTATAAAGATTTTCACAGCCTCTGTCCCTATTCCCTTTCCCCAAAATTGTTTTTCAAAAATTACAATACTTAACATTGCCATTTTTTCATCACTTTCATCTATACCATAACACCAAATATCTCCAATATATTTATCCTCAAAATAAATCACCTTACCATAACTTAAAGCATCTGCTTCCATGGATTCCTCAAACAATATTAATGCTTTTTCTAAAGATTCAACAGTAAATGGAAATAACCCTCTTATTTCTTTATCTTTAGTTTTATTCCAAAAAGTTAAAACATGTTCCTTAGTTCTCTCTTGTAATCTTAAATGCATAGGGCTCACTCCTTTAGATTTATATAAATATCTTATGAGTTAACTTCCACTATATTAATTGTTCGTTAAATTATCTTATACTTCCCTATTTTATGCAAGTTTTTATAGACATCTATAACTTTGATGCAATTTTAGGAAAAAGGATTTCAATATCCTATTAAAACCTCTAATATAATCTTGCAGTCTAGCTTAGATTTAGCATTCTTGAATGCAAACTAAAATAATGAACGAACTAATTTATATTGTATATCTAAATATAAGTTCACCATTTGAATCTTTTTCATTTATATATTCAAATCCGATACTTCTATAGAATTCATATGCCATTTTATTTTCTTCAATGATACTTAAATATACAGTATCTACCTCATATTTTTTTGAAACTATTTCGATGAGCTTCAGCATTGCTGTTCTTCCATATCCTTTATCCTGATATTTTTTATCTATCATTATTCTATCAATCCAAGTATGCTTATTAGGTCCAAAAGATCCGTACATGGCAAATCCAATAACCTCATCATAATTGTAAATAGCCACTGGACACCATTCCTTATATTCATTGGCTTCTTCCAAACATTCCTCTACAGTTTCAATAAATTTTTCTTGCTCAGGGTTCAACTTTATATTTTTTACCATATCTTCATTGGTTCTATCTATATCTCTGAAAAGTATATTCACTATTCCATCCCCACCTTATCCATAAATTCTATATTTTCTTTTTCATTTTGATAATACGGATTACTTCTATTAGGCTTGCTCAACACTCTCTTTTGCTATTTAAAAATACAATATCATATCAATTTCTCCATCTTCATTTGTACCTATCTGCTGCAATCCTAGTTGTGTATATAAGTTCTTAGTATATTCATTTCCAAATTTATAAGTAGTAACTATTTTCATTCTTTATAACTATAATAAAGTTATATTTTCTAATTCTGGTTTACCTATAGCTCTAAACAAATCGTCATAGATAAATCAACTAGATTGATCCTGAAATCTTCTTCCTTCCTAGTCAAATCCAACTGCCATATTCACAATCTTGTCAATGTAGTCATTAAGTCATTATTATTGCTACAAACCATTCTCATTGCAAAGCCATCTTATTCCTCCCGGCCAGCCTTTATCACTCATTTCCAGGATACCTTTATAGTATTGATTAATACCACTTACTGAGTAATCATAGTTTATATGTTCATTTATATAATAATTTGAAATTGCTATTCCACTAAATTGATTAAAATCAATACCTAAAATATGTCCAGTACTATTTTTTGCTAAAATACCTCCATTTTCATTCATAATATCCTATGCTGAAGCAGGAGTACCATCTATATGACTATAGCCAATATCATCTGTTGGGTCTATAGCTCCCCATGTATTGTTTCTAAAGGCTTGAACAATTACATGTCCACTATATGCGTAATGAATATTAAATAGTTGTGTTATACGTGATGGTAATCCAATTAATTGATATAGAATACAAGTTACTCTTGAAATATCTGTACACCAGTTAGAACAACGTTTTATAATGTCTTCTTCAGTTCCTCCAAATATCATATCATCTAAATCATCACTTTCAATTATTTCATACAGCCTTGAACAAAATGATGCAATTTTTATAATCTTATCTTCCCCTGAGGTAACTTCAGAAATAAGTTTACACACAAGACTTTCCAAATTAGTTCTTGAACCTAGAATATACTTAATTTCTTTTTTAGTATATTCTCCATATAAATATTCTTTAGTATCATCACATAATCTAATCATATTTTCAAAAATAACTCTATCTACAGAATTCTTTCCATGAGTATCATTTTCCAACATAATTTCATAGGATCTACCAAACTGATTTATCCCTTTATAAGCTGATAAATCGTCCATGTCTATTCCCCCTTGTCAACCATTCCCGACACCACTTGCATTAATAAAATAGTATAATCCCAGATGTTCTCTCCTTCTTCTACGAATTTTAACCTTTGATCAGTTCTTTCAGTTATTAACCTTTTTAACTCCAACAATTCATTATCTGATAATCTATTTTCATTTAATCCGTTGACTATACTAATACTTTCAAATAACTGTTCCTTTTCCGACTCAATGATTGTCATCTTTTCATCATTACTATTTCTTGAGTCATCAATTACTATAGGTATAGCTATTGCATCAACTTGAATATTATTAAAGCCAAGCTCCTCAAATAGTCTAGGTAATTCTACTGGATCAGGCCAATACTTTCCAACATTATGTTCTCTATTAATTTCATCTGTATTTTTAAACAGTTTATCTAAAAGCTCAGTTTCACGTTTACTTTGCTTAGGCAATAGACTAGGCTCAGTTCTTATGTATTTGTCTGGTATTGCATACATTACAGAAACCCTTCCTTTTGGTTTACACACCCTCTTTTGTTCTAATAAAAATTCTTTATTTGGCACATGCTCTATTACCGTATGGGATATGCAGGCATCAACTGAATTATCTTCTAACGGAAGCTTTAAAGCATCTCCTTCATAATAGCTTATATTATGTAAATTCATCTGAATGGCTTTTTCTCTAGCATATTTTATAAATTCTGTATCTCTATCTATGCCTATTATCCTAGATTCTTCTCCTAGCCAATTCGATAATTTTCTAGTGATTGCACCTGGACCACAACCAATATCGAATATTGTCATTCCCTCTCTTAGTCCAAGTAACTTTAAAAATAAATCTTTTCTATCATCTCTAAATCTTATTTCTCTACTTAAATCAAGATTCAAAATACCTTGTACTTTTGTTGACCAAATATCATTTCCCATAAACACCCTCCTCGAATACTTTCTGTCATGTCAGTTTTATTTTAGTTACTAGTATTACTCTTCTCTATTATTTATCTCCTCCAAGTTTTCATAATACTTTCAACAATCTATTGTCACTACCATTTGGAGTTCAATATTTCAGATTTTTTGCTTTCATACTCTTCCTTCGAGATAATCCCATCTTGATATAATTTATCAAGCTTTCGAAGTTTAACATCAAAATCCTCTTGTTGCTCATGTATATCAATTTCATATACTCCAGCACCATTTGAACTAAAGAAATTATATAAATGATACCCCGCAACTCCAGCAGCACCCAATGTCCAAACTACTCCAAATACCCCCATCACTGGAATTTGAGTAATACCAAATATTACAAAAATAATCCCCATTATTCCTGCTATAGCAGAACTAAATTTTGAAGGTTTAACCCTAACTTTCTTCAAATAATTCACACCCTATCTAAAATTTTATTAAAACTTTCAGTGTCGGTACTTAATAACAACTTTTGCAGCCCTATACAGTGATCATTTCGTAAATTGTTTTTTTACCATTGGTGTAATCAGCTACAGAATACCCCTATAATAATTACTAATTTCATATTTAGCCTTATAGTACTAATAATCATAAATTATTATAAGAATTAATAATACATTTCTTCAATACAAAACAAGATAATAATATATTAATTTTATGCCTTAAAAACTATAACTGTTCCATTCCACTTTTCGTTTGGTGAATTTTTTTCTTGTAATATATTCGATCCAGTGTACTCACTAATCACTTTTCTCCAAAATTGATAAGCAATTTTATTTCCAGTCGTTTGCTTTATTTCCCACGTACCAGGAAATTGGTCAAATAATGAAAAGGCAAGTTTTTTACCTACTCCTTTTCTCTTATATTTACGCATTATAAAAAAATCACTTATTACATTTGTTTTTTCTGCTGAACTTAGTATTGTAAACTCTTTGGGAACATCAAGGATAACGAAGGCAAATCCAGCGATTTCATCATCAACTTTCACTATAAATGGACGTCGATAATCTTCTGTCCATTGGCTGTCCAAATATTTATATAGATAAAATCCATGTTTGTTTAAAACATGTCCATCAAATTCACTAGAATCATATCGATATAATTGAATTAGATTGTACAAAATAGTTTTATCTTCATAAGGAACAATGGATATTTGGATATTCATTGTTAATACATTCTTTCACATATTTTTAATCTTTCAAAAACTATTTATCTAGTAGTACACTTTTAACTAAGATTGTACACTAACATAATATAGAATTCTATTCTAATACATATATACTAATAAATACTATTCATTAAAAAAGCTTATAATATCTTTAACTCCTAATAGTGCTATTTCATCTTCAATGGCAGGTTTATTATCTGTATTATGGCTAAAAACTACTGGTAAAATATCAAATGTATTCATATGACGAAGCAAACAGCAAGCCGTATCATAGGCTTTATTAACATTACCATCACCACCACCTACAACTATTACTGCACCTTTTTTTACTTTAGCAATTGACTTTTCTTTTCTAAATTTTTTTGCACAAAAATAAGTTTGTAAACGACTACCCACATTTAATAAAGTTCCTGTTAGTTCCGAAAAATAAATTGGTGATGCAATTAAAATATTGTCACATTCTTGTATATATGTATAAACTTCTTGCATTTCATCATTTATACAACATCCAGTATTGTCCCAACAGTATCTACAATCAATACATGGATTAATATCACAGTCATATGCATTTATGATTTTATACTCACCATTTAGATTTTCTATAACTTTATTTATTAAACTTACAGTGTCACCCTTTTTTCTTGGCGAACCATTAAATATTAAGGTTTTCATCATTTTATCTCTTCCCTTTTCTATAAATAATCTAATAATAAAATGACTCGCATTTTTGTTTAAAATTTTTTTTGTTATTAGAGTATTATTATTTTCATGTTGTATTTACTTCTAACTCAAATCTTTGCTGCAAGGCTCTTTATCTTCAGGAGCATATAATTTCTCAATTGAATGCTTCATCATATGAATTATCTGGGCCACTACTCCTGTCCCCTTGTCCCTATAGTTCTAAACAAATAGCCATAGATAAATCAACTAGATTAATCCTGAAATCTTCTCTCCTTACCCAATTCCTAGAATCCCATTCAATTCCACTTAAATCATCACCACCATGAAGTATTTGCCCCAAAACAACATTTCTAAATTTAGATACTGCGAAAAATGCAGCTGCTTCCATTTCAACAGTTACGCATCCTTCTGAAACACGCAATGCTATTTTCTCTTCTGTCTCACGATAAAATGAATCTGTAGTCCATGTTTTAGCTTTAATAAATGGTATCTGATTATTTTCTAGATAATCTGTAATGCATTTTAAGGCCTGTTCATTACATTCAACTTCCCTAGATGGCTCTAAATAATGATATGACAAACCTTCATCCCTAACTGCTGAATATGGAACGACCAAATGTCCTACTTGGATGTCTTTCTTCAATACACCTGCAGCTCCACATACAATGAATTTCTTAAATCCCATTGCTATTAATTCTTCAAGCTGTGCACCAGAACCAGCTGATCCTAAGTAACCTTGCACAATCCCTATAGTCCTTCCATCAAATTCGGTTTCATATATAGGCAATACCACTGTTGTAGTATAGAATTCTGCAATCTTTCTCAATCTTCCTTCATCTAACATTTTCTTAATAACATCACTAAAGAATGTAATTACACAATACTCAGGAACATCTTGTCTTTTTATAACTTCAGAAGGCTCAATTTTAGCCCTTGGACTAGAATCAAACTCCAATATAGGAAAATCTTTTTTTAACATAATTTTTTCTCCCCCTTTAATCCTATGACAATAAAACATTTAACTATTTTTAGTCTTAATCTACTTTCAGTTTTTCCAATAGTTCATTAAATCATCTAGAATAAATCTATTATCCTTACACAATTAGTATTATAAACAAAAGTAAATAATTACAATAATTTAATCAACTCTTCAGGATAGAATTTTTTAGTACCATTTATAAGCTCATCAATTTCAATCCATTTCATTTTGCAAGGCATTATATCTCCTTCCATTGTTGTTCCATCTATTAATTTTTCGTCATCTATATTATAAATTTCATATATCTGAACGATTTCATGGGCATTTATACCGTCTATTTCAAATATGTTGCTTATTATATATAATAGTCGGTAGTCTATTATATTTATATTAAGTTCTTCTTTCATCTCTCTTTTCAATGCATCTTCACTAGTTTCTAAAAACTCAATTCCTCCACCTGGCAAATAATAATATACTTCACCTTTATATTCCTCTTCAAGAACCAAGACTTTACTTTCTCTCCTTAGTAAACCTCGTACAGTGTTTCTTATTGAGCTTCTTAAATAATCTAAGGTTATTATTTCACTATCAAAAAATCTTTTTTGAAATTCAGTTAAAGCCTTGATCTGATACTTATCATAACTATTTAGTTCTTTTGCTACTACTAGCTTATCCTCCACATCATCATTCCTCTTTATGATGCCAATAACTCTTCCCTTAAAGCTATCTATGGGTCTAAACACACCAAGAACATACGCATCAATCTCCTCACTATCCCCTGCTTTAGTCCCTTCAATATATCCATAATTTATTGAATATATAAAATTATGTTTAGGATGTATAGTTCCCATTGGTCTATCAATCTTTACTATTATTTCTTTTCCCAAATATTCTATCATAGTCATTTACCTCAATTTTCATTAGCAATTTTGATTATTAATGAACTTAGGATACAGGAACAATATCAATATCAAATGGAAACTGTTCTGATTCTTTTTTCTTAAAGTTTACTTTATAACCTACTCCATCCTTATAGAAAAATCCTTCATTAAGTTCAATTCTTACATAACACATATCTTCATCATTCTCATTATTATGTGCGAAATACCAAGGCTCAAATACCTTTATCAATTTTTCTCTAATCTCTTTATTTTCCGTTAGCAGTGGATGTCCAGTATTGTATCCATTTCCACTAAATCTGTAGAATTCATTACATAGTGCAACTAGGCTATTATTCTTTAATTCCCGAACCTTTTGCGTTTTTGAATATGTGACTACATAAAATGAGCCATCTTCATAGAAAGTATCCACAACTCGAACTGATGGCACATTATCTTTTACTGTCGCCATTGAAAACTGATAATCCTTTGCAAATAATTCATTCATGACCTCCATAGCTTTTTCACAAGCATTCATTTTGAAATCCTCCTTTTAATTAATCAGCAAACTCAATATTCAAAACAGAAAATTCTTATAATATGCTATTCTACATAAATTCTCAAATACCTTCTTTTACTGCTAATATTTTCGCTTAAATAAAAATAAGGTAGACAATCTGAAGTGAAGAATCCTTAGCTATCTACCTTGTTTTATTTTATTTTTAATTTTATTTCCCTAGCATTATTTATTCTATAGTTAGTTTTCTAGCATCCTGTGCTTGTACAACTTTAAATCCTATATTTTTATATAGCCTTAATGCATTTTCATTACTTGCTAATGCATTTAAATTCACGCTTGCTGCATTTTGCTCTAAACCTCTATTTATTGTAAATTCTAATATCTTCTTACCATAACCTTTTCCTTGGTATTTAATATTAACAAATAGCAAATCTATCTCAGCATTTTTAATCATTGATGCTCCGACCATCTCGTTGTTTTCAAAGAATAGATAGATATATTCTTTTTGTTCAAGGGTTTCCTTCCTATTATGTTCAATTGCATCTTTACTTGCACTTAAATACCAATTATATGGCTTAATGTCATTTTCTCTTCTTAATACTGAAAAGGCTTCACTTTCAAGCCTTATTTTATCCTCATAATACTTATCTTCATATTTTACTGCACATATATTAGGTTCATTAAATTTATTTCCCTTATATGAAAATCGATATACAGAATACCAATATTCAAATCCAATTTCATTAAATAACTGTTGCCAATTTAGATTATCTTTTACATGAAAAACTTCAACAAATTTTATAGATTTCTCTATAAAAAGCTTTTTAGCTTCTTCCCAAAGTTTTAAACCCACGCGTCTTATTAACTCATTAGTTAAAACTCCCATTTCAACATAACAATAGTCACCACTTATTGCTAAACGAATAAATCCTTTAATTCCATTATCATCATATACCAAAATCTTATTCGCAGACTTTAAAGCTTCAATTTCTGCTGGCATTGCCTTATATTCTAATGTATATATTCTAATTATCTCATTAATCTCAGATTGTTTATAATCTCTAATCATACTTATTCTCCTTTTCTTTTAATTAACCTAACCTCCTAACTTTGTTTTAAATAATAAATTAGCAATATGGATATATCCATACTGCCAACTAACTCTTTTCATTCATAATTAAATGTCAGCTTTAGCCTTTTTGCGTACATGTAACAATTCATGATTATCCTTTAATAAATCCTCAAACAAGGACATCACCAAAGGATTTTTTTCTGAACTCTTAATATGTGATGTTCTATCAAGTTTATAAAGCCCTTTGGCTCTTTCCTTTCTCATAACTGTATTCATAGGAACTGGCTGCCCTCCACCTGCTATACAGCCACCTGGACAGGCCATTACTTCAACAAAATCATAATGTCTTTCTCCTGCATTTATTTGTTTTATTAATTTATCTGCTGTTTTCAGGCCATGAACTATTGCAATTTTTACTTCTTTTCCATCTACATTAAAACTTGCTTCCTTTAAATTCTCCATTCCTCTAACATCGCTAAATAACAAATCCTTTGCAAAGTGATTAGGTTTATCTTTCAATAGTCTAGTAACTACTGCTTCAGTTACTCCACCAGTAGCACCAAATATTATACCAGACCCACTGGCTAAACCAAAAGGCATATCAAAGGATTCTTCCTCTAGTTGTTCAAATATAATTCCCGCTTCTTTAATAAGAAGTGCCAATTCTTGAGTAGTGATTACTACGTCTACATCTTTAACACCGTTATATTCAAACTCTTCCCTCGCTGCCTCTGCTTTTTTTGCAGTACAAGGCATTACTGAAATTAGTATAGTTTCTTTATCTTCTTTTTTATCTAGTTCCTTATAATATTCCTTTATAACTGCTCCAAACATTTGCTGTGGGGATTTACAAGTGGAAATATTATCTACCATATCTGGAAATTTATTTTCTGCAAACTTAACCCATCCTGGACAGCAGGAAGTAAATAGTGGTAAGTTTTCTCCTTTAGTTAGTCTTTCCACAAATTCTTTACTTTCTTCAATTACTGTCATATCTGCAGCAAATGCTGTATCGTAGACTTGGTGGATTCCAAGGGTTTTAAGAGCTGCAACTATTTTTCCTATGGTAATCTCTCCAGGCTCCAATCCAAATTCTTCCCCTAATGCTACTCTTACTGCTGGTGCTACTTGAGCTATTACTCTGTTTCTCTTATTATGAATCGCTTCCCATACTTTATGATTTTCCTTCTTAATTATGATGGCTCCTGTAGGACAAACTGCTCTACATTGTCCACAATTTATACAGTTTACTTCAGCAATATCCCTATCAAAAGCAGCAGATACTGTCATACTTGAACCTCTATGAGCAAAGCTTAGAGCACCTACTCCTTGAACCTCTTCACATACTCTTACACAGTCTCCACATAATATACATTTATTTGGATTTCTTACTATACTTAAACTAGACTTATCTATTGGCAGACTTTTTTCTATTTCATCAAATCTAATATCCTTTATACCAAATCTAACAGCTAATTCTTGAAGTTGACATTTACCAGTTCTATCACAGGCAGTACAATCTCTATCATGGTTTGCCAGTATCATTTCAAGTATATTTTTTCTATATTTTTGTACCTTTGGAGTATTTGTAAATACTTCCATACCATCCTTTGGTAATTGAGAACATGATGCAAAAGTATTTCCCCATTTATCTTCCACCATACACATTCTACAAGCACCATAAATACTCAATTCTGAATGGTAACAAAATGTAGGTAAACTTATACCAGCCTTTCTAACTACTTCTAATACATTTTTCTCTCCATCAAATTCTATTCTTCTACCATCTATAATCATTGTACCCTTCATGCCCTAAGCCTCCCTTATAGCTGCGAATGCACAGGATTCTATACAAGCACCGCATTTAATACATTTATTTTGATCAATTGCAAATGGTTCCTTTACTTTTCCATGAATTGCACCTACAGGACAAATTCTGCTACATTTACTACATCCTTTACAAAGCTCAGAGCTGATTTCTATTACCCTTAATCCTTGGCAAGTCTTTGTAGAACATCTCTTATTTTTTACATGGTCTAAATATTCATCTTTAAAATATTTTAAGGAACTGACTACAGGGTTTGCCGCAGTTTTACCTAATCCACAAAGAGCAGTATTGGTTATGGTATCTGCCAACTCCTCAAGTAAATCTAAATCTTCTACTGTTCCTTGTCCAGATACTATCTTTTCTAAAATATTTAACATAATCTTAGTTCCTTCTCTACAAGGAACACATTTTCCACAAGATTCATTTTGGGTAAAGTTCATAAAGAATCTAGCCACTTCTACCATACAAGTATCTTCATCCATTATAACCATTCCACCAGAGCCAATCATAGCACCAGCATCTGTTAAAGAGTCAAAATCAAGGGACATATCTAAATGTTCTTCAGTTAAACATCCGCCTGATGGTCCTCCTATTTGAACTGCCTTAAATTTTTTATTATCTTTAATTCCTCCACCTATATTGAATATAATCTCCCTAAGAGTTGTTCCCATAGGCACTTCTATTAATCCAGTATTATTCACATTTCCAGTCAGTGCAAATGCCTTCGTTCCTGGACTCCCCTTAGTTCCATAGGATTTGTACCATTCTGCGCCGTTCATAATTATATGTCTGACATTGGCAAAAGTCTCAACATTATTAAGGACAGTAGGTTTTCTCCAAAGTCCTTCTTCTACAGTTCTCTTTGCCTTTACTCTAGGCATTCCTCTTTCCCCTTCAATGGATGCAATAAGGGCACTACCTTCGCCACATACAAAGGCTCCAGCCCCTTGATTTACATGAAGTTCAAAGTTTAGACTTGTACCTAAAATATTTTTTCCTAGTAATCCAATTTTTCTTGCTTGTTCTATGGCTTTGTTAAGTCTAGATACTGCCAAAGGATATTCTGCTCTAACATAAATATATCCTTCTGATGCTCCAGTAGCATAGGCGGCAATAGCCATACCTTCAATAATATTGTGAGGATCTCCCTCCATTAAAGACCTATCCATAAATGCACCCGGGTCTCCTTCATCACCATTACATACTACATACTTCATATCACTATCATAGGATAAAACTTGCAGCCACTTCTTTCCAGCAGGATAGCCTCCGCCTCCTCTTCCTCGTAAGTTTGCATTGGATATTTCTTTACAAACTTCCTCTGGTGTCATAGTATCTAAAGCCTTAGCTAAGGCTTGGTATCCACCATAAGCAATATATTCTTTAATAGACTCTGCATCTATATGTCCACAATGTTCCAATACAACTCTAGTTTGTGATTTATAGAAAGGTATTTCTTCTTGTTGGTGATATACCTTATTATCTTTACTGTACATAAGTCTTTCAATTGGTTTTCCCTCTACTAAAGTAGTATTTACAATTTCCTCACAATCCTCTAAGCCAACCTTTAAATATAGAAATTTATCTGGTTCAATTCTAACTAATGGACCTGCCTCACAAAACCCATGACATCCAGATTTCTTTATTCCTACGCCCTCATTTTCTTCATATAATTCAACATCTGCCAATATACCCTTTTCTTCTATTAATCTTTTTATCTCAGCATAAATCTCTAATGATCCACCTGCTACACAGCCTGTCCCTCCACAAACTAAGACTTGCTTATATTGTTTATCTAAAGAATTCTTAAATGTCTTAGATACATCCATAAGTTCTTGAATACTAGCTATTGTCATCTATATTTCCTCCCTTAATTTATTTAAGAGTTCCACTGTAGATTCAGGAGTCATTTTGCCATAAACCTTTTCATTGATATTTAGTACTGGTGCTAAACCACAAGCTCCAAGACATGATACTGTTTCAACAGTGAACATCAGATCATCTGTAGTCTGTTTATCTTTACTAAGACCTAGCTCCTTGTGCAACGCATTAAGTATAGGTATAGACTTTCTAACATGACATGCCGTACCATCACAAATCTTAATAACATATTTTCCTTTTGGTTCTAATGAAAAGTTCTCATAAAATGTAGCAATACCATAAATTTTAGAGGGAGTAATATCCATCTTATTTGCTATGTACTCCAACACTTCTTCAGGCAAGTACCTATAATTCCCTTGAATTTCTTGTAAAATAGTAATTATTGAAGATTGGTTACTTCCATGTTTCATTACAACTTCATCAATGGTATCTTTCATCTCCAAAGTAAGCATAAATTAACCTCCTAATTATTTATATATATTTTGTTAATTATTTAACCTTATTTCTTGGAAATCCTCTATACAAAGTGTTCTTATTTACATTGGATATTTACTCCGATTATTAATTATAATCTTGATTAGAATGCTAGAATCCTTAAAAAGAATAGAATTATCAAACCTGCTTGTTTCAATATACTGAAGAATTTATTAAATCTTGATAATGTAATTTTACCAAAACTATTATTTTAGTCAATACATATTATTATGATTTTTTGGACTATTGCGACTCTTTTAATAAAATATTTTTTATATATAATTAATATTAAATATTTTCATACTAACATTGTCTATTTCTTAACACTACTCTTACTTTGCTTTTACTAAAGTTAAAGGGCAGAAGTTTTTATCAACCTTCTACCCTTTTTAAGTTAAATTTTATTTATTCTATAAATGGATTTTCAAAAACATTATCATATGGTGATTTCTTAGCAAATTCTTTTGCTTCTTTCTCAGCTTTTTCTATTGGCAACATTGCTCCTGGTCCTCCCACACAGCCTCCTGGACACGCCATTCCCTCCAATAAGTATCCATTGAATTTTCCTGCCTTTGCCATGGCTAACATCTTGCGACATTCTGATAATCCGTTGGCATTATGAGTTAAGACATTTACATCTGGGTGAGCTTTTTCTATACTTGCCTTCACTGATGCTGCAACTCCTGATGCAAAGGCAAAGTTTCTTCCTTTTGTTGATGCATCTGCAACGATTTCATCTTCTTCAATTTCAGCAACATCAATATTCGCTGCTACAAATATTGCTGCAAGTTCTTCATAGGTGAGTACAAAATCAACATATGGTCGAACCTCTTCCTCCATTGCTTCAATTTTTTTTGAGATACACGGCCCTATAAATACTATCTTGCCACTTGGACTCCTTCTCTTAATTTTCTTAGCTGTCTCTACCATAGGTGTATTAGATGAAGATATATATTGGTATAGATCAGGGAAAAACTTCTTAGCTGTCATAGTCCAAGACGGACAACAAGATGTCCCTAAAAATGGCTGTTTTTCTGGTACAAGTTGTGGAAACATTTCAGCCTCATGTTTAGCGGCAACATCTGCCCCCAATGCTACCTCTATAATTTCTGTAAACCCTAAATTCTTTGCTGCTTTTACTATTTTACCTGGTGTTGCAAAAGGTCCAAATTGGCCTACAAAAGAAGGTGCTATTATTGCATGAACCTCTTCTCCCCTTTTAATAGCGAGAACTAATTGAAATATATCTGTTTTATCTGTAATTGCCGCAAAAGGACAATTTACTATACACATACCACAGCTTACACATTTATCATAATTTATCTTTGCTCTGCCTAATTCATCTGACTCTATGGCATCTACTCCACATGCAACCTTACAAGGTCTTTCTAATTTCATAATAGCATGATATTGACAAGCCTTAGCACATTTTCCACAATCTATACACTTATCTTTATCTATTATAGCTCTATCCTTTCCCATGGAAATAGCATTCACAGGACATACTATTATACAAGGATGTGCAATACACTTTCTGCAATTATCAGTAACAAAATGTTTAGAGCTTTCGCAAGCAGTACAAGCAAATGGAATTACATTAACTAATGGCTCTTTAATTATACTATGGGTCACTACTGCTTCATCTACTACCTTAGATAGACGTCCATTATCAACATTTGTTTTTCTATCTAGACCTAGTCCAAGTCTAGTTCTAGCTGCAACAATAGCTCTTTCATGAAAAATACTTCCCCTATATAGAGGTACTTCACCACTAATTACCTTATATGGTATATCGTCTACTTCTAGTGGATCCCTTCCTTCCCAAGCTATCTTTGCAATTTCTGTAAATACTTGTCTTCTTATATATGTAATGGGAGTAAAGATGCCTCTCATCATTTTACCACCTCAAGAATTTCTGACATAACTATTTCTGCACTAGCATTTGTAATTATCTTTCCATTTAGTTCCACTACAGGTGCTTTATTATTCTCACAATACTTTAGACATTTTACTGCTTCAATTTCAATTTGATCAGGATATTCTAATTGTAATCTTTCAAGATTTTCTTCTAAATTTAAATTCCCCATCATTGTACAATGAGTCCCCATACAAATCTTTACCTTGACTTCCATTTTACCACTTCCTTCCTATGTATTTGCTATGACTTTAGCATATTCAAAAGATAAAATAATATTAAATAATTTATATATTCTCAACGTCATTTTGAAAATATAACTTATTTATTATTATGATTAGATAATACCATTGTTTAAATCCTTCATCAATAGTCTTGATAATTATATATTATTTTGTAACTTGTTTGTTACCTAAAGCCTATTATTCAAGTGTATAATATAACTATTGAAAGGAGAATATTGTATGTGGAAAAAGTCTATAAAATTCATCATATACATCCTATGTCTAACTATTCTTACAACTGCTTGTGCAAATGAAAAAAGTGTTTCTATAACCTTAACTTTAGAAGAATCCATTAAGGAAATTATTGTGTCTAAAGGTGCTAACTATGACTTCTTAGGTGATAGTGCTTATATTGAACATATGAATAAATTAGGCGAAACCCTTGTATATAATAACTCCCTTAGTTATGCTATCGGTAATCTAGATGAAGATAATATACCGGAACTTGCAATATTTCAAGAGAGAGATCCTAATAATGTAGAAGATAAAGGAAGTTTAGAAATCTATAAATTTACCGGAGAAAAGTATACATTAATAGATAAAACATCTATGAATTATGATAATAATAATTATCAGATTGTAATTGGCAAAATATCTGAAAATCAAAATGGTTTACTTCTTAATAATAGTGTAGGTGCCCATTCTGGGTTAACTTATGGGTTTATATTAGAAGATGGAAAGCTGAAGAATATATTTAATGATAAAAAAATATCTTTAATATCCATATACGCTAGTAATGAAATCAAAGATATAGACAACGATGGCATACTGGAATTCAGTATCTATACGGCCGATCCTGAAACTACAGATTCCTCCGCTGATGGTTCCGATAAAATGACACTTTGGTACAAATGGAATGGTAAAGACGGTGGTGATTTAGTCAAATTAGAAAGGAAAAATTATTCCAGTGAAGAATCTAACAAAGAAATATTTAATGAAGCTAAAGCTTTAATAGAAAATAATTTTTCTGAAAGCTTAAAATATATGGACGAACACAAAAGTCAGTTATCCAAATTCCACAATACTGAACTTTTAATGAAGTATATTGAACATCTAGAGGAAATGTCCTATGATGAAGGAATTGAAATAGAAAATTTATTTTTAAAGTATCAAAAAGGCGAAAACTTTGATTATCTATTTAAAAAATATGGTTTATCTATGGAAAAATTAAATAGCGTGGAATATTTGAGTCGTCAAAAAGTATTGAAAGATGTGGAAGAGTTAAAAGAACATCTAGTAGAACATCTTAATTTAGGATATAAATTAGATACTTCTGAAGGTATTTATTATTATTTAATTGATAATCAAAAGTTTGTAAATACATTTGGTGAAAATATAACTAACGAATATAATGATTATTTAAAAATACTAGCTTTAAATACTAATGAACCATTTTCAAATGATGGTGCCCTAATGATATCCATGGATAAATTAGTAGAAAGAATACTTTTAGTAGAAAGTTTTAAAATGGTATATCCTTATTCTACTCTATTGCCAAAGGTTAATGAAATATATGATTGGTATATTAGAAGTTATTTCTTTGGAGATAATCATGACCCCAATTTTGATATAAACACCTTTGTAATGAAAGAAAAATTTATAAAAGAATTTGAAAAATCAATAGAAAAATATGAATATACTAATTTTGCAGATATAATACAAGGTTTCTTAAAAGATTTAAAGGCAAATAATAATGTAGTTAATGATGAAGTTAGAAATAGTTTAAATAATAGATTAAGATAATTACAAATTATTCTCCTCATAATGATATGTATTAATTCATATTATTACTAGGGGGGATTTTTTTGTTACCAAAAAAAGAATTTATTCAAATTTCACTAGAGACAAACTTGTTTTTCCAAAGAATTATGAAGGAACATCTGCTTTTTATAGAGGCCAATCTTCCTTCTATTAATGCTTCCTATATTACTGAAGCCAATTTACTTAAATCTTCCTTTGAAGACATACTGGGAGAAACAATTATATTTGGGAACTGTGCCGTAAGAGAAAAAGTATTGAGCTCAAATGAATTAGTTACTGAATACACTCTCAAAGCAGAAGAAGTAACCTCTGCATTAACTGGATTAGAGATAAATATTAATATTACTGAAGCTGAATTGAATTTAAGATCGGACCCCAACTTTGATTATACTGAATGGTTAGAAGAAAAAGTCCAAGATATTAACTGTAGATCATTGAATCTTTTAGAAGAAGTAATAGAACTTAAAGAAAAACTTTTAGATCTATTCTCAAATTGCAAAATATTTATGACAATGTATCCCTATATGTTATACCACATTATTGAAGAGGCAAAGTTATATAAAGAATCATTATTATGTTTGATTAAGAAAATGTTACCTAAAAAGCCCATATGTGATGAACTTAAATTTTGGAATCATATAATGGAAGACCATGCAGAATTTATAGATGGAATGTTAGACCCAACTGAAAAGGATTTAAAACGTCAAGCTGAAGAGTTTGCTAAAAGATTTGAAAAGTTAGTGGAAGAATCTATTAAATGTCATAAAAAACTATTGGCTGAAAAAAGTCTAGCTGCTACTAAGGATATTAGAGATTTTAAAACATCTTCTGTAAAGGGATTATTGAACTGTAGTATAAAATCAATTATTCCACCACTATTGGCAGACCATGTTTTAAGAGAAGCCAATCATTACATTAGAATATTGAAAGAAATGAAAATCTGATGGCTATTCATCAGATTTTCTTAAATCTATTCTACTTTTCTATAGAGAGTTGCCATACTTATCCCTAAATGTTTAGCTACTTCTCGTTTCCCTTCCAAACTATTACCGTAGCGATTTAAATAGTTTTCTATAATGGTTTTCTCATAAATTCTAGTCATTTCAGCAAGGGTCTGTCCTTCTTGTTTATCTTGAGAGTTTATTTTATTCCTTATGTTTTCCACACCTACTATACTATTTTCTTCAAAAATAGTAGCATATTCTATAAGATTTTTTAGTTCTCTAATATTACCTGGATAGGAATATCCCAATAGATATTTTTCACATTCTGCTGAAAATCCAACTAAATCCTTTTCATATATCTTAGAAAAATGATTTAGAAAATATCTAGAAAGCATTATAATATCGTATCCTCTCTCTCGTAAAGGTGGTATATAAATTGGAACTACATTTAATCTATATAATAAATCATCTCTAAATTTTCCTTCCCTTACCATTCTAGGTAAATCTCTATGGGTAGCAGAAATAATTCTAGGATTGGCTTTAATAGGCTTATGTCCTCCTACTTTGATTATTTCCTTTTCTTCAAGGGCACGTAGGATTTTTACCTGCATAGGATATGGTAAATCTCCTATTTCATCTAAGAACAATGTACCTTCCTTAGCTATTTCAAACTTACCTATTTTTCCAGTAGTACTTGCACCAGTAAAGGACCCTTTTTCATATCCAAATAACTCAGATTCAATAAGATTTTCTGGAATTGCCCCACAGTTAATGGCCATAAAAACATCTCCACTACGCTGACTTGTCGTATGTATCGCCCTTGCAAATATTTCCTTACCAGTTCCTGTCTCCCCTATTAACAATACAGATACATCTCTCTCAGCTACTTGAATAGCTTGCCTCTTGGCATTTATCAGCAGCTCACTCTCTCCAATTATATTATCAAATGTGGTTATATGCTTGTTTAAATCTGATTTTAAAACTGATTCCTTCATTTTATTAAAATCAGAAAACACGAGAATGATTCCCTGATTACTTCCTTGGATTCTTATTAGATTTGAATTAATAATAAACTCAAATTCTCCAATCTTAACAGGTCCAACTTCTCCATAAAAATCTTTTTGAGCCAATTCTTCTAAATCTTTTTCTGGTATTATCTCCTGAATATTTAAAACACGATTTATATCTAAATCAAGTCTTTCATTTATATAATTATTTTTTGTCATTATCTTCATATCGTTATCTAATATGATTATGCCCTCATTTAATGAATTAATCAATGTAACTAATTCAGTAGAACGATACTCCAATAATTCTCCAAATCTCTTCTCACTTAAAATAGTAGAAATAATATTACTTAATTGATTTTCAAACTTTATATAACTATCTTTATTGTTTATAATATTATCTCTTGCCTTTTCATTGAAAGCACACATCCCAAGTACCCCTATGATTTTTCCATTAAAATGTATAGGAATACATAGCTCCGCCAATTCATTACAACTACCTCTATTAAAACAATTTAAACACAGAAGGTCGTTTTCAGTATCAGTAATAAGATATTGTTTTCCTGTTATTAAACTTTTGTGAAAAACTGAATTTACTGGAGCCTTATTTCTAAAAACTGTATTTATATTATTTGTGGCTACAATTCGATTTAAATCCTCATCTACTATTGTAATATCTATATTAGTTACAGAATATATAGCATCAATAATATGTTGCAATTCTTGTGCTATACTTTTTAAAAGATTCATTTTATCATCCTTTAACTTTAAACTTATTTGTAGAACTTTCCCATCGTTATAAACAAGTTTATCACATAAATATATTCTTATCAATCAATAGAACCAATTTTATTATCATTTTTGAGAACAATTATTCAAAATTGATAAATGTATATAAGGTTTGGATTATCAATGATAATACCATATCTTATTTAATATATTTATCAATTTTGAGAATAACTTATTTATCTCTCTATATAGAATATATGACTTTATTATTCTAACACCTGTATTCAACTCTAATCTACTATATCTAATTATTATTTATTTTTTGGCATAGTACTTGCATAATTAATATCTTGAAAGGAGAGGAATATTATGATAGATAATAATCTTTTGATTGAAATATTGAAGGATCAGGTAAAGCCTGCTCTTGGATGTACAGAGCCTGGAGCTGTAGCTTATGCTGTTGCTCGTGCTAAGGAAATACTTAATTCTAGTGTTGAAAATTTAATCATTCGCGTTAATAGTAATATATTAAAAAATGGATTAGGTGTAGGCATCCCCGGAACTAGTGAACGTGGAATTATTTTCGCTGCTGCCCTTGCGTTAATTGTTGGAAAATCTGAATATGGATTAGAAGTTCTTAAAGACGTTAAAAATGAAAGTATAAAACCAGCCTTAGATATTACAAATTCCAAAATCATTAGTTTAGATTTAAATAAAGAAGCTGAAGGACTTTATATTTCTGTGGAAGCCTTTGGACATAATGGTAAATCAAAGGTTGTTATTAAGAACTCTCATACAAATATAGTATTTGAAAGCAAAAACGATAAAATTTTACTGGACAAAGATAGTTTAGATAAAGATCAGACTATTTCTGTTAATAATCTAAACCATGAAATAAAATATGAAATCCAAAATTTTACCATAGATCAACTTATAGACTTTGCATCTAATGGAAATATTGAAGACCTATCCTTTATTCAAGATGGAATAGATATGAATCTATGCCTTGCAAAGGTGGGAATCTCTGAAAATCTAGGAATGGGGCTTGGTAAATACTTATATGATAATATAACAGATATATATACTAAGGCTAAGGCCTATACCTCTGGAGCTTCTGAAGCAAGAATGTCTGGCTACCCTCTTCCTGTAATGAGTAGTGCTGGTTCTGGAAATCATGGACTTGTAACAATTATACCTTTAAGTATAATTGGAAAAGAAAAGAACTTCTCAGATGAAAAAATAATCCGCTCCATTACCCTTAGCCATTTAGTAACCATTTATGTTAAATCCTATATAGGCTCCCTATCCCCTGTATGTGGATGTGGGGTGGCTGCTGGAGTTGGTTGTGCTGCCGGACTTACATTTTTAAATGATGGGAGTTATGAACAAATTAAAGGTTCTATTAATAATATGATTGCAGGTATAACTGGAATGATATGTGATGGAGCGAAACTAGGCTGTTCCTATAAACTTTCCATATCTGTTGATGCAGCTATTGATGCAGCTAATATGGCATTGAAGAATATATTCATTCCCTTAGATAATGGAATCTTAGGTGAAACAACAGAACAAACCATTAAAAACCTAGCCCATGTATCAAATACCGGTATGAATAACACTGATAATATTATATTAGATGTTATGTTGAACAAATGTTAGAAATTATAATTTGTGCTCTAAGCAATAAAATACCCACCATTTCTATAAATGGTGGGCAGTCTTTTCTTCCCATTTACTTCCCCTATATCGATGAATAAAAAATGCAGCTCTTACATACCAGTCACAGATCATAGCAATCCAAACCCCAAACATTCCAAAATCTAAATATTTGGCAAATAATATGCCAAGCCCAATCCTTGTAATCCACATAGAACTTACACTTATTATCATGGCATATCGTACATCATTTGCAGCTCTTAAGGTATTTGGAAGAGTAAAGCCCAATGGCCACACTAAGCAGGCATGTATCCCATAGAATATTATTATCTTTCTTGCCAATGCAGCAGTTTCCGGTGATAGATTATACATCTTCAGTATAAATGGCGATGCCAGTATTATAATTCCATTTACCAGAGCTAAAGCCATATAAGCATATTTATGAAGTACCTTTGTATAGTATCTAGCCTGATCATAATCTCCAGCTCCGACACACTGGCTGACTACAGTAACAAGACCTAATCCTATAGCAGCACCAGGAAGAAACTGAAAAGCGGTAACCGTATTTGCAACTGCATTTGCTGTAATAGCTGCAGTCCCAAACCCAGATACAATACTCAATAATAATATCTTGCCTAGCTGAAACATACTATTTTCTATTCCATTTGGTATTCCTATTTGGAGGATATTTTTAACCATTTTACCATCAAATTTATATTTAAATGCCTTACTTATATGGATAGCAAGACTTTCATCTCTAAGCAACAAAACTATAATTATAGCAGCTACTGCCCTAGATATCAGGGTTGGAATGGCAGCTCCCTCAACTCCCATGCCAAATCCATATATTAGTATTGCATTTCCCACAACGTTGATGGTATTCATTATCAGGGAGATTTTCATAGTAACTTTAGAATTTCCCATAGCTCTGAATAAGGCTGCCCCACTGTTATATACTGCTATGAACGGAATACTTGCGAATACTATGTTCATATAGGTATTGGCATATTTTGCAACAACAGGCTCAATGGAGCCGAATACCACATTTAATATAAAACTTCTGCCAATATACATCACTACCATTATGACCAGTGAAATAAGTGTTGCAAATACTATAAGCTGTTCTCCTGCTTTTGAAGCCTTTTCTTTCTGATTTCTTCCTATGTACTGTCCTGCAACCACGGCTCCGCCTGTTGCCAATGCTGCAAATAAATTTATAAGCAGAATATTTACTGAATCCACCAAAGATACGGCTGATACTCCACTTTCCCCAACACTAGCAACCATTACTGTGTCTGCCATGCCCACAGCAACGGCCAGTAACTGCTCAAATATGAGAGGCATAATGAGATAAATAAGATTTTTTCTGGAAAAAATATAATTTTCTTTTATATCATTTTTCAATATTTCAGATCCCTTCAAAATAAAAAACCCATCTAAGCATTAAAAGATAGATTTCCTTATTTTATTTATATAATTCGAGATAATTATATTAAAAAAAATTCAATAAGTCAAACCCCTGTATTACCGAAATATGCTCCCTTAGATAGAAGATATCTAATGTTTATGCATTATATTCATAAGAAATTCAAAATTTTTATTAAGATTTACAATGATTAATCTTTTATGATATTATGTTCACGAACTGATAAAGGAGTTCCATGCTAAGATGAGTAAATACTCCTGCTGGTTGTCCAGTAGCCTATTTATTTTATATATAATATATCTCCAGTATTATTATCAGTAAAACTTCCTTCTAATCGTTGACTAAGCATGGTTTCTCCTTGTTTTCCTGTACAATGACAAGCACCTATTAACTCAATATCCTTTTCCTTTAAATATTCTATTATTTTATTTATTTTTTCATCATTTTCTCTAACTAAGTGAAGCCCACCTATTACACCATATATATTCATATCTATTCTCTCTGTTATAGTATCTAATATATTTACAATCCCTGCATGAGAACATCCTACTATGACTACTAATCCCCTATTAGTTTTAATTCCTAAGGAAACTTCTTCTAGGAACATATCTTTTTTATATTCTTCGTCTTCTTTTAAATACATATTTTGATTTGTATTTTCAAATTCTTGGTTTCTGTTAAAGTTTGTAAAAATAATTAGATTTTCTGTAATATTTAATATATCTTCATTTATGTATTTTACCTGTATATTATTTTCACTTAAAAACTGTTCCTCAAAGGGATTTCCCACATATTCATATTCTCCACTTTCCATTAAATTATATTTCTTATTAAAGAATCCACTTCCTAAATATAAATTAATACTAGGATTTATTTCTTTTATAAGTCTTTCGAACCCACCACTATGATCATAATGTCCATGACTAATTATCACATAGTCTAAACCCTTCAAATCAATACCTAGATCCTTTGCATTGTCTATAAAGTCTCCACTTTGCCCTGTATCAAATAATATCTTCTTTCCATCCACCTCTATATATATTGATAATCCATATTCTGTATATAACTCTTCCCTATCCCCAGGTTTATTTTCAATTAATGTAGCCATTTTCATCCTATTCACCTCTTATATGATTATTACCCTTAGATATAAATTTAATCTTCAATTTAATTATACCCTTATAAACTATCTATCATAAAGACAAAAAGGAGCATTTCATAACTGATTAATCAGTTATGAAATGCCCTTTTTATATTAGTTCTATGATCTTGGATAATTTACTTCTGCTTGTGCTGCTGCTAATTTTGCTATTGGTATTCTAAAAGGTGAACAGCTTACATAGTGAAGTCCTATTTGGTGACAGAATTCAACTGAACTTGGTTCTCCACCGTGTTCCCCACATATTCCTAATTTTAAATTCGGATTAGTTTTTCTACCATATTCTATGGCAATCTTCATTAACTTTCCTACACCATCCCTATCAATTGCTTGGAATGGATCTTTTTCAAAGATTCCTTTCTCTACATATTCATTTAAGAATTTACCAGCATCGTCCCTTGAGAATCCAAAGCCCATTTGAGTAAGGTCATTTGTTCCAAAACTAAAGAATTCAGCCTCAGTAGCTATTTCATCAGCAGTTATGGCTGCCCTTGGAACTTCAAGCATTGTACCTATCATATATTTTACTGTATTGTTCCTTTCTTCAAATACAAGATTTATTTCCTTTAATACTTCATCCTTTACATATTTCAATTCATTTATATGTCCGATTAAAGGAATCATAATCTCTGGATAAATATCTTCATATCCCTTTTCCTTAATATCTATTGCCGCCTCTATTATTGCTCTTACTTGCATTCTATATATCTCAGGATATGTTACTGCCAATCTACAACCTCTATGACCTAACATTGGGTTAAACTCTGCTAATCCCTCTACCCTATCTTTTAAATCATCAAAACTTACATTCATAGCTTCAGCTAATTCTTTTATGTCTTCATCCTTTACAGGTAAAAATTCATGTAGTGGGGGATCTAAAAGTCTTACTGTAACAGGTTTTCCTTCCATAGCTTCATAAAGTTCATAGAAGTCTTGTCTTTGTACTGGCAGAAGTTCATCTAATGCGGATTTTCTTTCCTCTAAGGTAGTTGCAAGTATCATTTTTCTTACAGACATAACTCTCGTTTCCTCGAAAAACATATGCTCAGTTCTACAAAGCCCAATACCTTCTGCTCCAAATTCTAGGGCCTGTGCTGCATCCTTTGGATTATCTGCATTGGCTCTAACTCCCATTGCCCTTACTTCATCTACCCATCCCATAAATTCTCCAAAGCTTCCACCTAATGTTGGTTGTACCTTCTCTATATCTCCCTTATATACAGTTCCTGTACTACCATCTAAAGAAATAAAGTCTCCTTCATTAAAAGTTTGATCTTTGGCTCTCATTACCTTTGTTTCTTCATTAACTCTTATATCACTACATCCTGCAACACAACATTTACCCATGCCTCTTGCAACTACTGCAGCATGAGATGTCATACCTCCACGAGCTGTAAGAATACCCTCTGCTGCTACCATACCTTCTATATCCTCTGGAGAAGTTTCCTGTCTAACTAGTATTGCTCTTTCTCCCCTTGCCTTAGCTTCTACTACGTCCTCTGCATGGAAATAAATCTTACCTGATGCAGCTCCTGGAGATGCCGCTAACCCCTTAGCTATTATTATAGCTTCCTTTAGAATCGATTCTGCAAAAGTAGGATGTAATAACTGATTTAATTGATTTGGTTCAACTCTCATAATTGCTTCTTCTTTATTTATTAAACCTTCATGTACTAAATCAACAGCTACCCTAATTCCTGCTTGTGCAGTTCTCTTTCCGTTTCTAGTTTGAAGGATATAAAGTTTTCCGTTTTCTATTGTGAACTCAATATCTTGCATATCTTTATAATGCTTTTCTAATATATGAGTAATCTTTACAAACTCATCATATACCTCCGGCATAATATCTTTTAAATGAGATATTTCCTCTGGAGTCCTAATTCCTGCAACTACGTCCTCACCTTGAGCATTTATTAAGTATTCTCCAAATAAGTGATTTTCTCCAGTTGCCGGATTTCTCGTAAAGGCTACTCCTGTACCTGACGTATCTCCCATATTACCAAATACCATAGACTGAACATTAACAGCTGTTCCTAGATTATCTGATATATTGTGAAGTCTTCTATATACCTTAGCCCTTGGATTATTCCATGAATCAAATACAGCTTTAATAGAAAGTTCTAGCTGTTTAATAGGATCCTGAGAGAATTCTTCATTTAATTCATTTAAATAAACTTCCTTATATTTTTCAACTAAAACTTTTAAGTCTTCAGCATTTAAATCTGTATCCTCTATGATTCCCTTATTTTCTTTCATCTCTTCAAGTAAAGATTCAAATCTTACCTTTGGAATACCCATAGCTACATCTGAAAACATTTGAATAAATCTTCTATAACTATCATAGGCAAATCTTTCATTACCTGTTGAGTTTGCAAGGCCCTTTACTGATATATCATTTAGTCCTAGATTAAGTATAGTATCCATCATTCCTGGCATGGAAAAAACAGATCCAGATCTTACAGATACTAGTAATGGATTATTCTCATCAGAAAAACTTTTGCCAATTCTTTTTTCTAGTCCCATTAACTGATGATGTATTTCATCTAATAATTCATTCCACAATAGTTTATTCTCATCATAGTAACGAATACATGCAGCTGTAGTAATAGTAAATCCTGAAGGTACAGGAAGACCAATATTAGTCATCTCAGCTAAATTAGCACCTTTACCTCCAAGTAAACTTTTCATTTCTTTTTTACCCTCACCAAAGCTATAAACATACTTATTTTCCATTTCTTAATCTCCTTTCAATTTTTATTCACTAAAGCTTATACCATTTTTTCTAAGTAATGATAGTACTATTTCTGATGTTTCTTCTATTGCCCTATTTGATACATCTATAATTGGACATCCAATTTTTTTCATGATTTTATCAGCATATTCTAATTCATCTAATATCCTACCTAAGCTTGCATAGCTAGAGCCACTAGATAGGCCTAAGGATTTCAACCGCTCTTCTCTTATTTCATTTAATTTTTCAGGAGAATTTGTAAGCCCTATGACTTTTTTTGCAGATATATTAAATAATTCTTTAGGTGGATTTACTTCTATTACTAAAGGAATATTTGCCACCTTTAAATTTCTATTGGCTAAGTACATACTAAGAGGTGTTTTTGATGTTCTAGATACTCCTACTAATACTATATCTGCCTCTACTACTCCCCTAGGATCTTTTCCATCATCATACTTTACAGCAAACTCAATGGCTGCTACCCTCTTGAAATACGTCTCATCTAATCTTCTTATAACTCCAGGTTCCCTTGTAGGTTCAATATTTAATGTTTGGCTAATGACATTTATTAGGGGGCTAATTAAATCTACAGTTAATAGACCTGTGTTCCTCGAATATTCCTTTATGAATTCAATTAATCTTTCATCAACTAAAGTATAAATTAAAATTGAATTTTTTATGAGAGAGGCCTCTTGAAGAACTCCCCTTAATACATCTAAGTCTTGGACATAGGAGAATCTTTTGATTTCGTAATTATCTGTTTTAAACTGAGACATGGCAGCCCTAGTTACTAGTGCACCAGTTTCCCCTAATGAGTCTGACACAATAAACATTTTAAGTCCTTCCAATTTTTCCTCTCCCTTCAATAATGTCATACTATATGTTTTATAGTATGACGCATTGCCTAACATGTCAATAAAAATTTAAAAATATTTTTCATTTATTTATTGTTATATCTATAAAATAAACCTTATGCTAACTATTCCCAGTTGTCATAAGGTTTATGAATTGGATTATTAAGTTATATTTTATTACAATCTAAACTTCATCTCCACTATCTTCCTTAGAAATTCTCTTTCCATCAAATAAATTTGTACCTATAACTCCAACTATAATGAGAATTGAACCTATTATATGGTAATAAAATATTTCTTCCTTTAAAAAAACAACACCTGCTACTATGGATATAACTGTTGCCAAGTTAGCAAATACACTCATTTTAGAAGACTCAATTTTGGATAGGACATAGTTTGTTAAAAATGAAGTTCCAGATGATGACAGTACTCCAAGATATAATACAGATATAATAAATCTAAATTCTTTCAGTGGAGTAAGGAAACTTCCTATACTCCCATTTATTAAATGCTGTGATATGGCCAAAATATTAAAGGATATAAAGCTAATTCCAATCATTATATAGCCCAGTTGTATACCAGAAAAGTTCTGTGTAAGCTTTCTAGCCATTACGCTATATATTGCAAAGGATATGACTGATATCAATAAAAATGCTATACCTTTCATACTATTAAATTCAAAAGAAGATCCTTTTTTAAATGTTATATAAATCACTCCAAATACAGATAGTAAAATAGATATCTTTTGAAGAATTGTAGCCTTCTCTTTTAAAAAATATGAGGCCAAAATCATTGTGAATACTGGACCTACAGCTAATAATATACCTGCTTCAGCAGATGGAGTATATTTAAGTCCAAATACTTGAAATCCAAAAAATGATAAAGGGTAGAAAAGAGTCATAGGAAGTACCTTTTTTATCATTTCCTTATTAATATCTACTTTAACTTTTTTAAATAAGACGGGTAATAAAATAGCTAAAAAAGCTGCCGTAAATCTATAGGCTAATAAATCAATAGGATTACTATATTCCAAACCTATTTTACCAAATAAAAAGGATAATCCTGTAATAATAGAATACATAATAGCTGCAAAATACACTTTATTAATTTTATTTTGTTCCAAAGTATCACTCCTTAATCTACGTTATTAATAGTATGTGACTGTCTTTTATCTTTTTATAATTAAGATCCTCATAATTTAAACAATTACCCTTCCATATGTATCCACATTTTACATGACATATATAATTGTAGTTTACCTATACTAATTATGAAATATAAATTTAGGAGGAAATATTATGAAAGCCCATAAAGCACAAGAAATATTAAAGGGAAATGTAAACCATGAAGTGACATATAAAGATAAATTAGTATGGCTAGAACATATAGATGTAGAAAACCAAAAAGCATTAGTTTCAGTAATAGCTACTGGTGAAAAAATGCAAGTTCCTGTAAATGAATTAAATAGCCAGGGACTTGAATTAAAATAAAGATATAATTCTCTTTTCTGGAAAGAATCAAATATGACTCAACTAGAAAAGAGATTTTGATTCATTTTACATGACATATGAATGAATACTAGACAATAAGGTATTTACTCCTATATAAGTGAATAGTACACAAATAAATCCAATAACACTAAATAAGGCAGCCCTTTTACCTCTCCATACCCAGTATCTTCCCCAGGCACTTTCCACCCATATTGCACCTGTTATTATCACTAAAGTTAAAAGAAGAAAACCTAGAGATATGGCCCTATAACTAAGTATATCCTATTTTTCCAGGGAAAGCATATGTTTTTCTATAAACTCATCATTGGAGAACTTATCCCTTAAAAGGTACATGCTAGATACTCCATCAGCTACACCGAATAGTGCTAACCCTAAGCCGCCGACTACTAAAATCTTCTTTTTCATCGTTCTCTCCCTTCTTTGATATTTTTTAATTATAAATATTATATTAATACCTATAATTCATAAATATTAATAATACTAGTTAAATATAGTTTAACTTTTTGACCATAATTTATCAATGACAGTATAGTTTGATAAATACATGTTTATTTAAAATTTAATAATCTTTCTATAGCAAAATATCAAGTTTCAAGTTACAATATACTAGGTTATAATTTAAACTTAAAATGGGGTGTACATAATGAATATAAAGACTAAAAAGTATTTAATAGATACATTTAAAGTTGCAATCCCGAGTATTATCGAACATGTGGCCAATGTTATAGTAGGATTTGCAGATACTATCATGGTAGCTACTTTAGGTACTGTTGCCACTGCTGCTGTAGGTATTAACTCTACAATAACTTGGCTTGTTATGGCGTTTTCCACTTTGTTTGCTGTAGGTACTACTGTACAAGTTGCTCAGAGTATTGGTGCTAATAATTATAAACGGGCTGAAAGAGCAGCCATTAACGGGTTATCCAGTGGCCTAATTTTATTTTCCTCTCTTTTTATACTGCTATTTACCCTGTCAGGTTATATACCTAAGTTTCTTGGAGCTGATGTTGAAATTCTTCAGGGTGCAGTTACCTATTTGAGAATTTGGACTCTGGCAATTATTCCAATGTTATTAGGTAGAGTTGCATCTAGTATATTAAGAGGAATTGGAAATACAAAGATTCCTATGGTAGTTGCATTCTTTGTAAATATCTTAAATATAATTGGAAACTTTTTTCTTATTTATAAAACAAGATTAATAAATATCCCTCTAACAAATATTAATATTAAAATATGGGGTGCTGGTCTTGGAGTTACTGGAGCTGCCATATCCACATCACTATCTAATGCTCTAGGTGGATTTATTATGATTTATTTGTTATTTAATGGTTCTCAAGTGATTAAACTAGAATTAAAAGACTTATTTAAGTTTGAGAAAGTATTGCAAAAACATATATTTAAAACTGGAGCTCCTGCTACTGGCCAAGACTTAGTTACTAATTTCGGACAAGTTCTATATCAAAAAATGGTAGCTAGCCTAGGCACAATACAAATTGCTGCTCACCACTTAGCTACAACAGCTGAATCCATATCCTATATGCCCGCATCCGGATTTTCAGTAGCAGCAACTACATTAGTTGCCCAGTCTTTAGGAGCAGGAAAGAAAGAAGATGCAGAAGGACTTGGTAGAGTTTGCTTTTTATTATCTCTCTTAGCTGGTACATTTAGTGGAATTATGTTATATGTCTTTCCGAGACAATTAATGTCCTTATTTTCCGGAGACTTGGCAGTAATAGAAGAAGGAATTGGAGCCCTTAGAATAATTGCCTTTATACAGCCTGTATTCAGTGCTACAATAGTTCTTACAGGAGTCTTAAGAGGTGCTGGAGATACAAAGATTCCCCTATATGCTGCAATAGGCGGTATGTGGTTTGTTAGACTTATTTCTGCTTATATCTTTATTAATATATTTCATTTAGGGTTAAAGGGAGCTTGGCTAGGAATGTTAATGGATTTAGGCTCAAGATTTTTAATTGTATTCTATAGATATAATAAAAAAGATTGGCTAAATGCAGAAGTAGTGGTAGATGATTAATACAAAAAAATGGTGTCCCAGGATACCATTTTTTTGTATTATTTTATACTACCTAAAATATACTTAAGATCTTTGTAGAATCATTCTAAGACTTTCATTACATCATAGAACTTATAATATCGTTCATATTATCAACTAATCCTTCCCAAGAAAAAGATCTTATTTTATCTTTCACCTCTTTATGTAACTCCCTTTTTTCTCTTACCTTTTCAATTTGGCATAATATATCTTTTTTCAGATTTTCTTTAAACTCTGGTAAGTCCTCTTTAACAGGTTTATCTATATCATATATTCTAGGCAATGGAACATATTTAATTATACCTGACTCCTTTATTTCTTCTCCTAAAAGTGTCATTAGAGCCTCTATTTCTGTAGTAACTACATATAACCCACAGGCTAAACTTTCTATGGCCATAAGACCTAAACCCTCATAATAAGAAGGCATTAGGAATATGTCTTTCTCTCTTAATTCATTCCCTAAAGCCACTTGGTCTTTTACATTATATACTTTTATACTACTATCATTTTTAATATATTCTTCTATCTTTCTCTTATTTTCATCATCAGGACTTCCTATAATATCTAAAGTCAAATCCTCTAGATCTAAAGATTTGTAAACCTCTATAAGTTCATAAATCCCTTTAGATGGGTCTATTTTTGCACAGAATACTAATCTGGTTTTATCAGTATAAGACTTTTCTTTTGGAGGATAGAAAATATTTTGATCAAATCCTCCTCCTACGGCAATTATCTTGTCTCTGTTAATACCATATGTTTTTACTATTTCATCTTTTTGCTGTTCAGAAGCTGAAAATATACAGTCTAACTCATGTATTCTATTTACATACTTGTCCTTAATATGAGGATTCATTTTAGCTTGTCTCAAATCTGTATTGTGACACAATCCAATGATCTTTGTATCTGGAAATACTTCACTAACTAAAGATGTCAGAATCCATAGATGATGTGAAAATATAATATCTGGATTAAATTCTTCTTTTGCTTTTTCTAATCTCTTTCTAAAGGCATTTTTCCAAATATCCATCATATCTTCAGTCATAGATGAATATAAAGTGTTTTCATAGGGCATAACATCACTCATTCCAGCTATGGGAAATGATATTTCTTCACTTTTAAAAACCACAGGATATTGATCCTTGTCATCTAAAATCTCCCATAAATATTCATCTTGATATCCAAAAATAGATTTTTGTTCATAGTTATATTTTTTAAATGCTTCTATCATATTAGAGTAATATACTCCTGAACCTGTCCTTGATGGTAACTGTGCTATAACATGTAGTATTTTCATATCTATCTTTTCCATTTCTATATATATTTTGTTTCATTGATTTATGGCCTATCTTTGTTGGATAAATTATTAACTTACTATAATATACCCATATAATTTCACATAACCCAAATTCAAAATTTTTATTAAGATTTACAATGATTAATCTTTTATGATATTATATTTGTACTAAATATAGTGAGGGATAAAATGAGAAATATAAAGATGAATTTACAATTTGACGGCAGTAGATACCAGGGCTGGCAAAGATTAGGGGATAATAATAATACTATTCAAGGAAAATTAGAAACCTTGCTTCAAAAAATGACTGAAGAAGAAATAAATATAATAGGATGTTCAAGAACTGACAAAGGAGTTCATGCTAAGGCTTTAATTTGCAACTTCTTTACTAATTCCTGTATGACCATAGAGGAAATGGAAGAATATATTAATCGTTACTTGCCGGATGATATTGTGGCCTATGACTTTTGGGAAATGGACGAGAGATTTCATTCAAGATATAATGCATTATCTAAGCTATATACCTATACCATAGATAATGGCAAATATCAAAATGTATTTAAAAGAAAATTTACTTCTCATATACCAGAAGCCTTAGATCTATCCTTAATGGAAGAGGCTGCAAAGGTCTTAATAGGTACTTTTGATTTTGCTGCCTTTACTACAATGAAATCAAAAAAGAAAAGCACCACAAGAACTATAATTGATATAAATATAATTAAGGAGAATAATTATATTTATATCAACTTCAAAGGTGATGGTTTTCTCCACAATATGATTAGAATAATTACTGGAACTTTAATTAGAGTAGGAAAAGGAGAAATTAGTCCTAAGGATGTACAATTTATCCTTGGATCTAAGGACCGCAGTATAGCTGGTCCTATGATCGAATCTAAGGGCCTTTGCTTAATGGAGGTTAAGTATTAGATTTAAATTAGCTACCCCTATAATGTCTGTGAAAATAATGACAAATAATATTAATATAGTTAATATTCTCTTATAGATTTAGATTCCCCCTTATCTAAATCTATTTTCCAATTCCATAATCCTCTTTTTTACTTCTACTTCTCATATATCTTTATATTCTAGTTTAATAGATATTTATAGAACCAAGCTATACTATCTTCCATCATATTAGTTGTTACGAAATGATTTAGCTTTGAGTATTTCATAATCTTTAATTTCTCTTTACGATTATATAGTGGCTTTAGCTTTTCATAAAACAATTCTTGGCTTTCTATGGGAACTAAGGTATCACTATCTCCATGTAATAACATAATAGGTCTATCTATTAGTAAGTCTAAATTATTCATTGGATCTGTTCTACTTACTTTTTCTTCTAATTTCCTTGTATCAATATTTTCTCCTAGAGACTCTTTAAAACTTTTATTAAACTCTTGCCAACCACAGGAACCATTGAGGACAACTAAGGCTTTTAGTTTAGGATTATGAGTAAATACTCCTGCTGCTGTAATACCACCCATGGAATTTCCTGTCACTCCTATTCTATCTGGATCTCCATTATATTTTGATATTATTTCATCTATTATATTCTTGGATTCTTCCATATTTCTAAATATTATGTCCCAGAAGTACTTTGTAGCATTTTCTCCCCCATAGTTATTTATAGGATTTCTCTCTCCATGATATATTGCATCTGGAATTATTACTTGATAACCTACAGAGGCTAATATAAACCCTCTCATCCTTTGCATTTCCTTATTTGAACTCCAACCATGGTAAAAAATTATTGTTGGAATTGGTCCACTTTCTTCCCTTGGTCTAAATAAAATAGCTGGAATTTCTCCTATTTTAATCTTGTTCTCAATTATATTGTCAGATTTTAAGTAATTAATCATGCTGAACTCCTTTCTTTATGTTGTTTTCATATATTATAGACTCAATGTTTATATTTTAATTCTATTAATACCATACTTTTAATACCATACTTTTAATACCATACTTTTAATACCATACTTTTAGAATATTATATCATATTTATAAATTTATTAGTGTTTTTGTGAGGATTTCAGTAATACTTATCCTATTTGAAGCTAAAATTATCCTTTTATTTTTTGATTTGAAAAAATAAAAAATTACTTGACAAATCTAAAAAATAGCTTTATGATTAAACCTAATATAAAAAACAAATTAAATTGTTTATGATGCAAAGAGTAATTATGACGAGTACATTTTACAGAGAACTGGGAAAGGTGAGAACCAGAATAATGGAAAGCTTAATGAAAAGAGTTGCTGAGATGGATAGGACAAAGCCCAATGGTGAGTATCTTATCCCGCAGTCAAAGCGTTATTTGTTACGAGTTGTATTTTTTTAGTTTAAAATACAATTAGAGTGGCACCACGGGTATATTACTCGTCTCTTATATAAGAGACGAGTTTTTTTATATTTAAAATATTATTTAGAGGGAGGTTGAGCAGTCATAGATATAAAAATTAAAAGCTACATTAACGAAATAAAAGATGAACTAAAGAACTTAAATAAATATATATATGAAAATCCAGAAATAGGACTACAAGAATATAAATCTTCTAAAGCACATAAAGATATACTTAAAAAATATGGATTTTCCATTGAAGAAAATTTTCTAGGATTTGAGACAGCATTTAAAGCTATATATAAAGGTGAAAAGCCTGGCCCTACTATTGCTTACTTAGTAGAATACGATGCTTTGCCAAATATAGGACATGGTTGTGGACACAATTTATTGGGAACTACTACTACAGGAGCTGGTATTATACTCAGAAATGTTGTAGATGAAATTGGTGGAAATGTATATGTATTAGGAGCTCCTGCAGAAGAAAGTTTTGGTGTAAAGGTGGATATGGCTAATAATGGAGTTTTTAATGACATAGATATAGCTATGATATCTCATCCAAATTCAAGACATCAATTAAGTGGAACCACATCAGAATTAGTCCCCTTAAGATTTACCTTCAAAGGCAAATCTGCCCATGCTGCCAGTTCGCCAGAAAAGGGAATCAATGCTTTAGATGCTTGTATAATGTTATTTAATTCCATAAATGCTCTTAGAGAACATATTCTAGATTCATCTAGAATTCATGGGGTCATTACAAATGGAGGTACAGCAGCAAATATAGTTCCAGATTTAGCCATAGCAGACTTTTATCTAAGAACTCCAGTATTGGGATATATGAGAGAATTAAAAGAAAAGGTTATAAATTGCGGAAAAGCTGCCGCACTTGCAACAGGAGCAGAATTAGAAATATCCATATATGAAAAGATTTATAAAGGCATGGTTACTAACAAAATTTTATCTAACATATATAGCAAACATTTAAAAAATATAGGAGTAGAAAATATATTAGAGGGAGAAATAAGTCATGGCTCCTCCGATATGGGTGATGTAAGTCAAGTTTGTCCATCTATACATCCTAGTTTTGCCATATTAGAAAGCCATAAGGATATAGCGTCACATACAGTTGAGTTTGGCAAAGCCACCCTTACTGATATAGCATATAAAGGAATGGAAGAAACCTTATACGCCCTAGTGGCGACAGCAGTTGACGTAATAATAAACGAAGATATACTTAATAAAATAAAAGAAGAGTTTAATTTGACCTTTAAAAATAAATAAAAATTGTTCATGATGCAAAGAGTAATTATGACGAGTACATTTTACAGAGAACTGGGAAAGGTGAGAGCCAGATAATGGAAAGCTTAATGAAAAGAGTTGCTGAAATGGATGGGACAAAGCCTAAAGGTGAGTATCTTATCCCGCAGTCAAAGCGTTATTTGTTACGAGTTGTATTTTTTTAGTTTAAAATACAATTAGAGTGGCACCACGGGTATATTACTCGTCTCTTATATAAGAGACGAGTTTTTTATATTTAAAATATTATTTTCAAGGAGGATTTAAAATGAAAAAGAAGATTAGTTTATTATTAGTATTGGTTATGTTGTCTAGTATTCTCCTAGCAGCTTGTAAAAAAGATGGAGCAAATGAACAAGTGGATAATCTATTAAACAACACAGAAACAGAAATTGAGAGTTATTCTTTAGATGGAATAAAGAATAAAGGTAAATTAATAATGGGAACAAGTGCAGATTATCCGCCTTTTGAATTTCATATAATGGTGGATGGAAAGGATACAATAGTTGGCTTCGATATAGAAATGGGAAAATATATTGCTGATAAATTAGGTGTTGAACTAGAAATAAGAGATATGGAATTTAATAATTTACTTGGAGGCCTATCCACAGGTATGTTGGATATAGTAATAGCCGGAATGGTAAATGAGCCAGATAGAGAAGCAAATTTTACTAAACCTTACGATTCAGATGGAGTTCATAAAATATTAATTAGAAAATCAGATCAAAATAGATTCCAATCAGAAGCAGATTTTAATGGTGCAACTTTAGGAGCTCAAACAGGATCTCTACAAAAGGATATAGCGAAAGGTATTGAAGGAGCTACTGTTAAGGAACTCCCTGCTTTAAATACTCTTATTATGGAACTTAAAACAGAGAAAGTAGATGGAGTTGTAATGTCTGTAGAAGCAGCAGAATTGTATAAGGAAACTAATGAGGATATAGTCATAATAGAAAAAGTAGATCTTACTCATGGAGATGGAGGTCCAAGTATAGCACTTAAGACAGGCAATGATGAGTTAACAGAATATATAAATGAAATAATTGATGAATTAATAGAACTAAATTTAATTGAAAAATGGAAAGCAGAAGCTAAAGAATTAAGCGATCAAGAAGTTAAAGGCAATTAGGGGTGAATAATTTGAACATTATAGAATTACTTGTAAAATATAAATATTATTATTTAACAGGGATTAAAATAACATTATTAATATCTTTTTTATCCCTTATAATAGGAGGTACTTTAGGAGCTTTATTAAGCCTCTTGAGATTATCAAAATATAAGATTTTAAAATTTATTTCCACCATATATATTGAAGCAGTTCGTGGAACACCAATGATGGTACAAATCGCCTTAGTGTATTTCGGAAGCTATGTGATTATGGGTGTAAATATGGATGGATTTTTAGCCGCACTAATAGCTGTTTCTTTAAATAGTGCTGCCTATATAGCGGAAATTATCCGATCTGGTATCCAATCTATAGATAAGGGGCAAGCAGAAGCTAGTAGAAGCTTAGGAATTTCACATAAACAAACTATGAGACATATAATATTACCGCAAGCTATAAAAAATATATTACCAGCTTTAGGAAATGAATTTGTTACCTTAATAAAAGAAACATCTGTAGCTTCAACAATTGGAGTAGCAGACTTAATGTATGCCTCAAAAATAGTTCAAAGTAATAGTTTCCAACCATTTAATCCATTAATAATAGTAGCAGTAATATACTTTATATTTACATTTACACTATCACAATTAATAGGATTACTTGAAAGGAGATTATCGCATAATGATTAAGATAGAAAATTTAAATAAATTTTTTGGAGATAAACATGTATTAAAAAATATAAACTTAGAAATAAAAGATGGCGAAGTTATTAGTCTTATCGGTCCTTCTGGTTCAGGTAAAAGTACACTTATAAGATGTATAAATTATTTGGAAGAACCTACTTCCGGCTCCATATATATTAATGGTAAAAATATAGCGAAATCTGGGAAAGAAATCGATAAAATAAGACAGAATATAGGAATGGTATTTCAACATTTCCACCTATTTCCTCACAAAACAGTTCTCGAAAATATAACTTTAGCCCCAATCTTAACGGGACAACTAACAAAAATTGAAGCAGAACAAAAAGCCGTTGACCTCTTAAAAACTATGGATTTGTTAGATAAAAAAGATGTATATCCTGACTCCCTATCAGGTGGCCAAAAACAAAGGATAGCAATTGCTCGCTCCTTAGCCATGAGTCCAACAGTAATTCTTTTTGACGAGGTTACATCGGCTCTTGACCCTGAGATGGTCGGTGAGGTTTTAAATGTAATGAAGGAATTGGCTAAAACAGGCATGACAATGGTAGTAGTAACCCATGAGATGGCCTTTGCAAAACAAGTAGCAGATAAAGTAATATTTATGGCTGATGGGGAAATTGTAGAAGTAAATAAAGCAATAGATTTATTTGAACATCCGCAAAATCATAGGACTAAAGAATTTTTATCAAAGGTACTAGAATATTAAGATAATAAATATAATAGCTAAAAGCATTTAAATTTAATTAGGTCTATGCCTAAGTAAAAGTAAATGCCCCTTTCTAACAGGAATCCAAATGAGATTAAAACTAGAAAAGAGCATATTTTATTTATGACTGATTCCATATATACTGATTCTTTTTATTTAAATTTATGATACAATTATTTATATATAAAATCTTATGGAGAGGATGAAAAGGCAGATGGAATTAAGTAAAAAAAATAAATTTAAACGTATTATTATTGCTATTGTAATTGTCGCTATTATCTTATTTTTAATCTTTTTATCAGTAATTCCCCATCTTATTATGAAGCCTATTTTAGGCAAACGAGTAGAACGTCCACAGTATGAACCCTCAGACTATGGTATTGAAGCTGAGCAGATTTCTCTTAAAACTGAAGATGGGCTTTCTCTTGCAGCATGGCGTACCAAAGCTAATAGTAGTAAAGGAACCATCATAATATTATCGGGAATAGAAAATCCCTCAGTAACAGCCTTCTTTGGATATGCAAAAATGTTTGCCGATAACGGCTGGGACTCTTTACTAATTGAAATGCGTGCCAGAAATCTTAGTGAGGGGAAAGAAATTGGCTTAGGCTATACGGAATGGCATGATGTAATTGCTGGAGTAAATTATCTATCAGATGATTCAAATATAGCTGACCTCCCTATTATTGCTATGGGAACTTCCATGGGAGGCTCTACTAGTATTATGGCAGCTGGTAAAGATTCTCGCATTGATGGAGTTATTTCTATTTCAGGTTTTTCAAGTTGGGAAGATGCCTTTACAGACAATATGCGATTAATGGATGTTCCTGAATTCTTTTGTATATTAGAAAAGCCTTTTGTAAGACTATATTCAGGCTTCAACTATGGATTTGGCACTACTAATTACTCTCCATTAAAGGCACTTAAAAACTTTGATAATAGACCTTTGTTGTTGATGCATTCCACCAAAGACTCTCAAGTTCCTTATCCTAGTTTTGAACGCCTACAAAAACAAGCTGAAAAATATAATATAAGTACTTCCACATTTGTCCGTGAAGGAGATGAACACTTCATCTGTTATGAGGAGTATTCTGATAACCCATTACAAGATACTGAATTTAGTAATGCTATTCTCAATTTCTTGAATAATAATTACTAATAAAGATAAATATTTATTCTGAATATAAAAATCCTAATGAGAAGAATTTTCTAGCTCTTATTAGGATTTTTTTTATTAATAAATTTAGTCTCCAGTATGATTATTCTTTATATTCGCTAAGATTATTACCTAATTCATATCCTTGCAAATAATATTAACCTAGGACATTTCTAGCTATTTCTATAGCCTCCTTTGCATCCTTGGCATAGTGGTCTGCTTTTATCATATTAGCATAATCTTGGTTTAGTACTGCTCCACCTACCATTATTTCGAAATTAGGATTTTGTTTTTTTAGAGTATGAATTATTTCCTCCATGCTTTTTACTGTAGTAGTCATTAAGGCACTAAGTCCTATTAACTTAATATCATTTTTAATAGCCTCTTCAAGTATTACTTCCTTAGATACATCCTTTCCTAAATCTATGACTTCATAATTATAATTTTCTAGCAGGACTTTCACAATATTCTTTCCTATATCGTGAATATCTCCTTTTACAGTGGCTAGAATAACTTTTCCCTTAGATATATCATCTTTAGATTCCTTGCTTAACTTTTCCTTTATAATCTGGAAGGAACTTTTTACAGTTTCTGCTGACCTTATAAGCTGAGGAAGAAATATATCTCCTTTCTCATATCTTTCACCGACTATATCCAAAGCTGGAATTATATATTCATTTATTATTTCTAAAGGCTCTTTATATTCCAATAGCTTAGATGTTGCAGCCTTGGCTTCCTCTTTTATGCCTTTTTGTATTATCTCTAATAAACTTCTTTGAATATCTATATTATCACTTTTAATTTTTTCTTCTGTCTTAATATTTTCATAAGACTTTAAATATTCTACACTATCCTTATCCTCATTCCATAAAACCCTAGATGCTTTAACTGTATCCATTATATCCTTATTCATTGGGTTAATAATAGATAGATCAAGACCTGCATATAGAGAAGCAGCAAAAAAAGTTTTATTTATTAATTCTCTATTTGGAAGTCCAAAGGATACATTAGATACTCCTAGTATAGTTTTAACCCCTAACTTTTCCTTTACCATGGTTAAGGCTTTTAATGTTTCCTTTACTCCTTCCTGTTGTGCAGCAGCAGTTAAGGTCAAACAATCTATGTATATATCAGATCTATCAATCCCATATTCCTCTGCTTTTTTTACAATACGTTCTGCTATTTTAAACCTTTCTAAAGCATTTCCTGGTATCCCTTTTTCATCTAATGTAAGACCAACAATAGATGCACCATATTTCTTTACAATGGGCAATATACTGTTTAGAATCTTTTCCTCTCCATTTACAGAATTTACTATTGCCTTTCCATTGTAAATCCTTAGTCCAGCTTCAATTGTCTTAGGATCAATAGAGTCAATTTGAAGAGGCACATCTAATATTGACTGTATCTCCTTAATAACTTTTATCATAGTTTTCTCTTCATCTATTTCTGGCAATCCCACATTAACATCTAATATTTCTGCACCTGCATCTACTTGATCAATAGCCTCTCTTAAAATATATTCCATATCACCTTTACAAAGTGCCTCTTTAAAAAGTTTTTTTCCTGTAGGATTGATCCTTTCACCTATTACCTTAATTCCATCTATAATTACTGTCTTTGTAGGGGTACATACACCACTTATGCCATGGTTCATTATCTTATCTGTTTTAATATCAATTACACCATTTACTAATGCTTCTATATGTTTATCAGTAGTTCCGCAGCAACCTCCCAATACTCTTACACCTTTTTTTGCAAAATTAATACCATAGGATGCAAATTCCTCTGGAGAAATATTATATTCTGTTTTTCCATTAACTATAGTAGGTAATCCAGCATTTGGTTGAACCATAATAGGCACCTTTGAAAACTTTAATATATCATCTATTAAAGGCTCAAGTTCTTTAGGTCCTAAAGAACAGTTTATCCCTAAGGCATCTACACCTAACCCTTCCAATACCATTACCATAGAAAGTGAATTGCAACCTGTAAAAGTTCTTCCATCCTCTTCATAACTCATAGTACAAAATACTGGTAAATTAGAATTCTCCTTAACCGCCAATATAGCTGCCTTTGCTTCATATAAATCAGTCATAGTCTCTATAAGAATTAAATCTACCCCATTTTTTACTCCTGCTAATACCTGTCTTTTAAAAATATTATAGGCAAGTTCAAAACTTAAAGTCCCCATAGGTTCTAATAATTCTCCAATAGGGCCTATATCTAAGGCTATATATACTTCCTTATCCCCTATGGCTTTCTTAGCATTGTCTATCCCCCTGCCTATTAATTCCTCAACAGTATAACGACTATCCTTTGCCTTGATTTCATTGGCACCAAAAGTATTAGTTGTTATAATATTGGCACCAGCATTTATATACCTCTTATGAATATCTATTATAGTTTCAGGAGAGGTAATATTAAGCTCCTCTGGCAATTCACCTATTTTTAACTCAGTATCCTGAAGCATTGTCCCCATGGCACCATCAAATAATAATATTCCCTGCCTCAATTTATCTCTAATCCCCACATCCATTCCCTCCTCTACTAAATATACATGTATCATATTTATTGCAACTCATACAACTTCTTTTCTCCTTAGATTCCTCTATATCTATAATACCAACTATGGCTGTAACAGCTTTTCTAGGTATTAGAATACTATGGGAGGATGCAGTTAAACCTATGGACTTCCCTGCATCTAGAGTCAATAGAAAATCATTTTGCACATGAATTGGTAAATCTCCATAACCTGGACTATATCTATATGTTAATGCTTTATTTTCAGCTTGTAACTTATTTTCTATTTCCTTACATATCTTGTCGCAAATCTCCTCAATAGCTACCGTAGCACATGCATCTAATATGACTGCCTTAGTCATACTTATTTTTTCATAGTATCTGATTTTAGTATCTACATTATGACCAAGGGTAGCTGCAATCAAAATACAGTCCTGTGATTTGCTTAAATGTTTTTTTATATCATTTCCATCTAAAATCAGTTTGCTTCCATGTAAAGATAGTTCATCATCTTTCCTATTAATGGAAAAAGTTTTATATATATATCTTTCCTTAGCCAATACCCCTATTTCATCCATGGCATCCTCAATTAACCTATCTGTAATATTATCTATCTTTTGATTTCTATAGCCCAAATATCTTAAAACCTCTGCCTTTTTTTTAGAATTTATACTCATAAGTCCTCCACCCTTTATTATTACTATAAAATTTTTAGTTACCAGAGATGGATGTGCTTAATGGAATTTCATTTATTGAATTTATTATAGAACCAATGCCCTTAGTTATAATCTTAGCTATATATGGGTTGTTCATGGAATAAAGATGTATTCCCCTTACTTCTGAAGATATTAAGTCTACTATTTGCTCCTGAGCATATGCTATCCCAGCATCTCTCAATGCCTCCTTATTATGCTCATATTTATTTATGATTTTAATAAATTTTGATGGAAGTGTAGCTCCACAAAGGGACACTATTCTTTCTATTTGTTTCTTGTTAATAACTGGCATAATACCAGCCTGTATAGGAGATTTTATTCCTTTTTGTTCCGCCTTATTTAAGAGATTATAAAAATAATTATTATCGAAAAATAGCTGAGATATAAAGTAGTCCGCTCCTGCTTCTTCCTTCAATTTCAATATATCAATATCTATACTTTTATCTTTACTTTCTATATGTCCTTCTGGATAACAGGCTGCTACTATACCCAAATTGCTATTTCTTTTAGCATAACCGATAATATCCTGTGAATTTTTAAATTCTCCCAAAGTCTCCCCATTATCTATTATATCACCTCTTAAGGCAAGAACATTACTTACTCCCTTAGATTCTAGGTCTTTTAATATATATTGCATTTGCTCTTCATTGGAGCTTATACAAGTTAAATGAGCTAATGCTTCAATATTATATTTATTTTTTATTAAAGATGATATTTCCGCTGTTCTGTTGTTAATAATACCTCCCCCTGCACCATATGTAACACTTATATAATCTGGCTTTAGGATACTTAATTCTTCAATTGTACTAAACACTGTATCTATAGGATATACAGGCTTAGGTGGAAAAATCTCAAAGGAATAAACCAACTTTTTTTCATCAAATAATTCTCTTATTTTCATTTTAATCCCCTTCCCTTTTTTGGATTGAGGGAGATAACCTCCCTTCTTATTTTATTCAGTAACTACAGCCTTTTTAAGAGCTTGATCTATATCGTATATAAGATCATCTACGTCTTCTATTCCTATGGATAGTCTTATTAAATCTGGGGTTGCCCCTGCGGATACTAGTTCTTCCTCACTAAGCTGAGCATGAGTAGTGCTTGCTGGATGTATAACTAAGGACTTTGCATCTGCAACATTTGCAAGATGTGAAAATATCTCCAAAGATTCAATAAATTTCTTTCCTTCTTCAATTCCACCTTTTATTCCAAAGGTAAATATTGAACCAGCTCCCTTTGGAAAATATTTCTTAGCCAAATTGTTATATTTATTGTCCTCTAGGCTAGGATAATTTACCCAATCTACTAATGGATGATTTTTTAGAAATTCTGCAACTTTTATTGTGTTAGATACATGCCTTTCTACTCTTAAGGATAGGGTTTCAAGTCCTTGAAGAAATAAGAATGAATTAAATGGACTTAAGCATGCACCTGTATCCCTTAAAAGTTGAACTCTTGCCTTAGTTATAAATGCAGCCTCTCCTATATCCCTTGCGTATACTAGACCATGATAACTCGCATCAGGAGTATTAAACTCAGGGAATTTTTCATTATCTAACCAGTTAAACTTTCCAGAGTCTACAATTACTCCACCTATTGAAGTTCCATGGCCTCCTATAAACTTTGTTGCTGAATGTACTACTATATCTGCTCCAAATTCTATTGGTCTTATTAAGTAAGGCGTCCCAAAGGTATTGTCTATAATTAGTGGTATATTATTCTCATGGGCAATATTTGCAACTGCTTCTATATCAATAAGATTAGTACCTGGATTTCCTATGGATTCTATAAAAACTGCCTTGGTCTTTTCATTTATTGCCTCCCTAAAGTTTTCTGGATTATCCGGATTAACAAAGACAGTGTGAATTCCTAATTTCTTTAAGGTTGTGGAGAATAAGTTGTATGTGCCACCATATAAAGTACTAGCTGCTACAATTTCATCTCCAGTGCCAGCAATATTTAATATTGAATAGGTAATAGCTGCTGAGCCTGATGCAAGGGCAAGGGCTCCTACTCCTCCCTCTAATATAGCAATTCTCTTCTCAAATACATCAGATGTTGGATTCATAATTCTTGTATAAATATTTCCACTTTCCTTCAATGCAAATAAATTAGCCCCATGCTCTACACTATTAAAAACATATGATGACGTTTGATATATTGGCACTGCTCTTGAACCTGTTACACTATCTACCTCTTGACCTGCATGCACTTGTAATGTATCAAATCCTAATTCTCTTTTACTCATTTTTTTGTCCCCCTTAATTTTTTATTATTTTATATGAATTTTATTAACTCTTTACTTTTTCAATCTGAAAATACTCATTTGTTTTTTGAATTACAACTTTAATTAAAAGTATTATACTTACCACATTCACTAAAACTGCAAAGCCATTTGCCACATCAGTTAGTGCAAATATAAAGTTTGAACCTGATATCGCACCGACAAAGCATAGTATTAATAGCAATATTCTATATGGAACTATGGATTTAGCTCCTAATATATAAGTTATACTAGTTTCACCATACCAGCTTCCTCCCAATAATGTTGAGTATGCAAATAAACAAGTTGCAACGTTACAATAATTTCACCTATATATCCTAAACTTTGACTGAAGGCTCTTGTACTAAGTAAAACGCTTTCATCTCCACTTTGCCATGCACCAGTTACTAAAATTATTAAAGCCGTAAAGGTACATACAACAAAAGTATCAATAAAAACCTCAGATATTCCAAAGAGCCCTTGCTCTACTGGATGATTAACTCTTGCCACTGAATGAGCCATAGGTGCTGTTCCACATCCTGCTTCATTGGATAATAATCCACGAGTTGCACCAAATCTTAAAGCAGTTAATTTTGAATATAAAAAAAGCCTCCATCACTTTGCAAAAATGCAAAGGGACGAAAGCTTCGTGTTACCACCCTAAATTTATATAAACCTCACGGCCTATACCTCATCAAGTACGCAGGATATAATCCCTAAATACTCTATCGCTGTAACGTGCGCACACGGGAATATCTAAAATAAATTCGACACTCCAACTCTAAGACCATATTCAGCTTGCTATCCTTTGCTCATTCTCACCACCCTGAGCTCTCTGTATAAGTATTCACACGCCTACTCTTCTTTTCCAAGTTTTTATTTTGTTTTCTTAATTGAATTTCTATGAGTATATCAACTATAATTTTACTTGTCAAGTATAATTATAAGAATTATTTTTAAAATTATACTTGAATATTATAATTTTATTATTATGATATATTTTTTAGAACACCTTCATTATCGCTTATATGGTTTATAATTTATATACCCCTATAGAGTATTAGATGTTGATATGAGGAAGATATATATGAAAGTTAATTATCTTAAAACCAACCGTTTCTTTACTCCTATTAGAAAGCATGATAGGATCATTACATTATTAGTGGCTGTAGGAGGCCTCTGGAGGCCAGAACTTGGTATCAATTTTGTCCCATAGGAACTTTGCAAAAACTTTCTTATAAGCTAGGTAAGCCTTTAGGTATTACAAAAAAGACATAGAAAAAGAGTCTCAGCAAAGTAAGGAGATATAATATTAAACCAAAAAGTCTTGGTTCCCCTGTCTCCAAAGGTTCCAAGACTTATGTCTACTACTCCAGCCGTAGGTTGCGGACTTCTAGCTCCCTTTGGTCGCTACAAGCCTCGCCAACCCTGACAGGGGTAGTACCTTCAGTTCAACTTCGCTAAAGCTTGTTTCACTGGGTACTACTCCCACTCGGCAAGTTCAGCGGCATTTCTAAACATTTATGTTTAGTTTTCGTGCTTTTTATGCCGATTTTTTATTTCAATTACACATATTATTTTGACTTACTGATTTTTGGTTGTCAACATCACTCCGCAGAACAAACATCCTCAAATTTCAGCTTAGATAATCTCACTAATCGAAGTATATAGTATTTTCCACTATATTTTACGACTGCTTATACTATACAACTGATAATTCCGTGTCAATCCAAGTTTCGATAGCATTTCTTATATCAATGATTGAGTCATCCAAGGAGATACGAAACCCTCGGCAACCTCCATCACAACAATCGCTTATACCTCTTTTTTTTCCGCACCCATATCCCTTTTCAATCATTTCTTGTATAAATGAAGGAAGCTTTTCGATGGTATCAGCGTATTTATGCGTGTTTTTCGCTTTGACATTTATTTGATAACCATTATTAAGTGATGCATTAATTGCCCATATCTCATTTCTTTTATAGGAATATTTAATCTTTATCCATAAATCTTTTATTTCCACATCGCATTTAAGCCCTTTATCCAAATAACGTTGATGTAGCTGCAATATAAAATCTTGCACATTGGCAGACAAAGTTTTCATAGTATCTTTTAATATAGAAATAACATCGTCGGTTTTATTATTTTTCAATACTCTATAATCACATCGTAATAAAATATCGGAGAAGCGGCAATAACTGATTGTATTGGACTTATTGACCTTCGATTTGTTGGGGTTTCTACCAAATTCTATCTCTGCTATTGCCATTACCTTCAAGCCCGTCAACATAGCAGGATTATCAGGATACGAAATTTTTATTCTTTCAGCTTTTAATAAATCCGGTTTTTTATCATTTAAGTTTATACCGTCAATCAATATGCCGCAATCAGTCAAGAATCGCAAGCATTCAATGCTTTTTGAAACGGGGATTTTCGTATTGATTATATTGTTTCCGACGGTAAGAGATTGAGCGCTTTCTGTTAGTACACCATGAAAACCTATATTCAATAATAAGCATTTCACATTGTGCAGGAATGGAAAATATACCGAAATAGTAACGCGGTCATCAAATACGTGAGCATTCTTTTTATGATGGTCATACGAATCACCTTCAACAATCAAAACATCGCAAAGCTGATACAAAAAGTTTCTGAACGCAAGAACTCCTTCTCGAATGTTTTCCTCGTTTGAAATATTTTCAAACATTGGCTTAATTGCATATGTTTCAGATATTTCTGGCGTAATAACATTTTTTAAGTGCTTTGCCATATCTTTGAGTGTCTTTCGCATTTATTTCACTTCTTTCTTCGCAAAGTCAACTTTATACTGCCATTCACCGTATTTTTTGTCGTTATCAGTTATCGTTCCTTCCGTAAGGGTGATACGCAGAACTATTGAATCAGGGTTGTCTTCATCGCCATGCGCATCGAACCATCTGAAATTTTTTTTCATCTTCGCTCGTATTTCCGCGTTCCTCTCGTCCTTTACCCAACCTAGATTTTCAACCGTTCCTTGAGCAACAAACAAGTCTAACCCACAAATGGAAATCTCGTTGTTTTTCTCAATTTCCAGCATTTTATTTTTATTTGCGTCTGTAGAAACATAAAATACGCCGTCTTCATAATAAGCATCAACCATACGGACAGCAGGGCGGGGATTGCCGACAGCATTCGGGGACAATGCAATAGTTGCAAGGGCAATAATGTTATCCTTACCGTTTCCGCAGTATTCTTCCATAAGCTTCATCGCATTTTCATACTTGTTCATAATAATTCCTCCATTTATTTTTTATTTCCCTATGGGTTCTGTCATACTTTGTATTTCGCAATTACCTAAATAATACATGGGAAATTCCTTGTATTTTTATATTCCTTCTTTTAGCTTGATTGGAAAATATCTTTGCATTTGTTTATAGCTAAGTCCCTTTTCTATGTCTTTATAGGCAATATCTCTTCCATCTTCATATAAATAAGGCATATTGAACATAACATTGCGACCTTTGTCAAGCTCAAAATTTGTGCTTTCAATCCATCGGCGAACTTTATCTTCCACTTTATGTATGCTCTCGTTATCTTCGTCAATACTAACTGCCATAGCGTATAAACCTCCCGGAAAATTGAACAATTTAAAAGGGCTTACATCCGCATTAGTAACACCATCTTTAACGGCACATATCCATTCAGCTTTGTCATTTTTAGATAGCAAAAAATCAAAACAATCGAAAATCACAATCTTATACAAATGACAATACCGCCACAATTGGTACATATATCCGCCTTCTTTGAACATTTCTCCCCAGGGTTGGTCGCCGCACGTTACCGCTTTGAATCCCGGTATCCTGACGACCATTATATCAGGAATTTTTTTATCCAATTTTTCCGTTATTTCAATCAAGCGGTTTATATTGGAAGGCTTGCCGATATAGTCAATGCTTATCAATTGTGTTTCAATCTTTTTAGCCTTGTTATACAGCAGTTTTATATCGGATTTGTCTGCAAAGTTCACTTGTTCGATTTCCCGTATAAAATCCATCACGATTTCTTTCAACTCATGCAAAAGCGCAACCTCGTCGTCTATGTTCTGTACTTTTTTCCCCAACACTTCTAAAACTATATCGGAACCGGAAGTGTTAAAAACACGTTGAATGTCTTTTATACTGATATTCAGCTTGCGTAATATGAGTATTTGTTCAAGTCGCCTAACGGCACTTTCGTCGTACATTCTATATGCGTAGTCATCACTTCGGGTACTGGACAGCAATCCCATTTCCTCATAATAGCGCAGTGTACGGGCTGTAATGTCATATCTACTTGACACGTCTTTGATTTTGATTAGGTTGTTCATTTGTTTCGACCTCTTTTCTAAATTATCAGGGATAAACTTAGTATAAAGGATTCCCCAAAGGAAGAGTCAAGAGGGTAATCCTATTTTTCTGTAGAAAATATAAACTTTCTCTCTTATTGAGAAACGGCATAACACCATACATAACATTTTTTATCTGCTACAACGCAAATTTACTAACATTTTATGAAAATTATACTCGAAAAAAATTAAATAGACAATATCAATTTACCCCACAAATAAAAACAACCCCTAGAAAACTATTATTTATCAGTTTTCTAGGGGTTTTGGATACTACTCCCACTCAATTTTCGAGATGGATGGTATAGCGCAATATCATTGATAATAAGGCATTTCAATGATCTATAAATTACTTAAAAAATAACAAAACAAGAAGTAAAGTGCACAAAAAGTGCAATTAGATATTCTTCTCATCTTAAAACTTCTATACCATCTCTATCCTAAGTATTTCTGATATTTATTTTTTATTGTAAGAAAAAGCCTTTGAATTTTTTGCCATTGAATTATCTATAATCCCAGTCTAGCACCTACTTCTGCTCTCTCAATATCTTCTCTCTCTGGATCCCAGCTTTCACCGGTTTGTCCGTCCCATATTTCTCCTGTTTCTACAAACCCAACTGATGCATATAGGCCTCTAGCTGCTTCGTTAGTCTTCCAATAAGATAAATAAATAGCATCAGCTTTTCCTTGGGGAAATGAACGTAAAAATTCGATAACTTTTTGCATAGCCTGTTTGCCAAACCCTTTACCTTGATATTTATGGTCTATCATAAAATGGTTTATTCCATAGGTAGCTTTGTCGCCAAATTCCTCAAATAAAAAGGTAGTTTCCGATAACTCAAAAAATCCCATATCCACTAACCCTACAACTTTATCATGATGATATATGGCAAAGGCCAGAGGAGGTTTCTCATTGTTGGTTACTTTAACATAGGCCCAAGCTAGTCTATAAATATTAGAATCCACATAACCGTCTTGCCCACTTGCTACTTTAAGCTCCAATACTTCCCTTAAATTATCCTGAGTAATTTTACGAAGTTCAATCATGATTGTTCCCCTCATCTCTTTATTTTTTCTACTGCATGACACGAGTATACCATATATTTCCACGATTAAGTATATTAACGAGCTCAAAAGTTAAAAATCAGGGTTTTTGAGAAGAAAATGACATGTTGGTGCGGGGATGGGCAGTGCCGGCAGGCAATAGCCCACGCCACCACCATAAAGTGCTTATTTTCTTCTTACTAGACTTGATATATAAAGCAACATCTCGAGAAAATTAAGTTAACAAAAATCGCTTCAAAGTTTGATATTACAATGATTTAAATGCGGTGTTTAAAGCAAAAGAAGGTGAGTTATTATCATATAATACTAAAATAACAGACACACCTACGACCAAAGAAATATGGATTTATGATGAACCGATATTCAGATGAATAAATAATGATAAAGAAAATATTTCGGAGCATTTAACTGAACAAAAATCAATTGATATCTTGTTAGCAAATAAGCAATATGACAGTTTAAAGAGAAAGCAAAAGCATTATGAAGAAATGCGCTGGGATGTCACTAATAAATTAAATAACAACATCAAATTTAATCCACCAACCGAAAATTTAGACTTCTCACCAAAGAACAATATTCACTGCTAACTTTTAGTTTTGAGGTGCAAAAAATTAATTTAGTGCAATGAAAGTGCAATCCAAAAATAAAAAAAGCTCAAAACCCTTGGTATTAAAGGGTTTAAAGCTCTCATCCGATTACTCCCACTCTGATAATCATAACATTTAAACTCAGTAAACTTAATGGCTTGCATATAATAATTAAATATTATAATGATATTTTTATTCAATTCTAAATGTTTTGTGTAAACTTATATAAATTATTTCTAAAGTTATATATAGATATAATTAAAAATAGGGCTTTTTTTTATTAAAGTTGATAACTAAGTTGTCTAAGTCTTTATAGGTATTAAATATATTTTCCCTAGATTAATTTAAAGTATAACAAATAAAGCTTAGAACCTCCTAAATTACTTCTTTATATCCAACAAGTTCTAATTTATTGGATTGGGTTTTATTACTTATATTTCCCCATATTTGTCACAATAGTTAATATTTTTATTTCTGGAATGATTTTTTCCATACACTATGTTTAAATCTTAATTATTACATTCTTGATTCTATAAAAGAACTCATACTTGGATAACATTTCCAAATTGTTTTCTTATATGAGGAGCTTTTGATAATTAAAAACTATATAGGGTATATTTATATTATAAGGTTTATAAAGGAGAGGTTTGTATGATTTCTATTGGAATATTAGTGGGTAGTTTAAGAAAAGATTCTTATAACATGAAAATTGCAAAATATATAGTTAAAAATTATAGTGATAAAGCTGATTTTGAAATTATAGATATTAAGGATTTTCCACTATTTAATGAAGATCTAGAGGATAATGTACCAGAATCAGTACTATATGCTAGAAAACAAGTTAAGGGTAAGGATGGAATCATAATAGTTTCACCAGAATATAATCATTCTATTTCTGGAGTTATGAAAAATGCCTTAGATTGGTTTTCTAGAGATGATTATGTAATGATGAAAAAGCCATATTTGATTATGGGTGCCTCTGATGGAAGTATAGGAACAGCAAGAATGCAAGGACATCTTAGACAGGTACTAAACTCTGGTGCTTTTCAAATGTACAGTGTCCCTTATAATGAATTTATATTTGCTAGAATCCAAGATAATATGGATGAGTATGGAAATATAACTAATGAAGGTAGTATAAAAAGACTAAATAATAAAATAGACGAATTTGTTCAGTTTATAGAAACTCTCAGGTCTAATGTAAAGTAATAAATCTATAGGTAGTGTAAAAATACACACTACCTATAGATTTAATTTTTTCCCTATTCAATAGCTTTAATTGGCTCTATATTCATAGCTGCAATAACCTTAACTCTTTAAGTCTATAAATTACTCATATAATCCTTATGAAAATATCACTCTTTACAAATATTAAATAATGGTTTATAATTTATATACCCCCACAGGGTATCAAGTGTTAATATGAGGAGGATATATATGAAAGTTAATTATCTTAAAACCAACCGTACCTTTACTACTATTAGAAAGTACGCTTGGATCATTACATTATTAGTGGCTGTAGGAGGTCTCTGGGAGCCAAAACTTGGTTTATTAGTGCTATTTATTATGGCTGGGTTGACGATTACTTCATTTTTCACTGGTAGATATTGGTGTGGCAATATCTGTCCCCATGGTAGCCTTTTTGATAGATTACTTTTGCCTATTAGCCCAAATAAGAAGATTCCTGACTTCTTAAAATCTAAAGTTATGATCATTGGATTCTTCATATTTTTTATGTTTAATTTTTCTAGCAAACTTCTTAATATATTTCAGTTATGGGGAAATTATGGCTTATTAGATAAATTAGGCTTATTATTTGTTAATACATACTTAATGGTATTAATCCTAGGAGGTCTTTTAAGTGTTATAATAACTCCCAGAACTTGGTGTCAATTTTGTCCCATGGGAACTTTGCAAAAACTTTCTTATAAGCTAGGTAAGTCTTTAGGTATTACAAAAAAGGCAGAGAAAAAGATTACAATTTCCAACAAAGATAAATGTATTAATTGTGGAAAATGTGCTAGAGTTTGCCCCTTTCAACTAGTTCCCTATACCAACTTTTCAGAAAAGAATCAATTTGATAATATTAATTGTATTAAATGTTCTACCTGTGTGAAGAATTGTCCTTTGGGACTATTATCTTTGGACATAGAAAGGGAGTTTCAGGAAAGTAAGGAGATATAACATTAAACCAAAAGTCTTGGCTCCTCTGTTCTCAAAGGTTCCAAGACTTTTGTCGATTGCTCCAATCAGTTGATTTTTATCCAATTAATTAGAATTATTTATTCATTTCATCTTGCAATCTGTCAATAAACATTGATATATGATACCCATCAACAATCCCATGATGTGCTTGTACTGTAATGGGCATTAGTAATTTTGAACTATATTGTTCATATTTTGCCATGGTTAGCATTGTTGTTAATTGATTTTCAGATATCTTTGAATTTGAAGAAAAATGTTCAAAGTGTGTCCATGGTATTGATGAAACATTAAATACATTTGGCGGTAAATCAAATTGTGGTAAAACTCCTTTTGACTCTGCATATTTTTTTATTAACTGCTTATACTTTCGATCAAATTCTATATAATCATCTTGTGGATCTTCCCATAATGTAAAAAAAGTACTACTGGTTTTGTTGAAATTTGTAAATGTTGGAATAACTCTATTCCATTCCACTAATGAATCATTATAGTACTATTTCCTAACAATATTCTTCTATCCCTTTCACTTCACACACCACAAGATTAGACTAGCTTTTGTTGTATGCATGTTTTTACATATTTCAACATCGTAATTTCCCCCATCAAAGGAGACATAAAATGTTCAAAATATGCAATATGCCCCATTGAAAATTTAAAATAATCTACTATAATAAAAAAACTGGCTACCTGTAAAAATGTACTAATATAAACTAAAATTTATAATTGCACTCAATATGTACTCAAATGTAAAAAACAACCCCAAAAATCTTTTAGATAAAGGCTTTCGGGGTTTCGTCTTGTTATTCCCACTCTATTTTAAGCGTACAGCATATAAGAACAAATGCAGTAAAATCAAGGAGTTTGGGAAAGTATTAAGTAAGATAAAACATATTAAATAATAATAAAAGTGCAATAATGATGCAATTTTTGCACCTAATCAGATACTTTTTTCTTCAAATAAAATTTATTTCCTAACTTAATATTCAATTAACTGACTATATTAATGGAGGGGATTGTATTGCAACTAACTGACTATATTAACTTGTGGGAAGAAACGAAAGAGCTTTGTTTGGAAGATGTAAAATCAACATTTGTTTCTTTATTTTCCGAATTAGATTTCTTACCATCAATTTATCATCCTATTTTGCATAAATTCCTTAAGAACTCATTATAGAGGGCAAAAATAAAAAGAGAGTCCAATCGGTAAGAACTATGTATTTTCTGAATTGGTAAACCCTATTTACAATCGTAATGAAAACCAAGTAGTAGTTTCTATAGCTGTAAGGTATCTTGACCAAGATACTAAAACAACACAAATATCACAATTTGATTTAGTACTGGAGAAAAATGAGGACAACTGGAAGGTTGTATTATAAAAACATGATTAGACAGAGAGTTGATCAAGGTGAATTTTCTGTCTAATCATTCGAATTAACTTTTTCTTATTTTAAATAATAATATATACGAAAATAACAACACCTGTTTCTTAATAAATTAAAGAAATTACTTTATTTTAATTAAATTCAAAAAAGATTGTAATATTTCATTTGTTTTTGCCACAGCACTTATAGTTAATTTTATGCTTTCAACAGGAATTAAATCGATATCTAAATGTCTTAAATTTTGAGAAACTAGCTGTGGTACTATCGTCATACCTTCTCCTAAAAGAACATATCCATATAAAAACTCACCAAAAGGAACATATTTAATAATATTTAATTTAATATTATTATCATAAGCATAAGATTTAATTTTATCAGAAGTATCACAAGGAAAATTATGCAAGATTAGAGGATATTCTTCAATTTTTTCCCAACTAAGCTCCTTCAGTTGACCTAAATTATACTTTTTTGGAACAAGTGCAACATATTTTTGTTGGAAAAGATCTTTTTTTACTAACTGCCCTTCATAAAAATAGTTATCTATCAAACTAATGTTAACCTTATTGTTCTCCAAAGAATTAATCAAAGCTTTTGAATGATTTTGAATAAAAACGCAATGATTTCCTAAATTACAATTTGTCAGATATGATGTTGCAATACTTGGCAAACTTCCAATAGTCATTTGTTTTGATTCATTCATTTCTTGTAATTCTAGTGTGATTAAATTTGATTGATGAATAAGGCTCTTCGCTTGATTATATAAATATAATCCTGCTTTTGTCATTTCTATTCCTTTAGAGGTTCTATTTAGTAATAAGATATTGTATTCAGACTCTAAACTTTTCAACTGTTTGCTAAGAGCTGGCTGAGAAATATTTAATTTTTCGGCCGCTTTTGTAATACTCTTCTCTTCTACTATAACAATATAAGACTTTAACCATTCTAAATTCATATTTATCTCCATAACTTTTAGTTATCTTTCGGATAACAATTTTGTATTTCAATACTACACTAATTAATTATACAATAATTATATAGATAGTATATATTAAAGTTTGTTTTTTACACAAATTAAGATGAGAGCACATATTTATCTATAACAAATTGGAATGAAGGAGGATTTAAATATGAGAGCACTAGTTTTTGAGCCTGTAAATAAAAGAGTAGTTCATAAAGATATACCAATCAATGACCCAAAGTCAGGTGAAGTAAAAATTAAACTAAAAACTGCAGGTTTAAATCGACGAGATTTATTCCTAATCAGTGATTTACCTAACAAAAAGGAGCCTTTTGTTCTTGGTTCAGATGGAGCAGGTATTATTGTTGATTTGGGGGAAAATGTAACAAATTTTAATCTGGGAGATGAAGTAATTATTAATCCTAGCTTGGAGTGGGACTCTAAAGAAAAAGTACCAAATATACCACAAATATTGGGTTCACCCACTAACGGTACTTTTGCTGAATATGTTATTGTTCCAAAAGAAAATATAGTTGTAAAACCTGATTTTTTAACTTGGGAGGACGCAGGTGTATTATCACTGTCTGCATTAACTGCTTATCGAGCATTATTTACAAAAGGAGCTTTACAGAAAGGCCAACATTTACTCATACCTGGAATTGGAGGTGGAGTAGCAACATTTGCTTTAATGTTTGCTAAATCTATTGGTGCAGAAGTTACAGTTACTTCTAGAAATATAAAAAAGTTAGAAAAGGCAAAAGAAATGGGAGCAGATAGATTATTGAATTCAGATGATGACTGGAAGACAGCTTTAGAGAAACATAAAGTGGATTTAATTTTAGACAGTATTGGGCCAGCAACTTTTCCAAAATATTTTGATATTTTAAAACCAAATGGAACCATCGTAAATTTTGGTAGAAGTTCTGGTTCAAATATTAATATATCTCTATCAGAATTTTTTTCATCTCAGTTCAATATCTTAGGTACTTCTATGGGAAGTAAAGAAGAGTTTGTTAAAATGATACAATTTATTTCAAATCATAAAATCAGACCTATTATTGATCAGATGTACCCGTTATGTGATTATCAAAAAGCACTTTCGCGAATGGAAAATGGTTTGCAATATGGAAATATTGTTTTAAATATTGATTTATAGGTTTATTGAACTATTAGCAAAGTGAATTTTCAAGATATTATATTTTAGAGAAAAGTTACTTATATATACAAAAATATGTCTATTAATCTTTTTTTAATTACCTTTTAATATGGAAAAATGAGCTGACCCATGTCAAGTAGACAATCAATTTAATCAAAAACATTATGCACATTTGGGTGCATGGTTTCGATATTCTAACGAAGCCATGCACTTTAATCTTTTTGAAACCTTTCTTCGTTGTAAAATCTAATATACTCAATTATCCTTTCCTTGAAATCCTCTAGAGTTTTGAAAGTCTTACCATAATACATTTCAGTTTTTAGCGTTCCAAAAAAACTTCCATAGGACCGTTATCTATGCATTTACTCACTCTAGACATACTTTGAATCATACCTGGTTTTTCTATCTTTCTCTTAAAGATATTACTGGTATATTGGAAACCTCTATCACTATGAAATATGGGTTTTGCTTCAGGATATTTTTGAATTGCCCTATCAAACATTTTGAAGACTAATTGATAGTTGTTTTTAAAGGATATTTCATATTCTATTATGCTGTTATCATACAGATCCATAATTGGACTTAAATAAAGTTTTGTACTATCTCCAAGGATTGAAAACTCATTTACATCTATAAGCCATTTTTCATTAGGATACTTAGCAGTAAAATCTCGTGATAGAACATTTTCTTTTATATATTCTGGTTTAATTCTCTTACGGTTAACCTTTTTTCTTCTAATTCTAGCTTTTATATCTACAGCTTTCATAAGTCTGTAGATATAGCCTTGTGAAAATGATTTTTGATTTAACCTGTTAATGAACATTGTCATTCTTCTATATCCCAAAATTCCATCAAATGTTGAATGATACTCAATAATTAACGAGCAAATTAGTTCATCTTGTTTTTCTTTTTCAGGTTTAATTCTTTTTTATGTTTGTAATATCCACTTCTTGAAACTCCTAATGATTCACACAAAATGATTACAGGATAACCTTTATTATTAAAAAAATCTATGGTTTCATACTCTGCGTTGTATCTTATTTTCGAGAGCGCAACTTCTTTTCGAACTCCTCTTTTTTTTAAGAACCTCAAGCTCAAATTCCCTTCTTTTTCTCAATGCTTTTTCTTTTTCAAGTTCTAATTTTAACTTTTCAAAGCTTAGGTTTTCTATATAAGTATTCTTAAGTCTTTCTTTTAAATCCATTAATGTTTTTTTATAGAGTTGAGTTGGTGACTTAGTAGTCCCATATCCATAGTTAATTCCTTTACTTGCAAAAGACTGAGTTATTAAGTATAGAAACCTTACTGCTCTGTTTATTTCGGTTCAATGTTCTATAGTATAATTTTTATATTCTTCAAACATATCTCTGCTACTAATTTGATACTCTAACATCCGCTCTATCTCAGGGGAGTGGTACTTAATCATCTTAAATAGATTTATCAGTTCTTTATCTATATCATTAATTACCTCTACTTTACTAGGCTACTTGCCAAAGTATACCCATCCTGCTCCAAAGAACGGTTCTGCATAACAAGTATACTCTGGTATCATTTCTATAATAGTTTTTCTTAACTTGCTTTTTCCTCCCACTCGTGCGATTGGTGGTTTTAACATATTAACATCTCCTTTTTTTTGATATTGGGTTAATAGTCACACCGCCCATCACATCAAAAGGAGTAATAAAAAAATCCCACCTGGGAACTTGGTGAGATTTCTTGCAATCCTATTCTTTTCTTACACATGATCGTAGAGAAATCTGTATATGCTTACATTTTATTCCATGATACCATTATATCATGTTTTTTTTAAAAAAGTTCACTCTTGGTTCGCTCTTTCATTTTCATTTATATTTTGGGCTACTAATGCCGATTTTTTCTTAACGTAACTATCACTATAGTTGACTTCCTCAGCTATTTGGCTAAGAGACTTCCCCTATACAAATCTTTTATATGCTATTTGATATTCTAAGCCTTCAAGTTTACCTAGCTTTTCTAATAATTGTTTTTGTGTCTCTTTTTTATCTTCTATAATTGATTGTAATATGGCTGCCTCATTATTTACTTTATGTTTTCTATCTACATATATATTTAAGTCTATATTATTATATTCAATTCTTCTAAGTGCATAATCTTCTCTATACAAATCCTCTAATCTACTTTAATACATTTCTATTTCTCTAAGTAAATCTTGATATGTTGATATAAATAGCATAATCTACTCCCCTTTCCTCTCTGTCTCATCTATTTCATAACTCTGTCTATATTAAGCTTAGGCTTGTATACAAACCGCATATTCCTCCTCATATAAAATTCCATATACATGATATTTGTTTCCGAATGTATCTCTACCTATTACATGAGATGTTCTCTACATAGCCGTATCTTTCTTAAGTCACTATCGTCTATTTTACTTCTGTCTCTCCCCATACCTATAGCATTCCAGTGGTATGTTTCTCCTTTTCTCCCACATATGCAACACCTCCCATATTTCAAGCAGCCCCAAAGGCAACGATCTATATCATCAGTTCTATTTAAGGCTTCATCACTTAGAGGTATGCCATGTTTTAATATAAAATTTATAATAAATGTAATGAATTCTCTTGCCTGGCTTATACTGCAATTACTTAAAGAAAAAGGTATCTCTCCTGTTTCTATACAATAATCGTATAATAGCCATGCCCTTAAATCTTCCGGATGATCTCCTGTAAATAATGCAATATCCTTTATAGTTGCAAATATTTTCTTTCTTTGTTCTACTGTAATAGTTCTTCCATCATCTATTTTTAGTTCTGCATTAATACTGCTGCCATTTCTATATTTAATTATTTTCCCTTGGACCTGTTCTTCTGGTATATGCAATATTAGGTCCGTTCCTTTTTCCGTTTCTCTTATTCCTGTTATCTATGAGAAGTACTGCATATCCTCCCTCCTCGGTTGACGAAAAGCCTATATTTTATCCTTCTAGTTGACATCATTGTTCCTATTCAAAAAAGAAAAGCCCAGGGGTTTAACTTCTCCCTGGGCTTCTAGAGCCTCTACTGTTTTATTGAATATAATACTTGTGATATTCAGCTAAATTATTTTCAAACCTAAAATTACATATCCTTCTTTGTAATAATCGATATTATCCAATATATAACCCATAATCCTCCTCTGATTTCTCCCTGTATAATCTGTACCATTCCATTCTAATAAATTTAACTTATCTCCTATTTGAAAATTCTTGTCATTTTTTCTTACTTAGAAATTTTTAATTCCTTTTCTTACTAGTTCATAATATTCTGGAAGTATTTTTAATTCGTGGATCACTTTCATTCTCCTTCCTACATATAGTCCTTGTGGTATTTAATTAGCATTCCTCTACTACAAATTCCATAGCTACTTTTTAGTTTAATCTATTGCAAGCATTTTCAGCCTTTTTTTAGAAGTATATTTTTTAGCTTCTTCTTTGCTTCCTACACAAGGATAGAGTTCCCCTTCACTAATGTAGGTTTTCCCGATATAAAATTCTCTTCCAATGTCATATGTGGCTAATAAAAACACCATAATCACTCTTTTCTTGCTGTACACAATACTTGTTATGCGACATAAAAAATACCGCATAATTCTTTTCTGAATAATACGGTATCTTTAATAAATATTTAATTTTAATAAGCGCGACGTTAAATATAAATAATACGCATTAACTTAATTTGTATATTATGCATACATTTGATATGCTACAAAATCATTGCTAAAGCAATGCTTGATACAATATTTATAAGTATATGAGATATCATACACGGTATGATACTTCCATCAGCTTTTTTATCCATTATATATCCTAATAAATACCCTAATAAAAATGCATTTATAATTCGCACAATGATGTCTACTGTAGATGCTGTTCCCATTATTACAAAATGAGGAATTGCAAATACTATAGCTTGGACAACATTACCTTTTGAAAATCCAAATCTTTTAATAAGCTTTTTTGCGATAAATCCTCTGAAAAAAATCTCCTCTGCTATCCCAGTTTTTATACCATATAATAGAAGGTATAGACATAGTTCAATTGTACTATACCCCTTTATATCTACTAAATTTCTTCCACTGTTTCCAGTTAATATTACTGTAGCATTAGCCATTAATGTTATTAGATATACCACCGTTACAATAAAAAATGTAGATAAAAGATTTATTTTTCTAGGCTTGTATATACCTAAAGAATGAATAAATCCCCTAAATGTTTTCTCTTTAGTCAGATACCATATTAATGGGATAATTGTGAATAACAATATATTAGTTATGGTATTAATAAACTCGCTTATTAATGAACCGTTAACATGCATTTCTTCTCCTCCAATATATATTTGCTTAAATAACTCCATAATAATAATAGATTATTACGACTTACTTATATGGAGATTATAGCATGTATCATAAATTTATTTGGATTGTATGGTAAATATTTTTATTTTTTAATGCCGTATTTCAATTAAATATTTAATTTTAGTAATTATGACGTTTAATATAAATATCATAAAGTAATACTACGTAAGATTATGCTCATTATCACATAGTAATTTTTCATACAGCCTAAACCAGTTCAACCCGTAGTTTCCAAGCCCTAAGTCAACCGTATCAATATATTTAAAACCACATTTTTCATACAGACTGATAGCAGGTATATTACCTTCATAAACATCCAACCTAATTGACTTAGCTTGTGATTTAATACTGTGTTTAATAGAAAAGTCCATTAATGCTTTGCCTACACCACATTTTAAAAATTTTGGATGCACTACAAGTGTATGTACAACAATAACATCTGAATAGTCAAACTCAATTTTCCATTTAGTTTTATAATACGCGGGTTCAGGTTCATGGCTTAAGATAACAGAGCCAACAATTTTCTCATTATGCTTTGATATATAGATATTACCATGTTTAACTCCATCAATTGCATTTTGTCGAACAGGATAAATATCCTTTATCCATCCAGGATAGTTTACTCCTTTTGCCAAATAGTCATTCAAATCATTATAAAGCTGTTCTATTTCATCAATATCATTTACTTTTCCTAATTCAAAAGTGATATCCATATGTGTATCTCTCCAATCTACAAAAAATATAAATTATCTTCATACATATTCTTTTATTATTCTAATCTACTTAGATTAGAAATTATATCATATTTGTTGTTTGTAGTATAAGCTTTTTAATATCATATGATAATTTTTTTAATACCGTATTATTCAGTTTTCAATGTTCAAATTTCTAATTATTACTTCACACAAATATCTTTAGTTACTTAAATAGAAGATAAAAATACCGCAAAATTCATTCCTGAATAATACGGTATTTTGATTAAATATTTAGTTTTAACAGTCATGACGTTTAATATAAAAAATGCGAATTAACTAAACTTCACATTATGCTCATAATCCTACCTGTGCTGGATCTTTTGTTTCAACTTATCAGATAATCTAAAAATAAGCGTTAATATAACCACAATTAGCAGCAAAGATAACAATATGCATGCAACGTATGGTGCGCCAGTTATCTGAGGGAAAAGATTCTCTATTCCCATTTTTGTTAATAGTCCGAGTGTTATACCCAAAATTATAAAGCAGCTTTTTCTAGTCATATTGTCTCCTTTTACAAATATAAATAATTATTTATTCGTAGTTTATAACCGTTACGACTTACCTATATAGAGATTATAGCATATATATTATAATTTTTTTAGAATTATATGATAAATATTTTTACCTTTTAATGCCGTATTATTCAATTTTCAAGGTTCAATCTTCAATCTTTATTTCCAATAGTTATTTAAAAGATAAGATAAAAATACCATAAAATTCTTTTCTGAATAATACGATATCTTTACTAAATATTTAATTTTAATAATTATGACGTTTAATATAAATGTTGTTACTTAATAATTTATTATTATTTCCCTGAAAGTTTAACAGTATATAGCCTATTCAAAGGAATTTTATCAACCATGTAGATTGAAATTGTATCAAGTATGAATTCATCCGATAACTTAGTTCCCATGATTTCTTCTACTTCTTTATCGGATATAGGAGTTCTACTTCTTAAAGTGCAATGTGGCTTATATGGAAATCTATTAGGCTTAAATTTAATACCAGATTTCGTTATTTCTTCGTGTAACAACCTAAATCTCTCTTCGTCTTTTAGAGTAAATACAAATAAGTCTGTACCAGGAAACCTTAAAACATCTTTAAATGAAGCAAGTATTGGACTTGTCTTCATTGATATGTTTTTTATTATATTAAAAACTAACTCTTTATCTTGTCCAGGCTCAATTACCCCAACACCACTTGACCCAGCCACAGTTATTTCTACTGGTAATGAAGCCCTCAGTGTATCTTTATGATAGTTTCTAATATCATATATTTTTTCTTTTACTGGACTTGGTAAATCAAGAACTATATATGATTCATGTTGAAAATCCATTTAATACTCCCCCTTGTCTTTTAGCTTTACTTCGGTATAAACTACTAATGTACATTTAATAAATTGTATGCCTTAACTGAAATTTAATTAAAATAATAAATACATAACTACAATAATAAGAGTAGGCAATAAAATAATAGGAATGACTAAATGTATTTTCTTTTTTGTTTCTTTATACCTATTCCATTCATCTATTGCCTGACTTATAAGTGATATCCCAGTTAAAGCAATAAAAACATTACGTGGAATATCAATTTTCATAAGTACAAATATTAAATATATAACTGAAACTATACCTACAATAATTCGTCTTACCTTTTCCACATAATCATCTCCTGATAGTATTTTTAAAAAACCTTATAAATTATTTTAAACATTTACAATCTAATACGACGTATAAATCTACGATTATTCATTGACCTAATCACCATTACCTCTAGCAATTCTCTTATAGCGAATATAAGCATTAACAAAACATAGAATACCTGTAATTCCATTTATTATAGGATATAAAGTTAGTCCTTCCTTGGATAAATTTTTTAAGAAAACAAATGACCACAAACCCCCACTGATCAACCATATATTTCGATCCTGTTTAAGTTTCTTTTTCATAGAATCTCTCCATTTATTTTTTATAGAATATAATTATTCTCTTACGAATTACTTACATGAAAATTATAGCATATATCATAAATTTATTGGGGATATATGGTAGTATTTTACTTTCGAATACCGTATTATTCAGTTTTCAAAGTTCAATTTCATGTAAATGATTTTAACTATTCTTTTCTGTGTCAAAGTTATTTCTTGTCTTACATCTAGGACAAATTATTTCTGCCTTTCCTTCTAATTCAAGAAGTAATTTGCCGCACTTTTTGCATCTGATTTTCTTCATTGCTTCACGGTCCGCTTATCTGCTGAATAAACAACCTTGTCCCAAACTTCTATATATCTATTTTTCCTTATTTCTTCTTTGACTATATTTATCATTTCTTTGAAATCCTTGTAAGGTATAGCTTCAGCTGCATTGATACTTAATTCTTTAGAGGATTCTATTAGACTATCCAATTCTATCCCTCCTATTTAATTATCTTTAAACTTAAATCAGGATACTTATATTCAAATAACTTTTTCTTAATTTAAAATTCCTTAGTCTCTAGTCCCTTAATATCTACCACATCAGTAGTTCCGTCATTGTTCTCTATTATAAAGTCCGCTACATAAGTAATTGATCTATGGGTTGTCCCATTTTTACGGAATGTTGGTTGTAACTCATATCTAGGTTGTAGGCCAAAGTCTTTTATCTCTCCTGCTTGCTTGAGTAATTTCAATTTACAGTAATATTCAACTTCTTCCTTACTGTCAAACTCAATACCATCTACTGTAGCTTTAATATTTCTATATTTGCTTTTCTTCTTATGTTTAGGAGACTTTTTATTTATAAATTCTTGGTATTCTTCTTCAGACCATCTCATAGCTAATACCTCAAAATACTATTTGCTATATATTCTTTAAGTAACGTCCCTCTAATTAGTTTTTTCCACCTTCTCAATATCTTCATTACTAATCAGCTCCTTAGCTTTTCTAATGCATTCGTAATATTTCCACGTTGGATTTTCTCTTAATAATCTTGCTGCTTCTACCGCTATAGTTGTTATTTGTTTCTTAGCCATATTCCTTAACCTTTGAGTTAGGACATGCAGTATTGCATATTGAAATTACTACTGCTGCTTATAATAACAAGTTAGTTAATAAGGGGAAATTAGAACGTCAGGCTGATTATTTTGCCCTAAAATTGCTTAATATCTCTATAGATAAGGATTGTTATGAAGGATATAATTTTGAGCAGTTAGCAAAGGAATTTTATGTTACAGAATCAAGTTTACAATATAGCTATTAAGCTTTATTATTTTTTACATCCAACAGAACATAGGTTTATTTATAAAGGAAGGTGGTTAGATGCCTGAATATAAAGATGAAAAAAGAGGCACTTGGTATGTACAATTTTATTATACAAATTGGAAAGGTGAATATAAGAAGAAAAAGAAAAGGGGCTTTAAAAGGAAAAAAGATGCCGATGACTTTGAGAGAGAATTTTTACTAAAAGAAAGTGGAAGTCCTAACATGACCTTTGAAACTCTAGTAAAACTTTACTATGAAGATTCAACAAATCGAGTAAGGAAATCTACCAAAAATACAAAAAAGAGCATGATAAATACTCATGTTCTTCCAGAGTTCAAGCTGAAAGTTATCTCGGAGATTACGAATGCTGATATTCGTCGCTGCCAGAATTTAATGCTAAAAAAGAAAAATCCACGTACCGGTAAACCTTATAAGCCAACTTACCTAAGGTCTATTAACAGTCAATTGAGTGCGATATTAAACTATGCAGTTGAATACTATAATTTACCCAATAACCCATGCTCTAGAATAAGGTCGATTGGTGAAAAACGTGCTGATGAAATGAATTTCTGGACATTAGATCAATTTAATGAAGTAATAGCCCATGAAGATTCACCAGCGTATCGTATAGCATTTTTGACTTTATTTTGGACAGGAATACGTTCTGGAGAATTATTAGCCCTCACTCCTAAGAAAGTATTTGATGATATAGAATCACTTGACATTTGCGAAACATATAAGAGAGAAGATGGAGAGGATGTTTTTGACGAAACTAAGAATGAAAATCCTCGTATCGTATCAATGCCCAATTTCTTATATAAAGAGTTTAAACAATATATGAACTCTTTATATGGCTTAGAAGCAAATGACCGTATATTCTACTTTACTCGTACAGCACTTAATAAGGAATTAGATCGATTAATAGAGAAAGCAAATATAGAACGCATACGAGTACATGATTTAAGACATTCCCATGTAGCCCTATTAATAGAGTTAGGGTATCGTACTCATGCTATAGCTCAGAGGATAGGAGATACAGCTGAGGAAGTAGATAGAACCTATGCTCATCTTTATCCAAATAAGGGTCAAGATATTGCACGGGAATTAAATCGTCATAAAGATGGAATTGTTCAAACTATTATTATAGATAAAGATAGTGAGATTTACAATGACAAAGAAGTTGCAGAAAGTCTCGAAGCAGAAAATATATTCCATGGATTAAGAGCAATTTAAATATATAGAGCCAAAATAGAGCCACAAAGAAAAACAACTCCTAGAAAGCTAGCAATTTACAGCCTTCTAGGAGTTTTGTATACTATTCCCACTCAATAGTGGAAGGATGTTTTAATGTGTTTTTTTGTGTTTCCTTATGTATATAATGCATGAAATTACATTTTTTCTCCATATTATTTTTATCCTCCGAGAAATTTAGTACCAAAATAGTACCACTTAAAAAAACAAGGTAGAAGATAATCTTCTTCCTTGTTTCTATATAAATACTTTAGGTTGATTTAAGTCCTTTAATTCCCTTGAAAAAAACCTAAGGCTTATGCTATAAAGAACTATTCATATACTGCAATGCTTAGAAAAAATTATTTTATTATAAGGCTTTAGCTTAGTAAGTGTACTTTATCTTTATAAATTTTATTATTTTCATCACCGATAAGAAATTTAAGTCTCTTTTGCCTCCTATTAAAGCCTCTAGAAACTCTCAAGTAATCATTTTCAATAAAAATTAATATAGACTTATTTATCATATTTTTCAAGTTATTAATACATGAAGCTCTATCAATAACTGACATATTCTCATTTTCTAATATCTCCCTCAAATAAGTAGAAATTTTTATATTAGCTTTTACGTTGCTATGGATATAACAAGAAGCTGTCCCATATTCAGACTCTAAATAATTATATAAATCATTCCAGTCATCAGTACTATGTAAATTTTTAAAGGATTTAAATAATGACATTACTCCTTTTTCAGATTCATTATCTAGTTCTAAAATGACTCTAATTAAATTTTCAATATAAGACCTATAAAAAAAATAGAATATATGTGCTGAATGGTTGTATACAGAATATAAAGACATAAGGGCATTATAAAGCATAGAATCAAAATAATGATTTTTGTCACAATAGTCATCACTCTCTAAATATTTAAAGAATATAATACCTTTTATTATATAATCAACGTCTGATTTTTCTTTTTCATAACCTATATTATCATATTTATCATTAAAGTTTATTAATTCTAGAGACAAATTAACATCTTCTATAATATCTTCAAAATCATCATCAATCTTAATCAATTAATCACAACCTTTTCAACCATTTTTCAAGCTTATCATTTGCGTTATTAGACCTGTTTTTATTCGTTTTTATATTTTCAGGTTTCAAATCGTAAGAATAATTATTCTCAAAAAAAGATATAAAGTTATATACATACATATCCAAATCTATTTTTTTAATATATATATTATCTAATAAGTCTTTAACAACTCTACCACTTATTAAACTTCTAGAATCATAAACATAATCTAAATATTCAAACTCAAAAACTTGTTTAACAAAATCACGAATTTCTATATTTTTTTCAAACAAATTCCTATCATATATTGTTAAATTAATTAAACCAATGAATTTATCTAAAGGTAATGAATTAGAAGATGTATTTTTTAAACTAAATACAATTTTTAATAATTGACTTGTATTTTCATTCTTCATTTCAACCTTTCCCTTCTTTTTCAGACTTATATTAAGCTTTCAAACTCATCTGCAATATTAGCTATATCTTCTTTTGACCTTGAATACTTAGATGCAATATTTCCTTGATAACCCACCGCTAAATCCCTAACAAAAGTAGTTGTATTAGTAAACAAGCCCATCTCTTGTACTATTTTGTCCTTTTCAAAAACATCCATTAATTTTTTAGTTTTATCTGTCAAATCGTTATCTAGAATAGTATAAACAATACCTAAAGGCATAATCTTTATTTCCATGTCACTTACTAGTCTATCTACAACTTGCTTTAATAATTTTATACCTAATATTGAATATCTATCTACTCTATTAGGAACTAAATAATAATCCGAAGCATATAAAGCAGAATCAGTATAAAGAGAAATTGTAGGAGGACAGTCTATAAAGATATAATGATATGTCTCATTTAAATTATTGCTTTTAATAAATTTATTAATTTTCATAGTTTTACCTATATCATTTTTACTGTCTTCAAAAATCAAATCAATGGAACCCGGTATTAAAGACATCTTATCATCTAAATCTATTATGAGATCACTAGCTACTGGAATAGAATCTTTCTCTGAAACGCTTTTAGAGCTTGCAAAAATGTTACATATATTCCTATTTTTATAGATATCATCTAAGTACTGATCTTCTAAATTAAACTCATTTAACAATGATTGAGTTAAATTAAATTGAGGATCTACATCTATAAATAAGACTTTTCTATTTTTGAATCTAGCTAAATACTCACCTAAACTCAAACATAATGTCGTTTTCCCAACACCACCTTTCATATTGATAAATGATATAACCTTACAATTAGTCATTTCAATACCTCCGCTTAAAGTTAACTTTATAGTATAAAATATAGATTGTGACCATTTTTTCAATAATAAGATTTTATTATGTATTTAAAAACCATCTGTTGTTCACTATGTAATAATACAAAACTCAATCAAATTATACCATATAATATATATATTTCAACAAGATAAAAAAAGACTCTAGATTTTACTCTAGAGTCTTTTCATATCTATATAATATTGTAATAAATCTTTCTAATATAGTGAATTTTAGAATTAATCGCTTATAATAAGTCTCCGTCCTCCATGCCACTACGTTGCTGGTGATATGATTACAGAATAATAATATACTAGATACTAATATTAATAGTGTTAATCTAAATATATTATATTATCTGTTAACAGTTGTCTTAAAGAATCATACTCACTGACAAGAAGTCTATCATTTACCACTATTAATACTTCTTCTTTATTCTCCATACCACTATTTCCCTCACCATGATAAACTTCCGAAATGTTTATTCCAATATTATCTACATTATCTACAAAATAAACTAATGAATGAACAATATATTTTGATTTCTCTGTTTCATATACATTTAGACAATGAGTTAACGAATGTTTTTCTTCACAATTAATAATTTCTTTTGATATTGATCCATATAATTTTTCAATTTCTGCTTTTAAAACTCCTTTTTCAAGCATATTATCTAACATCCTGGTCTTACATGGTCTATATCCTGTGGTAAATATCATTTTTCCCTTAAACCTATATTTAACTACATTTTCAAGACTAGCCCCACCATAACTGATAGATGATATTTCCATATCTGTATATTGATCACCTAAATTAACTACTTCGCCAGTTATTAACCTATTGATATATTCTGCATGGGAAGTCTTTAGAGTCTCTGAATCTTTTCTAATCCTTTCAATATCCGTTTCATATAATCTTATACTAAACGGTACTGTTTTTCTTTCAATCTCTTTTTCTGGTAACATATTCTTCCTCCCTTTAAATTTTATATTATCCTAATTATATCACTTCTTGAAATTTTGTCAATCCGTATTTTTGTATTCTTGTATTTCTGTATTGTAATATTTATTTGTTGAGCTATTCTTTTGTTTAGCCAAATTAATTTAAAATATTGTTCAATCTATAATTTTATATGCTCAAGTTAGTATCTTTTCAAAAAATAAGAAAAACCCTGGAATTAATCCAGGGTATCACTAGAAAGTTCAAAATATTCATCTTCATATCCTAATAAAGTAGTCTCACTACTTAGATACTCTTTAAGAACTTGAACAGAATCCTCTATTATGTTATCAAGTTCTTTTTTAGTAATAAGTATCCTTAATATAGGTGGTAATATTTTATATATACCTTCGACAACCATCATGTATTTTAAATCTCCAGTTTTGGATCCCAGGGATTTTTCAGCTTGCACTACTAAAGATAACACTACTTGCCTAACAAATTCCTTCTTCCCTCTTTTATAGAAAAAAAGTAGTCCTATAACAAATAATAGAACTACCAGGATTGAACTTATATTTACTTTTATGAATTCTAACATTATTTATCCTCTCCTTTGTAATCAATAATTACAGTTTTATTCTTATTGTCCCAGCTAACATTCAAGCCTAAATTATTTAAAAATCTTATAGGTACAAATTGTGTCATATTTCCTTTACCTTCTAAATCTTTAGATAGTCCTTGTGCTTCTATTAACTTACCATGTAGATTAATTTTAATTATATCTAGTTGTTCTATTTCCTTCTTCTCACCCATGATCTTAGCCTCCTGGATTAACTTATTTTTATCTAAAGATGTTCCAGGGCAAGTTTTCCCTGCTCCTGGTCCTTCTCTATGAAATTTAATACTAGATTCTCCATATTTATCTATGAAATATTTTATCAGCTTCAATATTTCTTCTTTCTGTTTACCTTCTAATTTATCGTGACCCGTATCAAAATTACCTATGATTTCTACAGCTAAGGCTCCAGTATTCCAATTTTTAATACTAGCAGGAGTTATATTGAAAGGTCTACCAGTAACCCACTTACCATCTGGAAATAATGTAAGGTGTTGTCCTATGTCAGACCATTTGTTAGTGTTTACATGGTAATTTTTCATAGACTGCTGCATAGCAACATGATTATTTCCTTTGAAATCCTTGTGCTCCGGTTTCCATGTATGGCGAATATGGAGTTGCTTAAATGTGTATTTATCTAGTTCTTTGATTAATTCTTTTATGCTAAGAAATCTAAAATTACTCAATTATATCCCCTCCTATAGTCTTTGAATATACCAAATAAAAAAGCCTACCAATGTTGTAAAGGTAAGCCCCATGAACCACTTAATCGTGGATACTAATGATTTTATTTGTTCTATTAGGTTTTTAATTTCAATTTGTGTACTCGATTTGAACTGCTCTAATGAATCAATTCTCTTAGAATGATCATTTAATCTTCTTTCATGCCTTTCATCCTCTTTTGAAAGCTGAATTATTTGTTGTTCTACTTTTTCCATGTCACCCCTCCAAGTTTGTATTAAAAAAGAACTTAGTTTTCAAAACTAAGTTCTAATAATGTTTTTTTAAATACCATATTTCTCTCCTATAGATTTCTTGAATAAAATTTTAATTAATCCAACTATATATAGTCCAACAGAATTCGCAAAATTGTGTGCTGTTTCAATACAAGCTAACAAAAAAGTAAAATAAGTTAATACATCTATGCGTTCTAATTCCTTTGTATTCACGAAAATAAACCATGCTAATGCACCATACGCTAAACACTTAATTAAAGATATGCAAATTTCAGCTAGATCCAAAGTAAAATCGCTTTTTATTAATTTTAGAAAAAAGAACGTACATACTACAACCTTAGCTATAACTATTGGATATTCCAAAAATACTTCTGTTACTTTTAAACTTGTTTCTATCATATAGATTCCTCCTTCTTTTTATTACATTATATATAAAGAAAAGAGGTTTTTATGTCGAATACTGTCATTTTTTTGATATTTTTTTCAGAATGACAATAAAATAGACAATAGTCTAGTCTATTGCCCTTTAAATTATTTAGCTATATAAAAATCTTACTACTTCATAAGCCTTTCTACTTCATCTTTCCAAGTTGCTGGTACTTGCTCTAATGTTCTTAACTTCTTACTAATTAAGTCTAAATAAATTTTAGCCATTTTCTACGCCCCCCTTTCTGCTAATTCAGCTATAGCAATTTGTAATTCTGTTATTTTTGTTTCATTTGATTCTGCTAACTCTGCCAATGCTAATTTAAGCTCTATATTTTCTTGAATCAAATTAGAATTTGTTTCTTCTAATTCTTGAATCCTCTCTTGTAATACTGCATCAACCTCAGGCTCATATCTTTCTTCTGACCAGCCTGTTACTTCATCATACTTCCTATAAAGTAGAGTTTCGTTGTAATCTGGTATAGGTACATATCCTTTTACACCTTTCAGATTTTTAGGTGTTGATACAATTTCTATACATACGTTATCCTCTTTTAATCTTGCATAATAATTTAATTTTATTTTATTATTTCTCTCATTTATTATCAATCTTGTGCTAAAGCAGCATAAACACTATCAAACCTTGCGCTTGTGTCACCTCGATTAATCCAATCGTTATCACTTAATGTATCTTCTGCATAAAATCTTAAAGTACCTGCAGCTGTAAATTGAACCCATTGTTCGATTGTGCTTTTATTCTCTAATATATATCTACTTCCCCTCTGTAAATAAATTGGAAGATATCTTTCCTGTCCAGCTAAATAATAGTTAAATAATACATATACAAAATCTGATTGAAGACCTGTCTCCATTGTTGTCATTACTCCTTTACTATAACCTCTAAGTGTCACATGTCCTTGAGTTCTTTTTAGTTGCACACTTTGTTCATAAGTACCAACTACACCACCAATATTTACACCTTTTTTAATATTGTCCGCAACTAGATTAGCAAATATAGCCTTAATAATCCCACCAGTATAATATCCTGATGAAATATTAATTTGTCCATTGTTTGATGTAATTGTTTGATTTAAAGCCCCTCTGTTTGGCATAGTTCCAGTAGCTCCTGCTATTGTAGTTCCTGTTAAGACATTTGCCACTGGTACTGGAACTTTTAGCACCTTCCCTGCTCCATTGTGATAACCATTTACTATCGTTTGGTCTGCTTGACTAGGTGTAATGTTTACTGCTCCACGATTTGGCATTGTTCCTGTTAGCAAATTCCCTTGTGATACTACCTTCTTGCCAGATAGTATATCTCCTGCTAATGCATCCGTAGTACCTATAGATGGGTCTGTAATGATTGACTTTACACCTAAGTCTAATTCATTAAATGTAGCAACTTGACCTATTTTAGAAACCGTTCCACCTTTGGACTTGATAGAGGTTTCTAATAGATTTTTACCATCAAGCCCAGATTGAAAAAGTTCATTTATAGCTCCTGCCAAAGTTTTATTCTCTGTTTGTAAATCTTCTATTGTACTAGAGCCTTGTTTTAATTCTGCTATATCTCTTTCATTTTTAGTAATTCTATTACTTAAAATATCTACATCTTTTTTAGTTGCTAATATAATAGAAGGATCTACTTTTAGATTAACTACAGATGTATTTGCTACTTCTAGTATCATTCTTATATATAAATCCTTAGCACTACCATCTTGTACCTGAGGTTTATATGTTTCAGGATATTTACCTATTGCTAATAAATTACCTTCACTATCAAATACTCCTGCCTCACGAATAGTAAAACCACCTACATCAGCAGGTATAATAGTTTCTAATACTATCCAGCTTGGATTATTTTCATCTACTACAATTTGCCCTATGTTTCCTCTCCAAACTTCTTTTCTAAGTTCAGTTTGGGATTCAGTAGGGTTATAGTAATCTCCGTTCCCATCTCCTAGTGCAAAATGTGTGAAGTTTACTTTATTACCTAGTGCACTAGCATTTGCTATTTTTGCCTTACCTATTTTAGTTAATATCGTATAGAATTGTTCTGCCATCTAAATCACTTCCTTTCTAGGATATATTGTCACATTCTCTAATCCTGTGTTGCTTCCTGTTGCAATGTAAATATTACCTTTTGATAATAGTTCTTTAGGCGAATAAGGATATACTGTTATTTCTTCTCCTGATATAGTGGCCATGCCTACATAAAAGCTAGATTCTGTTTTCTGATGTATAGTTGACTCCAGTATCATATTAGCAGGTATCATTTTTCTTATTTCATCTGTAACTAAGTTAAATATATTCCAATTAAAAGAATTAACTTTAACCTTAAGAATACGTTCATTAATAAACCTTTCTATTTGATAGTTATCGCCAAATATTTGGTCTAGTTTGTCTTTTAATACCTTATAGGTATAAGGCAATCTGTCATTCCATTTTAATGAAATCCTCAGCTTTCTATCGTCTAAACTATCAATCTTTGATGGAGTTATCTTTAACAGTTTTTCCCGCCTTGTAACTCCTCTCTCTGTAGCAGTTTCAATAAATTGGTCATCTATTAAATTATCTATTGATTGCCAAGTTGCTTCAAGTTCGGGGTTTTCAGTATTTGCTATTTCTTTATACTCTTCTACATCATGCAATACATCTGGAAAATATGTTTCGACTTTTCTCATATTACAACCACCTCACCAAGCGAAGGTATTTCTACATCTGACAATACAAGGTTTTCAGCTATTCCATTTAATTTAGTATTCTGTATATCTAATATTCCAGGTACTCCCAAAACTCTAGTTTCAATGTAGCTAATTCTAATAATAATGTTATTTTCATTTTGCCAGTTTTTCTTTAGTTCGTTTAAATAACTATTTATTGCATTTCTAAAATTATCTTCTATATGTTCCCAAGTATATCCATCTTGAAAAGTTATTTTTGTCTCTATATTGATTATACTTTCTGTAACACCTTCTATAGTTACCACATGATCTATTGGTGCTATCCCTACACCTTCTCCTTGCTTTTCAAGAGGATCTATTTCATTTTGAATATAGTCAACTAATTCTTGTGAAGGTTTATTATAGTTACTATCAATTATTACAAGCTTTATAGTCCCCCCACCATTCCAAACTGGATATACTTTCACACCACCTACACCATTTATTTCATTAGTTTTTTTCTTATAGTCGGCTATATTCCCTCCAAAAGCTTGACTCTCTAAACTATCATAATATCTTTCCCTTAGATGTTTGTCGTCTTCTTCATCTTCCCCAGGAATTAAAATATCCGCCAATTCAGCGGATACAAGCCTATCTATATATTCAACTGGTATAAGTGTACCTAAATAACTATTCCCCTTATCTCCAGGTTCTTCACACTCTAGCCTAAATTCTCCATCTTTGATTTTTTCTATAACCTTATAGTTTAAGTCATCTCCTGTATATCTACTTCCCATAGGTACGTTCAGAGGTAAATCATTATTGGTTTTAAATATTCCTCTTCTTATCGCTTTTGTTGCCTGGTATCTATTTACTCCTTTTTCAGATGTCCTTCTAGTCAAATCATCCCCTGTAGCAGTATCTGCATAGGTTCTATCTTCAACCATTCCTAAATCAATATACATTTGCGCTAATTCAGCTGCAGCTGGAGTCAAAGCATTCCATATTATTCCTCCTTGCCTTTTATCATATTTCTTAGGTACTCTATTAAGCATTCTTTGTAATATATTTTCAAATGTCATGTTTTCAAACACTATATATTCACCTCCTTGGAGGATTCTATGTCTCCAAATATAGTATGAACTGTAAATCTAACATGAATAGTATTCCTTTCAGGATTTTCAAATATAAAGCCACTAACGTCTGTTATCCTATCATCATTCATTAATGCTTCTTTTACTCTTCGTTTCATTTCTGAATATACATAAGCTTTATCCTTACCAAGTAAATCTGACAATTCAATTCCATAGTTCCAATCATATATTTCATGCCTATATCGTTCTATATTGAGTAGCAAATATATAGCTTGCTCCATAGCTTCAATTTCATCCGTATATCCGACTATTCTATTCCCTTTGATTTTCCATGTATAAGTAGGCTCTTCCACTGTTTCTATTTGCTGACCTATACTTATATCTTCAATCTTAGGTATCATAATTCCACAACCTATCCCAGACAATATATTTTTGTCCACCTTGAACTCTTAATAATAATACTTTTTCTCCTACTTTTAGCCCTTTTAAAACTTTATATTTCTTTTTCCCTTTGTACTTGTGTATATGCGAATTAGTTTCTTCTGTTTCATCTTCTATTTCAACATCTATTTCTTTATCAATTACATTTGAAGTTAAGAGTATCATTCTACTAGATATATTCATTCGTTGATCTACATTGATTACTAGTGGGTTTACTTTAGTAACTATACCATAAGATACACTCGTTGGTGAACTTTGGTCTACTGCGTCAATAGCTGCTTGTTTTATTATCTGTATCATACTCACTATATATCACCTCTTAAATCTAATGTCATCCAATTTTCATTATTGCTAAATACATGACTGCATTTCTCTACTAGCATATATTGTTTAATTGATATATCTCCTATGTCTCTCATAAGAACCATTACGCTTGTACCAGCCCTAACTCTTGTATCTCCAAGTACATCTTTTAATGATAAACTTTTATTTACTCTATTCTTCATCTTTAATATTGCTTCTGCCTTGACTTTAGCATTAGTATCTTCATTAACACTTTCAAAGTACTGTAGAGTACCCCATTTATTCATATTTTGGCTATGCTTAACTTCATAAATCTCTCTTTTACCAGTCTTTTCATTCTCTCTATATAGCCTAACTTTGTTATAAGTATCAGTATCTATATCAGTTTTATAGCTAAAATTTTGACTATTATATTCACCTAATGCTAAGTTAGGCATCTTCATCTTTTCTACATCCTGAAGAGTTAATTTACCAAAGTCATCATATAGTACATATAATTTTCCTCTGTTCATCAAGGTTAGATCTAAGGCATCATAAATAATATCAAATAAAGTCATATTATCTCTTACTCTACTAGGGATTACATAACCTGTATCTGCTATTGTTCCAGTTTCTAAATTAAAGTCCTTTGCTATTTTACTTATTACATCTGAAGCTTTTTTCTCTTCATATATACAAATATCTTTGTTCTTTAAATATCTTAACTGATCGTAAGCAGTAACTTTAATAATTTGGTCCTTATCCCTCTCTTTTGAGAATACATATCCTCTAAATATTTTTTCATCATCAACCATAAATTGGACTTCATTACCCTCTTGAAAGTCAATCTTTTCGTCTTTAACAACATTAAAGCTTAATTTCCCAGGTTGCCCCATTCTAGCTGTTTCCCATGTAACAGAGCCTTCTATAATGGGTTCCCATGTTTTTTTGTTATTTACTATATATAGTTTATACATACTATCACCCCTAAGACAATCTTAAAACTTGCCCTACATTTATTTTATTAGGATTAGATATATTATTTAGTTTTGCTATTTCTTTTACCTTAGTTTCATCATTCAATTCTCTTTTAGCTATGGTCCATAAAGTATCACCCGCCTTAACCGTATAACTCTTTGCTGGAATTTTGGATGGTCTTTGTTCTTTGATTGTAACAATAGCTTTTCCATCTTTAATATCTAACATTGCAACCTCTTGTGTTAAATATTCTTTGTATTCTTTTAACTCTAAGCCAACATATATATCTCCTTCTTCTCCTGCCTTTTCTTCTATAGAGTAGCTTTCCAGTGATACTTTCATCTTTATATCAAATAAAAGTTCTCCCCAAGGAGCTTCTCTAATTATAGTGAACAGTATAGGCTTTTTATCTTTTTTATATTTCTTAAACCTACCAGTATAATAATCTGGTGTTTTAAAACCATTAGGATAAATAGCAAAAGGATATTCCTTCCCTGGAAGTAATGTTTTAAAACTTATATCAGTTAATCCTGGTTCTTTTAATATATTTACATCTCCTACATTTAATAATTCTATTACTTTGTTTTTTCCCTTGATTTTCATTGTAAAATTAGGAGGGGGAACAGGTAATTGTATATGATCCCCTTCATAATCAAAATAAAAAGAGTACATTAGTTGTGCACCCCTTCCGCAGCTATATTTATTTGTTCGGTTAATATATTTTCTATATGTGCAACTATTCCATCTACATCGGCAGTTTCTCTTACATCTCCAAATGCTACGCTTATTTGTGGAGCTAGGGTTGCAGTAGTAAATCTATTTACTACTTCTTGCTCTGCTAAATCTCTCATCCATTTTAAATCTTCCTCCGTCTTTTTAAGACTCTTAGTATTATCATCAATAGATCCTAATGTATCTCTTTGTGATGCATTCCATAAATCTTCTTGTGATCCAAAGTTGTTTATAGCACTTTCTATACTATATAACCCTTGCGAAAACTTTCCAGGTAATGATGCTCCAAAGTCATAACCCTTTTTTATCTCTGTAGCATAATCCTTATATTCCATTCGTACAGCTTCCCATACATCTTTATCGCTTTTAGGTTTATACTTTTCTAGTTTGGACATAGCATTATCCATAAACTTTAACTGAACTGTTCCTATATCAGTTCCTAAATACTTATCCATCTTTTCAATTACCCAATTCAATCCATCAACTATTCCTTTGAATAGGTTATTGAAAAATCCTAATACATTCATAGCCAGGTCATAAAACAACTTTTCTACAGCATATTTGGGATCTATGAAAAGATTAACAAAAAATTCAGCAAAGCTTGCAAAAATATTCCATACATATGCAATCCCGTTGTAAATATTTGCCCACAATGCACCAAATACTCCTCCTACAAACCCTGTTACCTGGTCAGCTGTTACTCCTGCCCGTTTCAATATTCCTATAAATATTAGTATTGCAGCTATGACTATCATAATCGGCCAATGTGTAGCCATCCATGCTGCTCCTTGCGCTAATATTGGGGGTATTGTAGACCAAAGCTTGGGTATAATGGTTTTTAATTGAACTATAATATAAGCTAAATAAACAACTGCAATAGAAACTAATATAGCTCTGATGATATCCCAATTATTAGCTACCGTTTCAGTTAACCATATAATGCCATTCACAATAATTGATACACCAGCAGCTATTGCTCCAAAAAACTGATCAGCATTAGCCGATTGTAACCAAGTATTTATTTTGTCAAAGGTGGGTTCTAATCTCATCAATGCCTCTTCCCCAGCTTTAGCTAACTTTAATTTACCTCTATCAATAGCTTTATAGAACTTTTGCATAGGATTATCTTGATATGCTTTTACAATTTCATCAGTTAATCCTGCAGTGTTCAATGCTTCGTCAAAAGCTCCTATCATACCATCTAGTGAACCTCTCTTAACTGCCTTTTTCAATGGTTCTATTTGACTATCAGTAAGATGTAGTGACCTTTGTAACCTTGAATACTCTCCCCTCATAGCCTCCTGCATCATCCCTTCGGCACTTCCTATATTTCCTGTTCTCATAGACAGTCTATTAGCTACATCAGTTAATCCCATAAGTTTATTTGTATTTTTAGTTAGTTGCATAAAATTTCTTGTTACTTCTGTCAAATCCTCTATATCATTCCTTGTATCTATAGCATATAATTGCAATCTATTAAAATAATGCCTACCGATGTCTTGATTTCCAAATGCAGCTTGCATTACTGCTACTCTTTGATTTAGCTCACCTGCTCCACCTATTGTATCAGTAATTAGTTTCTTTGCAGCTCTAAAGCTTAAGTAAGCTCCTACAAGGCTTTTAACTTTATTGATTAAATTTCCTGAAGTATCAACACTATTTCTCATCTTATTATCTTGTTCCTCTAGCTTCTTACTAGCTCTATCCACCGCCTCAGCAAATCTTATTTCTGTGGATTCAGCTGATAATAGCTGCTTTTCTAGCTTTAATGTAGTATCAGCATTCCTTCCCATTGTGTCAAGTGATTTTTGAAATTCCTTAGATAGTCTACGAACGGTTCTTTGTTGATACTCTAGTTGGTCAGTTAAGTTGATGAGTTTTCGCTCATCTCGGCTTAAATTTTCAGCAAACTGGGTCCTCTTGTTCATTGTTTCCTGTGCTCTTGCCACTCCATCATTCATTTTTATAGCATTACCTGTTATTCTATTTAAAACCTTAGACATATTATCTATTAAGTTAATACTTGTTTTTATTCCAGCTATAATAATCACCTACTTTCAGGTATAAAAATAGCACCTTCTCAGGTGCCTAAAACAATGTCTTTACCAAAGTTTTATATAACTTATCATCAAGTTCTAACAAACTTTCTTTCCCATCCTTAAATTTTACAGCGACCAAATAGGATCCTTTCTTTTTAGCTGATAGTCCAGCCAATAGCCCTACAGGGCCAAGGGCCAAAGAACCTACCATTCCCCTACCTATAGCACTCATAGCCTTTGTTCTATGTTCTTCATCAACTAATTCATAACTTTCAACCGTATCCTTGTTTATTAATACTCTCTTAGTAAAGCTCACTGCTATAATTATTCCATCTTTAGAATTTACAAATCTACTTTCTTTGTAATCCCCTGCTATTACCTTAGACATAGTATCCTCCTTTATAATTTTTTTACCTTCATTATATCAAATTATAAGGGGGTTTTCCATGTATTGCCTTATTTACATATTTTTATCTTACCTCCAGCTATTTCTTAATTTTAGCTGCCTCTTCCTTTTCATTTTCTATCTTAATATCTATACTAGCTATTACAAATGCCTTCTCATACTTATCCATAATTTCATATTCTCTAGGTCTTATTTTAAGCTTGTGGAGGGCATAGTAAGCATAATTAGCCTCACTATCCCCCCCTTCTATTAGTTTTTTGCTTCTTCTACCAGCTCTTCCATATCTCTATCAAATCCGTTTACCTCTTGTACCTTTTCTAATAATCTAGCATATTCACCTGCTGTTAGCATTTTCTTAACTAGACTTTCAGCACCCAATACTCCATATGATTCTTGAAGCCCTGCATCTCTTAAATTTGGATATACAACTGATTCCACTATTAGTTTAGTAAGGTACAACTCATAATCGGTTTCAGGTACTCTTTGCCCTTTGCGCCCAATTACCTTTGTACAGGCTCTTCTAATAGCTTGATTCTCTTCCTCTGATAAAGCTTTTATCTCCCATTCAACAGGATTTCCATTATCAGCAAACCTATTTGATACCACATGCTTTTCATTTTCAATTTGAATAACATTTTGACTTAAAAACGCACTTAATCCACTCATTTATATTCCTCCTCTTATTGTCCCATAGTTCTAAATTTGTTTGGCATATCAACATCATTAAATGTAAAACTAACCTCTTCATCCAATGTTTCAGATTCTATATCTAACTTTGCTATAATCACACTATCAAGATTTACTCCTTTTAGTATTGTTGTTTGCCTTCCTAGTCCACTTGTAGGGTCATCATTTTCAATCAGTATATCAAAATATATATCTTTGCCGGTCTTAACATACTCAAGCATTAATTCTCTAAATTTACTTGTAGCGTAATAAATTGTCATAGAACCTGTCCCATTCCAACCACCAGCTTTATGCTGGTTACCCGTTCTACCTAAAACCGGTACTTCTATTTTATTTTTTTCAATACTAGCTTCAATATTTTTAAGATATAGCATTTCTTCTACGTTCCCATTTATAGTAGCATATGCTTTTCCTAGCTTACCACTTATAGCATCTTCTGCCCTCATAAAAGCCATATAATCCTCTCCTTTCTATCTAACTTCAACAGACATATATAATTTTTCCATAGCATCAGTAGGAGTAACTACTTCATTTACAATTACATCTTGCTTTTTAACCCCTTGTAATATAACTATGTCTTTCTCCTTGAAATTCTCTATAGCTCTAATATTCTGTAGTTGTTCATGATAGTTTACCAATTCGCCTTTGAATAAAGTCCTTCCAGTATCATCATTTGTAACCTTGCCTAAATAATAATCACTAAATATTCTAGCTGTATCATTCGCTATTTGATCTAAAACCCTGATAACCCTATTAGAACTAAAATCTTGATTTTTATTAGGTTCGTAACTAGTAAATGTATTAATATCAGTTAATACTCTAATGTCATTACCATCTTGATAAAATGCAAACTCACCATTTTGAATAGCTTGTTCAAATTCTCTTTTCTTAAATTTAGCATTTACTTCATATTCTCCATCATATTTCTTATTAGTTAAACTTTCATTAACTGCTGCTCCTGCTGTTTGTCCTGCTACCCAGTATACAAGTTCTTTATTATTTTTAACACTTATTACACCCTCAAAATCAGCCTTAGTATAATCAAATAATACAGTCGTAATTTTAACCCCTTCATCATCCCTCAATCTCTTTGTAAAGCTATCAAACAACGCTTTAGTTACTTCATTTTCGCCCGCATACAGGAGAATGGTGAAATCTTCTGATTCTATTTTATCTAGGAACTTACTATATGCTTCACCTGATACAGTTCCATTTTCTCCACCTTTTAAAGGAGTTCCAGCAGTGACTTCTAATGTACCCTCCTTTGCAAATATAACAAAGTTGTTATCTTGTAAATCCTTAGCTGTTTCAACTGTTTGAGTATCTACCTTCGATGTATCTAAATAAGTTATTACATCAAATTTAGACTCATCATCTATATTTGCTTGTATTACTATTTTAATATTATTTCCTCTAATGCCTGGATACTTAGCTGCTATGGTTAGATTGTCACCTATAGTAGTAGTAGCCTTTTTTCCATTTCCATTAAGTCTATATATCTTTGCTGTCTTAGCACCCTTAAATACTTCTCTTAAAGGCTTTAACTTATCATCTGAATATCCATAACCTAATATGTTCAATGACTCCTTTTGAAACTCTGCTAAATCTATAGTTATGACTTCATCATTAGCTCCCCAGTCTATTTCTAAGGGTAATGCTACTATTCCTCTATCTCCTAAATTTCCTAACGCCCTAGCTCTTGATACAAAATTAATATATGCTCCTGGCAATGCTTTATTTGGCACTATAAACGTACCTCCACCTAATGCCATACTATTTCACCTTCCTTTTGTCTTTCTTAGAATCTACTTCACCTTTTAGATATTTATTTACTTCAGTTTCCACTTCTTCCAATGTATAAGTTTCATCTTCTTTTAAAATTGCATTAATTAAGTCCTTGCTGTAATTTAATTTATTACTTGCAAGGACTTGCGATTTAGTGAATTTGTTTTCAGTTGTTTTAGTCTTTGTTCTTGACTTAGTTTTTTCAGCCATGCTTTACCCCTCCTTCATACTCTAAGTTTTCCATCTTAGGTATAAACTCTATTTCCTTATATATAAACATTGGATATTTTACAAAGAAATGTAGCACTCCATCAACTATTTTATGATTCATCTCTAAGCCCATAAGTGGTCTATCTGCAACCTCTATATATTCCATCTGGTCATATAGAACCTCTGCCATTTCCCTCATTTCCTCATTTTTCTTTTCATTATCTGGATTAGGGAAATAATGTATATTATAGAAGTGTCCTCTTTTATACCTATTACCTAGTTCTTTGTTTTGATTAGACCTTAATTCTCTAATATAGAAACAAGGCTCATGGAAATTTTGCTCTATGCTTTCACTATATATCTTTGTAGTTTCCTTATCTCTAAAAGTATTTATCTTTCTTGATATGGCTTTCCTGACTTCATCTATAGTTACTTTACTCATTGAAATACTCTCCTAGAAAATCATTGAATTTCTTTTCCAATAATGCTGGAAGTTCGTCTTCTATTTCATCCATTGATATTGTCATCATAAATTGCCCATCCACGAAACCACCATTTATAGTTTTATGCCCAAACTCTACGTGGGGAGCATAAAATACAATATTAGAAATTATAATTGTATAGATCCTTCCTTTTTTCACAACCTCTGTATTTGCTAGTATATAAGAATAAGGGTCTATATCATTACCGCCTGTCCACCCTCTCCTAAGAGTTCCCCCAACTTTATTCGATTTAGCTGTAAAGCTCACCTTTTTATTATCTTTAGTAATAAATTCTACTAACTTATCACCATATTCTCCAACTGGGGTCCTTGCTATAATTTTAGCTAATGCTCTTGCAGCAATCTCCTTAATAGTATCCTCATGAAATTTTTGTATCTTTTCCTCGTCCAATCCCCTAGTTTTCTCAAGCCACTCTTCAAGCTGTTTAGTATCCCATATTCCAATAATGCTCATGCTGTATCAATCCTTTGTAATACTATTTCCTGATGTGTTACATAAGGGAAAGGCTCTCCACTTCTCTTATACTCTCTAGTTACTCCATTTTGAGTAACTACTAGTTTTGAACCTGCCTTTATTTCTATATCTGGGCTTATAAATAGTACTGGCTCATATTTTATTGTATTTGCTACTTCTGAACTGCTTACTGAAGATATGGTTTTCTTCGATACTTTACAAGGTATATTTTCATGAACCGGTACTGGTTTTGGACTTGTTATTGTTTCTCCTGTATCCTCGTCCTCTACACTTGCATACTCCCATATAGTACATATGCCTTTGTACGTACTTTCTATGGCCTTTCTTGCTAATTCTATATGATTGTTCATATTACCATCTTAACCTTCTAAATGGATTAATCTGTGCCTTGTAATCCTTTAGTAATTGCTTAGATATATCTTTGCTTATTTTAGTTTCAAATGTTGTTGTAGTATCTCCTACCTGAATTGACTTTACATCTTTTCCTTCTTCTTCATTCCCAAAGTTTTCTATTCTATATAGTTCTATGGCCATACTTAAAACTGTAGTATTAAGTTCCACTGGAATTTCTTTGATGTTGCAATAATTTTTTATAGTATCTTCTACTTTTTCTATTGTAAATTCTAATATAAAATCTTTACTATCATCTTTCATACCTAGTAACTGTTTTAACTTCTCTAACTTTAATTGAGTCATTTTATTCACCTTCTATCAATAGGTCAACTAGCTCATCTCTCTTTAATTTAGAATATCCTTCTAATCCTTTTTCTTTTGCTAATTCTTTTAATTCATCTACTGTCATTTCTTCAATTGTTTTTTCTTCTTTTTTAATATCTTCTTCGTTCTCTTTATTGTGCCCTAATACGTGCTCCCTAAGTTTTTGTACCCTTCTTTGATACCTATCCATTTTTACATACCTCCTTAATAAAATTAAGAGAAAGGAATTAATCCTTCTCCTAATCATTCTCCAATTTGAACAAGAACTTAACTATTCTAATTTCTTTAGGTTCATACACTCTATTCCAGTTAGTATCTGTTTCTAATTCATCTAATGTTGGGAATTTACCTGCTACTGAGGACTCAGTAAACTTAATCCCTCTTGGATGAAGTATAGATATTTTTCTATTAACTAAAACATCTTCACCTGCTAGAGATAGCCCTTTTCTGACTACTTCAGTTTCAAGTATTTTAGGGTCTGAACCATTTCCCCACGCTATAGCTCCACTACCAAACAAATACATTACTCCAGCTTTAGTGACTGGATCATAGGTCATAGCATCATCTACTATTACTCTTTTATTCTTATAAGTTTTCATTACTACATTACCTTCTGAATCTCTTATAGTTTCAATTTCATCCTGTTTAACTAGATGATTCTCTACCTCAGAGTGCATCATAACACCAGTTAGTAACTCTTTAGCATCCCCCATTAATTGCTGTGCATCTAAGAATGAATGTGAGTTCAATATAGCCTTTGCACCTAATCCTGCTGTTATATCATGCACCTTTTCTTTCATTGAAGTTGATGAAAATACTCCATCTAATATAGAAATTAAAATTGATTGATAAGTTCTATTCCAGTAAGCTCCAAATCTATCTGCTATTACTTTCATAGGATCATCACCTGCTAAATGTCCTGCTAAAGCGTTCGCACCAAATGACTTAACAAATGCCAGCTTTCTAGCTATATCTTGTCCAGTCGTTAATTTACCTGGAATAGTTTCCCCATCATCATCCATTATTTCTACTTCACCAGTAAGATCATTCCAAAATGGCATATGAATAAGTACATTAGGGCCACTTGCTAGTGCATCAAACTCTGGGTCATTCTCTGCTATTCCTGATTGAATTAACTCTGATAATTCCATTGTTCTTTTAACTACATATGGAGTAAATACTTCTGGTTGTATTACATCAGCTACTTTAGTTGTAGTAGATGCGAATAATTGTAAATTCATTTTAAGACTTTTGTTCTTCATAAACTAATCTCTCCTTTTAAATTATTTAGCTGCAGCTTTTAATTTTGTTGCAAGCTCTGGATCTTCTCTTAGTATTTTGCCTTGTTCTGTTAAGTTGAAGTGCTCTTTACTGAATGGATTATTTTTATACTTTGGATCCATTGGGTCTGTTGGTAGTTTTGGATCTCCTCTTCCTCTTAGTGAATCTTCACCAAATAAATAAGACTCTTTTTCTTTAAGAGTCTTTAACTGTTCGTCTAACCCTATTAAGTTATCTCCATCTAATGAAACTCTTTCTAAATCTAACAAAGCCTTTACTGCTCTAATATTTTTAGCTTTTTCATCTTTGAGTTTTAACTCTATAGATGTTTCTTTCCTTAATGCTATAATCTTAGTTTCATATTCTTCTTTGGTTTGACTATTGAGAGTTTCTAATTCTGTAATCTTTGTTGTAAGTTCTTCATTGCCTGCTGCCTTAACCTTTAATTCTTTTAGTTGCTTATCTCTATCCTCTATTTGAGTCTTTAGCTCCTTCTTTTCTTCATTTACTTCGTTAAATCTTTCAATAGGTATAAACTTATCTTTCAATGAGTCTTGATAGGCCTTTAATACCTTCTTAGCTGTTTCCTCATCTAGCCCCATTTCCAATAGCTGTTCTAAAGTCATTTGTACATTCCTCCTTAATATTCCTATTCGTTTTTTACAAGTAACCGCCCTTGTGTGGTCTCGTTCTTTTACATCTTCGATACTAAAAAGATGATTTTAAGCATAATAAAAAGACTTATTCCTAAGCCTTAAACAGTTCTGGGTTATCTTTAATCACTTGATATAATCCTTTTGAAATTTGATCTACAATAGTTTCCTCTCCATCATTTTGAAAATCTAATTCTCTATCATATACAATCCCATGTATTACTTCATGTAATAAGGACTGTTGATGACCCTGAGTATCTTGCAATCCTTCATCTATAGATATCTCTTTGCTCTCGTAATTAATATGGGCATATGCCCTTTGGTTACTACAAAACAAGGGCTTATCTTCTAATTTAATTTTATATTCCATTCCACTAATAACTAATTTATCTGGTATATTCATATTTTCCTCCTTTTATTAGACCACATGCTCTTTATACCAATCCTTATATTTCATATCCCCGGGTACATAGTATCCTTTACCAGTCTTAGGGTCTCTTGCCCATCTTTGCTTAATATTACCTTCAAAGCATGGAACTACTGTACTTCTACACCATACATGTAAAGGAGGCCAATTAACTCCTATTTCTCTTTCTGATAGTTTAAATATCCTTAAGTCCATATCTTGACATATATCAGAGGTTCTCATATCCAATGTAGCGAGGAATTGATATTCCTCTACTCCTAACTCCTTAAAAGCCCTAGCCCTAGATTCATTAGCAAAGAAAGCACTCTCAGTCATAACTAATCTTCCTGCTGCCCTCTTAGATACTTCCATCTTCTTTGATATATTCCTTATGGCCATATCTGGACCATCTCCTCTAATAAAAGATTGAGCTAATTCCTTTTGTAATTCATTCATAAGGACTTCTCTATCTCTCCATACCCTTTCAGAGAAATTGGAGCCATCTGGTACCCATGGCTTAGCAATAATTGATTCTACTGTTCTGGTATCTAATACTGTGAATGTGTCTCCTATACCAAAACCCTTCTGTACCTCATATATTGACCTATAGTAACTCTCTCTGATTAACTCCTCTGATAATCTAGTTAATCCCTTTAATCTAGTGGCTGATATAATGTCTATCTGCTGCCTTATTTGATATTGTAAAGAGTGGAGCCTGCTTATTCTCTCTCTATCTGCTACATCCATATAATCGCCCATATTTAGCTTGAATTCTCTTAGTTCCTGAGGAGTTAGTAGCTTTTTAGTATCTGCATAAGATATATCTTCACCATATCTTCCATAAAAATCTCTTAAATCCTTTTGTATACTAGATATAGCTCTCTTGTATTCTATTTCTAGATATTGATAATATCTTTCACCCTTTTTAAGCAAGGATTCGGTCAATAAAGTAAACCTATCATTCCAATACTTATTCGTCCTGGTCATCTTCCTCACCTAAATTCTCATAATTACTATATTTATCTATTTCTGTTTCCTCTTGCTGCTTTAATCGTTGCTGTTCAACTGCTACATCTTCAACCCATGGATGGTTAGCTATTATTGTTTCATCTGATATTATTCCCTTTGAATCTTTAGCTATCTTTACATCTTCCTCATCATTGGTAATCATAGTTTTTCTAAATGTAACTTGGACCGTTGTATTGTCATAATCTTTTTTATCTATGATATTGATATATTCAGTAGTAAACCATAAGAGCCTTTTAACTGCCTTTCGAAACTTTCTTTCCATAATACTAGCCTTTAAGTCTAGTAAAGAATATAAAAATTTTAAAGCCACACCTGATGGACTGTTTCCAAATTTATCAGTTTTCATATTTACGCCTTGTCCGAAAATGAATATATTCTCTTCTAATCTGTCTAGCATTTCCTTTTTAGCTTCTATAGGTATATTTAGTTCTACTTTGTCAACTCCACACCCTTCACCATATACAGTTAATGCTTTGTAATATCTTATGTTTTCCTTAAACTTGTCTAAATCTTCTCCTTCATATCCCTTTAGCACCATTATTATCTCTTGCACTTCATCAAGGTTATTACCTAGATCTGATACATTCAAATCATAACTATCTATTAACGCTTTATAGAATTTTAAGTCTGATACTCTTTTTTCATTATTAGGGAACTCAATAAATGGAACTTTAGTCCATCCATAGCCAGCATCATTATAGTAAAAATGATAATCTGGATTACTAAGCTCTGTATCATCTAATACAAAATTTCCTCCCTCATCCTCTATATAGAAGGTTACGTTCTCCCTAGTCCACCATTCAACTCTAATTCTTTCCTCTCCGTTTACTTCTATCAAATAATGTCTTAATACGGCTTCTAAATTTTCCTGGAGGCTTGTATCATAAATGGGTATTATTTCCTCTGCTGGAATTACAATAAACTTGAATAGTCCCTCTTGGTTAATATATACATGTAGCCATTCAGTCCCTTTATTAGATGAATTCTTTGCTAATTCATTTAAACTATCGTGCCATTCTTCTCCTAATATAAGGTTAAGCCTATCTCCATACTGTTTTTGTCCTTCTTCCGCCTGTAGCACTGGAGGCTTACCTACCAAATATCCTACCTTCTGGTCTACTAATAATTTGTGCCAATTATGAGGTATTTTATTATTAGCCTTTGTCTCATCTTCAGTCCTGACTCCTTCTTTGTAGTAATATTGTTTTCTGTCTAGGATGTCATTTTCATTATAATAGTACTTTTCACCTTCTCTCATATGACTAATGTTATGCCCATTTATTAAATCTCGTATAATGTTAGAGTCCATTATCCTCCTGTCATTTTTTAATTTCTGTTTCTGCAATTTATTAAATGTTATCAACTTATCACCTTCTTATTTTAAGAATCTTATTCCATTTTTATTGAATAATATTGTATTAACAAAGTATCTATCTCCATCCATGTGATGGTCATTCTTTTCTATAGGTTTATCTTCTCCCCTATCAGCTGCCCTTTCATCCCATACATAGGAACTGAATTCCTTAAATGTTTCTTTACAGCAATCATTATACTTAATTAATCCTTTATTTAATGCTGCACCTACATTCCTAATTCCGTCTACCACATCATTATTAGCACTCCTTATAATATGCCCTCTTTTTTTTAATTCTGCTATAAAGGATGCAGCACTAGGATCTACTATAATTGTTCTAATCTTAAGGTTGCCTATAAATTTTTCTAAGTCATCTGCATATTCTGTATCTGTTTTTTGCTTATTCTTCTCTCTGCCTGAATAGTGATATTCTTTGACTTTGTACCATACCCCATCAAAAAGACCCCACAATCCAAATGTTGTAGGGTTTTGAGTTCCATAGTCTATAGATATATGGTATCTTGTATAAGCTCTATTCTTAGTCTTAGCAATATGTTTATCCTTGTCAAACATATCATATATAATTCCCTGGGCCATTACCCATAGGCCCAAAATATATCTCTGAAAGAATACTCCACTATACATGGATCTATATCTAGTTTTCGTTTTTTCAGATAAACTTAAATTATCGTCCATAGTGAAGTGTAAATGTATTAGCTTTTTCTTATCTTTTTCATCTATCCAATTAACCTTAAACCAGTGATAAGGTCCGTCAGGGTTACAGTTGAACCAAAACTTAGAACCATCAACTGAACATCTACCAGTAGCCTGGTTAACAAATGATTCAGGCATTAATGCTACTTCATCAAAGAACACTCCCGCTAATGTAATTCCTTGAATTAGGTCTTGTGAACTTTCATCTTTACCGCCAAAGATATAAAAATAGTTAGCAACTTCTCCTTTGCTAACTATAACTAAATTATCTGCCCTATGGTCTTTTACCTGGTATCCTCTAGCTTTTAGCATTAATTTTAACCAGAATAGTACATTTCTCCTAAAAGAGCCTATTGTTTTACCACACATTCCGAAGTTCTGTTGATCGAATGTCTCCATTGCCCACATGACAAAGGAGAGTGACATTGATAAAGTCTTTCCAGAACGAATAGCTCCATCTGCAATTATTCCTTCTTTATCAGATACTGGAGATTCCGGCAGCCACCAAGTCAATACCTTTAACTGTTTCTTGGAAAATGGTTTGAATTTGAACACAGCTTTTTTAATCTTCTTCAGCATCTTCCCAAACCTCACTTACTTGACCTTTTAATGCTTCTAAGAATCCATCATCTTCATATTCTTCATCTTCCCCTTGTACTCTAAGTTTTTCTAACTCTAGATTTTCCTTCTTAAGCTGCAACTCTATTTCTGTTTTATATTTATTGAATTCAAATTTTTCTTTATCAAGTTGTAATTTTTCTGTATCTCCTAGAGTTTTAGCTTTTGTTTCTATCAATTTTCTAAGTTGGTCCATACAAGCATTAATACCTGACACTCTATCTTCTTCTGAAATATCTTTTTCAACTTTAATTCCAAACATATTATAAAAGAAAGTTTTTTCTCTATTAATAAGTCCTGCAATCTTTAATCTAAGCAACCTTATTTCATCATCTACATTTATAGAAGGTTGTATCATATTAAATAATATTTTATCTTCTGTATTTAACATATCTGCATATAAGGATTGATAGGCTCCATGTTTAATTGCATTAATATTACCTGGTGGAGCTCCTCCATCATTTCCAACTGCATTTGTATTATTTAAGGGTGCACCCCTTTTCTTTTTGGGTGCACCCTTTTTATTATAGTTTTTCTTTTCCTCAGACCATCCATATCTTTTTATCCAGGACTTTAAGGTATTTATTGAAATATTGTATTTATCAGCTATATCCTTCTGTCTCATTCCCTCTAAATAGTCCTGCTTTGCTTTTATCCTGATTTCATCCAACAATCACCACCTACTTATTTGAGTTGTTTTATTTGTGTGTTTTTATATGAAAAAAGACACCCTTGTGGATGTCTATATATTACTTATTTGTCTCTTCTCTTAATTTGTTAATAAATTCAGCTATTTTTTCAGCCGTTTTTTCGTTACTATCTCCCGTGTACAATTTGCCTTCTTCGATTAATGCTATAGTAATTTCCTTTATTTGTTCATCAGTCATACTTTCCCCTCCTTCAATCTTCCACTTTTACATTTATACTGTTAAAGTTCCCACAATTTGGACAGTACGCATTTACTTCTAAAGGTATTCTATATCCATTCTTTTTTATAGCTTTAACTACTGTATTTACCACTACTTTATTTTTAGGAACCGTCTCTACATCAAATAAATAACCACTATTCTCCTGGGTAACTTGGTGCCACCACTCATATTCATGATTACATTCTTCGCACTTATGTTTTCCCTCTATTTTCATCTAGTCACCCCTTCCCTTTGTATATACTTCTACAGAAAGGGAAAAAATCCTTCTATAATTGTTCGACATTTTCCGACAATTAGCAGGATTTTTAAAACTTATATCTAATTATATATTTAAAGGTGAAGGGATATAAAATATATCTGAGGTGATTTAATGTCCGATTTTAAAAAACCTGGTGAAAAAGCTAATTATTCTGGCCAGTACGAAATTGTCGGTCCTCGTGGAGGGAGAACCCCACATGGTGAGCGAACTGTAGTTAAAAACGAACCTCTTCCACCAACTCCTGATAAGGGATTGAAGTATAAGCTTGTTGATAAAACAAAACATAAGAACAAATAAATAGTAGAGAGTCCCTTCACCTTTTACCATATTTAAAATATTCTACTATCTTTTAATGTTTGATATAATCCTTTTGCTAGTTGATCTACTATGGTTTCCTCATCATCATGCTTAAGATTTATTTCTCTATCATATACTATCCCATGAATAATTTCATGGATTAACGTTTGAATATGCCCTTGGCTATCCCTTAATGTTTTATCAATCAATATTTGTTTTTTATCAAAGTTAATATGTCCATAAGCTCTGATATTATCGCAAAATAAAGGTTCATCTGTGATTATTACCTTATATTCCATACCACTAATAACAATTTTATCTGGCAAGTTCATATTTAGCCTCCTTCTAATTATTTAATCTGTTTCATCTTACCCTTATCCCTCTTATAGCTTCTCTCCCCCATGCATTCCTTTAGAGAGTCGTATGCTCCGGTTACTATAATCTTTCTATGTTTACCATGCCGAGGGCAAGTTATATATTTACCTTCTTTTTCATCATGCTTCACTTCACTGGCAAGAAGAATAAAACTTCTATTACAATTTAAACATTTATAGGCTATGTACTCTTTTGAATTCATCTTCTCACCTCATTTTTTAATTATCATTTATAAGTATATTTGTTTAGATTAAATAAAAAATCCCACCGGGGAACTTGGTGAGATTTCTTGTAATCCTATTCTTTTCTTACACATGATCATAGAAAAATCTGTATATGCTTACATTTTCTTCCATGATACCATTATATCATGTTATTTTTTTAAAAAACTTCACTTTTTCTTCACTTTTTTATTTTTTTACCCACTTCTGCTGATTTTTTCGTAACATAACTATCACTATATTTTACTTCCTCTGCTATCTGATTGATAGACTTGCCTTCTACAAATCTTTTATATGCTATTTGATATTCTAAGCCTTCAAGTTTACCTAGCTTTTCTAATAATTGTTTTTGTGTCTCTTTTTTGTCCTCAATGATCGATTGTAATATGGCTGCCTCATTGTTTACTTTATGTTTTCTATCTACATATATATTTAAGTCTATATTATTATATTCAATTCTTCTAAGTGCATAATCTTCTCTATATAAATCCTCTAATCTACTTTGATATATTTCTATCTCTCTAAGTAAATCTTGATATGTTGATATAAATAGCATAATCTACTCCCCTTTCCTCTCTGCCTCATCTATTTCATAACTCTGTCTATATTAAGCTTAGGCTTGTATACAACCCGCCTACTCCTCCTCATATAAAATTCCATATACATGATACTTGTTTCCGAATGTATCTCTACCTATTGCATGAGCTTCTGTATGATGTTCTCTACATAGCTGTATCTTTCTTAAGTCACTATCATCTATTTTACTTCTGTCTCTCCCCATACCTATAGCGTTCCAATGGTGCATTTCTCCTTTTCTCCCACATATACAGCACCTGCTATATTTCAAGCACCCCCAAAGATAACGATCTATATCATCAGTTCTATTTAAGGCTTCATCACTTAGAGGTATGCCATGTTTTAATATAAAATCTATAATAAATGTAATGAATTCTCTTGCCTGGCTTATACTGCAATTACTTAAAGAAAAAGGTATCTCCCCTGTTTCTATACAATAATCGTATAATAACCATGCCCTTAATTCCTCTGGATGCTCTCCTGTAAGTAATGCTATATCTTTTACAGTTGCAAATATCTTCTTTCTTTGATCTGCTGTAATAGTTCTTCCATCATCTATTCTTATTTCTGCATTAATTTTATTGTTGTTTCTATATTTAATTATTTTTGATTGGACCCACTCTCCTGGTATATGTAATATTAGGTCCGTTCCTTTTTCCGTTTCTCTTATTCCCGTTATCTGTGAGAAGTACTGCATATCCTCCCTCCTTGGTTGACGAAAAACCTATATTTTCCCCTTTTAGTTGACATCATTGTTCCTATTCAAAAAAGAGAAGCCCAGGGGTTTTACTTCTCCCTGGGCTTCTAGAGCCTCTACTGTTTTATTGAATATAATACTTGTTATGCGACATAAAAATACCGTAAAATTCTTTTCTGAATAATACGGTATCTTTACTAAATATTTAATTCTATTAATTATGACGTTTAATATAGAGCTTGTGTCATAACTGACACTAAAATTATGTTACCTCAGCTTTATAAACTGGAATTTATCCTATTATCCTTTTGTCTATATACTTTTAAAGATATTTCTCCTTTAAGTAGACTAACAAGGTTATTTGTTTTTCTTAATTCTTTTCGAAGTCCCCTGAATTCTTCCTCCCCCACTAATAGCTCATATTCTGTATTTCTGCCACTTCCATCTTCAAATAGTTCCCCTCTTTGTATTTCAAGCAATAATTGGCGTCCTTTTTCAATATCATCTTTACGATAAGTGAGATTGTCAATTCTTGATTCTGCTATAGCATTATAATCTCTTAATTTTCTAATACTGTCATTTATCATTTCCTTTACTTCCTGTTGTGTCATACTTTGTCCACCCCTCCCAAATTCCTATTTTATCAAATTATTCAAACCATTTATCTGTCGCATAATACTACAACTACGACCTACTTATATGATAATTGTAACATACATATCATATAACACCAATAAATCGATGGAATTATTTTACTTTTTAATACCGTATTATTCAGTTTTCAAAGTTCGATTTCATGTAAATGATTAGCTATTTTTCCCTGTGTCAAATTTGTTCTTAGTTTTACACCTGTGGCATATTATTTCTGCTCTCCCTTCAAGTTCAAGAAGTAATTTCCCACATTTTTTACATCTGATTTTCTTCATTGTTTCACGCTCCACTTATCTGCTGAATAAATAGCCTTGTCCCAAATTTCTATATAACGATTTTTCTTTACTTCTCCCTCTACTATCTTTGTCATTTCTTTAAAATTCTTATAAGGTATAGCTTCAGCTACATTGATACTTAATTCTTTAGAGGATTCTATTAGCTTGTCCAAATTTATCCCTCCTTATAAGGAGAGGGTAGTTGTCCTACCCTCTATATTATGAAATAATCTCAATATGTTTTAGTTCTTCTAAACTTCCAGCTAGAAACTCTTTTATTCTTCTCATAACCTCATTCTTCCACGCTCCACCATCTGCTTCATAGAGTGCTGCTCTTGAACCTTCTTGCATTCTGAATATAAATTTACTTTCTACTTGTTCTATCTCTGGGAATGTTCTATATGGGGCCAATATAACTGGATTAGGTACTACTGCTTCGCCTACTGTTGTAATTCCTGTTTTAATAGTTACCTTTTGACTTACGCCATTATCTCCAGTTTCTTTTACTGCTTCATCTCTTATAAGCCCAGTAAATTTTAATAGTAAATCCTTATCATTATTGTCTGCAAAACTAGATTGAAGCATAATGTTAAACATTTCTGTATCAATGAATGAATCGTATCTAATATTGTTTGGTAATATTGCTACTGCTCTTAATATCTCATCTCTTTCTCCTTCTCTTATAGGAGTTAATACTCTTACTTCTCCAGGACTAACTACTTGAATTAATAGTCTTACATCATTGTCATCTATATTTGTTTTAATAAAGTCAATAACACTGGTTAAATTGCTTACCTTTAGAGTTTCTATCTTGGGAAGCTTAACTCTAGTTAAAGGTACCTTTGTAAATAATCCGTTTTCTGTTGATACTAAAACCTCTTCTTCATAACCTAATCCAACTAAATATTCTAAAGCATCTTTATTTAACATTTTCCATTCCTCCTAAATTTTATTATTTTACTAATTTAATTCCTGCTTTTTCTAATTCATTAGGGCTCAATATTTCCCCTGTATCTTCATCTACTTGTAAATACTGCTGTCCTTTAAGCTGATTATTATATTCACTTGCTATTATTCCGCCTTGGCCATCTCTGTCTATTAATATCTTTGTTGCAACTGATTTCGTAGCTGCTAACTTAGTTTTAGTGTCAATGCCTACTATACTAAGTTCTCTGTCCTCACTTGGTACAAAGGTCAATTCTAATGTTAACTTTCTTTTTGTTTCAGGTTTTGTATTAGGGTCTGCTATGTTTTCTAATACTTCTTTTAATGCTAAATTAAATTTCTCTGCTAATGCTCCTCCTGCGAATTTCTCTAAATTAATTGCGTTATTCATCCTTATCCCTCCATTTTTATTCCTTCTAAGTAATCTAGCATTATTCCATCTCTAGATTTTACTTTCTTACAGTTGCATTCAAATTCATTAAAAGCTATACTTCCAAATCCTCTCTTCCCTTTATTTTCTTGATACTGTTTCCAATACCAACTTAAAGTCAACCAATCCAATCTATAAACCTTGTCAAACTTAGTAAAGTTGATTAATAGAAATGTTATTCCTCCATGCTCATACCAATTTTTCATGAAACTTATTTGATGTTCTTGAATATTACTAAGAGGAAATCTATTTTTTTCCCTGGTCTCCTTTGCATCAAAGGCTATTGGTGTACCTTGGTATACTCCAATAAAATCTAATGTGCTTTTTTCTTCATAGTAGGCAGAGATAATTTGCCCTCCTCTCTGAATCGGTTTCATTGGAGTAGATATTTTTTGCACTAATGCTATCCCTTTTCTCTTATAAGCTTTATTTGATATGTTTACTATTTCTTCAAATACATCTCCTCTGTGATAACCCATAAATACCTCCTATCGCAAAATACTACTTACTATAAATTCTTTAAGTAATGTTCCTCTAATTAGCTTTTTTAATATTTTCATTTTCATTAGCTACCATCTCCTTTGCTTTAGCTATAGCTTCATTAAAATTACAATTCAAATCAAGGTACATTATCTCAACTTCTTTAGATATTTCTAATGCTTCTTTATGAGTCATTTCAGGATTCTCCTTTTTTATTTCAGCTGCTATTTTATATTTATCTATTTTATTCAAGTGGAGTCACCTCCAATATTTTAATAGCTCTATCTAACGCTTGTCTGTCTTTTTCAGAAAGATATTTATCTGCACTTCTTTTATATTTCAAACTCATCAACCTTCCTACAATCTCTTCCTTATTCATAAGAATCCTCCTTCGTTCCCATCTCATGAAACACATTTGCAATGCTATACATCTCCTGGTCTTCTTCTTTCTTTTCTCCGAAGTATTTATATAAATCTTTCATAGCATCAATTCCGTTCATAGCTTTCACTCCTGTTTAGAAACTTTGTATATTCTTCATACCAAGTCAATTTAGTTCTTCCAACCCTTCCATTTCTATTTTTAGCTATCACTATATCTGCATCTCTTTTTATTTCTATATTTGTTCTATCATAGTAGTATTCACGATGTAAAAACATAATCACATCTGCATCAAATTCTAATTGTCCCGTTTCTCTTAAGTCACTCATTACTGGTATCTTTACATCCCTCGTTTCATTTGCTCTAGATAAACTAGATACTACCAATACAGGAACATCTAACATTTTAGCCATGTTTTTTATGTCATTTGATACTTGCTCTAATTGTTCTCTCTTAGTTCCCTTAGAGTTTGACTTAACTTTTTGTAGGTAGTCTACTATGACTAGATCTAAGCCTTCTTGTCTTTTTAACTTTCTACACATTGATTGCATATCTGATACCATTTTATTAGGGTCATCATCTATTAATAAGTTTTTATTTAATAAGTAATTAGCAGTATTCTGGAGTTTAGTCCATTCTTTTACGTCCATTTCTCTTTTATATCCTGTTTGTACCAATGACATGGATTTTAATAATCTTTCGACTAGCTGCTCTTTGCTCATTTCATAACTGAAAAATGCTATTGTTTTTTCTTCGGTTAATAAATTTCCTGCTATATTTATAGCTAATGCTGTTTTACCTATGGAAGGCCTTGCACCTAATAAGATATATTCTGAATTTCTTAATCCGCCGATTATATCATCTAGCCTGTCATATCCTGTTTTTAACCCCATTTCTAATTCCCCAGATGATACTTTTTCTATACGTTGATATACATCTAGTAGTATTCCATCGAGTCTTGTAAATTCACTTGTAGATGTTTCCTCTCTAAGTTCAAATATCTCTTTTTCAGCTAACTCTGCTAATTCTTCTCCAGTTTTATTTGGATCCCTGATTCCATCTGCTAATTTATATAACTTTCTTTTAAGTGATACATCTTTTAGTTGCTCTACATACTGCTTAAAGTTTGCTGTAGTTGGTAGTGATTCACTTAGTGTAGCTAAATATGATACATCTACTTGCTTATTTAGTTCTATATATAAAGTTAGATAGTCAACTTGTTTTTCTTTTTTAACTATATTTTGTATTCCTATGAATATTTTTTTGTGTAGCCCATCTGTAAAGTCATCTACGTTTAAAAGACCATAGTCTAAGCTACATTCACCATCAATTATCATACAAGCTAATACCGCTCGTTCTGTCTCTATATCCTTATACATCTAGTAAACCTCCATTCCAGCATATGGATTGTCCCCAGGCTTGGCTTTTTCTACATCCTTGCCTTCCGTCTTCCACTTTTTTAATATTCCTTCTACATAAGTTAATCTCCTTGCATTACTCTTTACTGCCACCTCGATTGCTTCTAAGACCCACTCATCTGTAAAATTATCAACTAAACCTACTAGCATATCTCTAGTCATCATATTTATAGTTCCAAATCCATTTTGTTCAAAAGCTTGTACTATTTTTCTAAAACTATCATCACCATCTTCTGTAGTATTAGTTGTATTATTAAATAATGTATTATTATCCTTGACGTTTTCGTCAATAGGGTCAATGATGTTTTCATCAATAGGGTATTGATTATTTTGTTCATACCTATTGATGTTTTTATCAATAGGGTGGCTACCTATATATATTCTTCTTTCTTTTACTGATTTTGTTCCTTCATGATAGATTAATTTAGTTTTTATATAGCCTAATTCCTCTAATTTGCTAACCCATCTTGATACTGTTGCTTTAGATACGTTATATAATTCTGCAAAATAACTATTATTTGCCCAACAATAACCTTTTTCATTACATAACGCAGTTATCTCTCCGTACAACAATTTTGCATTAGGAGCTAGTTCTTTGTCATACCTTACATTTGCAGGTATTATTGCATAATATGCCTTATTCATAAGTTCACCTCCAAATTTGAGGGGAAGAAATCCCCCTCAATCTAATTATCCTCCTAGTCCCTGCAACATTTCTATGACTTCACTAGCTTCTTTTTTAGTTAGTGCTTTGCTACTGTCTTTGTTATAAGCAGTCTTTATATACTTCTTCATTGCTTCAGATCCATAGTTTTTATCCTCAACTAACTTATACATAAAATTAAGTTGCTTATCACTTGCTAGGCTATTATCTACCATAGCTTGCTTGTCCGGATCTGTTTTATTAGCAGCCCCAGAAGTCACTGGTACTTGTTCATCTTCTTCTCCTAATTCTTCAAATGCTGTCATACCTACATTTGTTAGATCTCTCAGCGCTCTAGCTTTTGCTCTAGTGCTTGCCATTCGGATTATGTGAGGTCTTATCATAGAATTAGTGGAGTTAGGACCTGCATCTCCTATATCTATAAATGTTTCTTTCTCTGTCTTAGCTGTAGCTTTCACTATTGCTATCATTTCATTTTCATTAGTGGGTATCTGAAGTAACTCTACTTCCATAGAAATTAATCCTTTCTGATGTGCAAGATCTAGTAATCCTTCATAAGTTACAAACTGCTTTCCTTTTAAATTTACAATAAACCTTTCATCAATCTTACTCATATTTATACCTCCACCTTAAACTCAGGAGCTCTTTCAACCACTTCTACACCTTCTACTATCTCCCCCTCCTCTGTAACTACTTGTCCATTTACTACTTTAGTAGCTGCCTTTAATTCTCCCCATTTTGCCTGCTTTTTTATCTCTACAAATTCATTCATACTATTACTTTCTAGCCATTCTGTTAACTTAGCATCATCTCTCTCAAAATTAGGTCCAGGGAATTTCTTAATTAATTCTACAGAAGGTAATCTATATTTAGATTGTGTTTTAGTTTTCTTTAACTGCTTTTCATCTATAGATTCAAAATATTCCTGTAGATAAAAATCTCTATTCTGAATGATATTTTTCTCTTCATTTTTAACTGCTTCTAGTTTTTCCTTCAATATTTCTATTTTGTTTTCTAAAGATATTTTAAATCTTCTAACCTCTATAAGGTCCTCTTCCTTCTTATCAATCCACCACTCAGCTTCTTCATCTGACTTAATTCTCCATCTATCTTTTTCTACTTCCTCTAAGTGTTCATCTATGGTATTTTCTAATATCTCTGACATTTACTTTTCCCCCTTATGATTTTTTACATCTGCAACTACTAATTTTTTATATATTTCAACTGCAATAAGTACTGCTCCGCATCTGCAGTTGAACAAATTATTCTTTTTAATATTTACATCTCGACCGCATTTAGGACAGTTCACATCGCAATTCTCTCTTCATCTTGCATAGTCAAGTGAGTTTCAAATAACTTATTAAACATCCTAAATCCTGTAGATCCACTTATATCGCAATGTTTTGTTACCATTAACAACGCTTCTCTAGCTTTGTATACCGACTTATTGGCAGCAGTATAGCTTATTTGATATTTCTCGCTATATATTAGTGGAAGAGCTTGTCTCGATGTTTTCAATATATTATCTTCCACAACGATGCTCCTACACTCCTGCTTACCTCTCTTGACGGCTCTATCATATGTTTCTTTAACTATGAGTTCTTCTTCTATCCATCCATCAGCATGAGTTGTATATGCCTTCATCTTAGTGTAGTATTCTTCACCTTCTAATATATATTTAAAGTATTTCACCCATCTTAGTCTTGCTCTATTATCCTTCGCTCCTGCTCTTGAAAATTTAATCATTGTGCATACCTCCTTGATTGTGGTATAATAATAAAAAGTATTTTTTTAAACTGTTGAGCTTTTCAGATGGCCGTCTGATAGCTCTTTTTCTTTATCTATCAAAGTTAAATCCTTTCCATTACTCCAAATACAACAAATCCCTAAAGGATAATACTCTTGACAATCCTCTACGCATATTCTACTTGCTACATTTTTAAACAATTGCATCATCTCCTACAAAACAGAGTCCTTCAAAATAGAGATTAATAATGTTACTCTTAGTATGAATATCTAATTTATTTATGCGATTCATTGCCTTCTTTTTACTTTCTTCTACTTGCTTTTGAGTTTTAAAGAACTTACAATCCTTACAATTTTTAGCCCTTAAAACTATACAACTCCTACCATTGTCTGCAAAACACTTCTCCATAATATCCTCCTCTATTTCTATTAATATCATTGGGTTATTAGATTTTTTTCTTTTATCTAACTTTCTTCTATAAGCTTGTGTTTTATAGTAAGCTATAGTATCTTTTCTTACTTCTAATTGATTAGCTATATCAGAAATAGTACCTATAGATAAAATGTCTTCCCCTTTATAAAGAGCAAATTCCTTCATTGCTTGTCCACTCCTTTACAGCGAATTGGATTCAAATTTCTTTTATTTGTTAATGATTCAAATTCTGCTGCCTTTTCTGATGGAATCTGAACCCCAACAACTCCAAACCTTTCAAAAACTGAACTTTGTGCTTGAAATAAATTATCAGCATAAACTACCTGGTAATGATTTATTAGTTGCGGAACTTCTGGAAACGTAAATATAAATTTTTTCATCTTATATTGCTCCTCCCTTCACATATCCTCTTTGTCTGCATTTCTCATTATGTTCTGCTATCATTTCTTTCATATCTATAAATCTATTTAATGCTATCTTAAAGATTTCTATAGTATGTTCTGTGTCTAGCAATTCATGAACATTTTTTTTTAGCTTTTCTAACTCTTTATCTGTAAAATCTTTTATACTTTTTTTATTAGTAATTAAGATTAATACCTCTGCCAATACCTCATGGGATTCTCTATGCTCTTCTAATAGCTTCAAAGCTATATTGCTGATATTTAAGTCAATATTATCAAGGATTTCATAACTATATGCCTGTCCTATAGCACAATTGTGCTTACAATATCTTTGAGTTAAGAAAGGTTCTTGATATATTTCTGCAAATTCTACAACTATGCCCGGTGAAGGATCTCTTACTCCTCTTTCATAACATCCTAGACTTTCAGTACTTATCCCTATGCCTTTATCTGCTAGTAGTGAAGCTACATTATCCCTAGTTAATCCTTTATTCTCACGTGGTGTTTGGTAATCAATTAGGTAGCTTGAGTACATTCAATTTCACCTCTTTTCGTGTTAGAATTTAATTAATGAAGAAACTAAGCTGTTTTCTTTTCCTTTTCTTTTTTAATCTTTTCTAACTTTTCCCATTCCTCATTTAGCCTAGGAATTAGGTCTTCTGCTTTACACATGAAACCAATTAATCTAATTTGTTTCATCTCTTCCTTTTCTCCTTCCTTTCTTCAACTTTAATTTTCTTCACTTTCCTCTTTCTTTTTGTTGATTTTCTCTTTAAAATCTTCTTCTCTCATAATTCCAGCTAAGACCTCACGCCAGCCATCAAAACACGTATCACATAAATAAGCTAATTGTTTAGCTGTCTCCCCTCTCTTTCTTCTTGCAAGAATTGCAATCATTTCACTTTTTAAATCAATCTTTTTACAAGATCCACAGCTTGAATATAATCGCTTATAAAGTGCTGTATTTCGAGGAATCTTTTCTAGCTGTTTTAATCCATCTGGAAACTCTTGTATAAACTCTTCTCCCATAAGTTCTCTTAAGCTATTTTTCAATAGTATAGGTATTCCAGATTCTCTACCTTGCTCCATAAGGGTAGTAATCCATTCTTTTTTAGGAACTACTTTATCTTTTCTATTTCCTGTTTCAGCTCCTATGATTATCCAATCTACTTTCTTAACAACTGATGAAGCACCTGGCCATGACTGTAAAATTGGTTCAATACTGACAAATGTATTTAGTTGATCATAACTAAAAAATATATCTTCTGGTGCTGTAGTTGTTGTACCATACCAATAATTACTTCCAGTTCTTAATATCTTTTTCTCAATTAATTCAACATATCTTTTAGGATTCTTAGTTAGAAATAAATAATTATGTTGCGGAGACTTCTCACTTGCTTTAAATACTTCTTCAATCCATTCATCCGGAACCCATTCACCAAATAAATCCGCCATAGATCCTACAAATATATTCTTTGATTGCTTTAACTTCTGCGGTACATCCATGCGGTATCTGTGTAATGTAGGTTCAAATCCGAATGGATAATTTAATGATCTATCTGATCGTGTTATAAAAGGTTTGTCTAATATATATAAATCTCTTTCTTCGTCATACTCATATTCGTCGGATGCTTTATTTAATCTAATATCTCCTGAAAACCTCTTAGACATAGTTCTTGCATAACAATAAGGGCATTCATGTCTACAACCGGTTACTGGATTCCAAGTATGATCAGCCCAATCTATCTTGGTCTTATTCATTTTCTTCTCTCACTCCCTTCATGATATTTTTCTCTTGCTCTTAGATCCTTCTTCCTCAAAGTAGAATTTTTCTTGAAAGTATTTCTTAGGTACTCTACCAGCTATAGTAAAATATCCTTTCTCTTTAAGTTCTTTATTCATATTCTGCATTACTTTATAAGATTTAGATTTAGAGAGCCTTAATATTCTCATTACATCTTCTACAAAATAAAAATCCACTATTCTCACCTCCTATAATTAATCGTTCTATGCTGTGTGGTTGTCACCCTTGTGGCTCTTTGTATCATTTGTATTTAAAAAAATAATTTCTTCTACACTTACATTAAAATATTTTGCAATTTTTTTTGCTATATCTACTCTTGGCATCCTAATGCCATTTTCATAATGTGAATATAAGGCTCTATTTAATTCTATGGCTGTTGATACCTGCTCCTGTGTTTCACCTTTCACTTCCCTTAATTGCTTTAACGTATACTTTTCCATTTTTCCACCTCCGTGATACATCTTGTATCTTAATATTACTATACACTCTGTATCATTGTCAAGTCTTTTTTAAAGATAAATATACTTTTTGTATCATTTGTTTCTTTTTGTATCATTTCATTATAATATATAATTGAGGTGTTAAATATGTCACTATCTGAAAATCTTAAAAAGTTAAGAAGTTGTAAAGGGCTTACCCAAGAAGAAGTGAGTAAGGATTTAAATATGAATAGGGCTACTTATGCTCATTATGAAACAGGACGGAGAGAACCTGACGTTGGTACTCTGAAATTATTAGCCAATTATTTCAATGTAACTACAGATGAATTATTAGGGGAATATAGTTCCATTAGTAAAAACAATTCTCTTGTTACGGAAAGTAAACTTGCAAATAGAATTAAAGAATTAAGAACTGAACTAGATTTGACACAAGAAGAATTTGGAAAAATATTTGGAATAGTTAAATCAACTGTTTCATTATATGAAAGCGGCAAGAGTACTCCTGATGATGAGATAAAAAAGGCTATAGCAGAATATTTTAATGTATCATTAGATTACTTAATGGGTGCTTCTAATGTAAGAAACCCATATAAGGATAATAAAGAACAACAGTTACCAGATAGCTTTGAAACTCCTGAAGAAGCCATAAAATTTCTATTAGAACAAAATGTAATCATGGGATTTGGTGGCTTTGATGTGGATAAGCTGGATGATGATGAAAAGGTAGAATTTGCCAATTCTTTATTGGAACATTTAAAGTTGTTGAGTTTGAAATACAAGAAGTAGGAGGGAGACCAATTGGATAGCGATATTGAAATTCAAATGAAATCATTAGATTACTACGATTATTTTGCATATGTAGATGCTTCTGGTGATGACGGTTTTAAATTTGAAGAATATGGACAAGGTTCATCAAGGTGTTATGCGGTAGCTATGTTTGTAGTAAAAAAAGACGATATAGAATACAATATAGATAAATTAAATAAAATTAAAAAGTTAGTAGGATGTAAGCCTGAACACGAAGCTAAATATACAACACTTAGACGTCATAGAAATAAAGATGAGGTACATAAGATAGTTTCAGAATTAAAAGGTACTTTAGTTTCATGGATAGCTTTCAAGGAAAAGATAGAAGACCCTTATTTCCTAGATATAAAAAATAAGGCTTTATCACAACTTTGCCATGTATTTCCAATCAAAACTGCACATGATGTGTTAAAAGATGAAGTTGGCTCTAATCTCTTTATAGCTGTGGATGTAATGAAGAAAGTTGAAATGGATGGATTAAAAGAATTATTAGAAGACAATTTTATGCCAAGTTCTAATGAATCTAATAAACCAATTAATAATTATAATTTGAAATTTAAAGATTCTAAAGATAAAGACTTTCAATTAATACAAGTTGCAGATATTTTAGCTGGTATAATAAGAAATAGTTTTGAGAGTTGGCCTTTTGATCATGAGATTTGGAAGCGATGTAAAATTTGTGATTCATTAGTGAATACAAAGAAATTAAAAAACCTATGTAAGTATAAAAACAAAGGAATACATTTAGAAAACAGTAATAATTTATTTAAAATATTGCCACTATTTTTAAAAGATGAGGACCATCATCAGGTTGTATTATCTGGAATTTGTCCATTCCCATTAGAGTTATATAATGATATGTCATTTGTAGATTGTCTTTTAAATAAGGACTATAAATTAGGTAAAATTAATCCACGGATTAGAAAAAAACAAAAAAATAATTAATGTGGTCCCTTTCCTCCCAGGTGATAACTTTACACCCTGCCCCGAACTAGCGGAACGAACCACATTAACATTAGTACATATTATGTATCTTTATACACATAATATACCTTAAACTAGCAAAAAGTCAACTTCGTTAGTGTTTTTTATGATTTTATTTACATTTTGTAAACATTATGTTGATAAGTAGGTGTTATAATGAATAAATTTTCTGATAGGCTAAGATACTTAAGAGCTTCACATGGATTAACTCAAGAAAAACTCTCTAAAGACATTGAAGAAGTCTTTGGGTATCCCATCGCAAAAGCTACTATATCTCAATATGAAAATGGCAATAGAGAACCAAGTATATCTATGTTAATTAATTTGGCCCAATATTTTAATTGTTCCATAGATTATTTAGTCGGAATATCGGACCATATATCAATCATAGATAGCTCTGAATTTATGAATAAAATGTTGCTATTAAAAACTATTGTTGATATACTTCCTAAAATGGATTATGTCCAATCTCATAACTTAAATAAATTGATCTCAGAGTATTTAGGATCTAACGATTTAAAATAAATTATAATTCAAACTAATCACAACAAGGTAATATGACTAGAACGAGAGCTATTAATAGACACAAATTAAGCAACAATTAATTTTTGTGTCTTTTATTTCAATACATAACAGAACATAAGTTTTAACGAGGTGATATTATGGATTTATCATGGATTGACCAATATATAAATGGAGTCATAGAATACTGTGGCTCCAGTGACATATATGAAATATATAGTGCATTAAACATTGAAATAAAAAGAATTGATAAAGATGATCCATTGCTCAAAGGAAATGAGGCTATATATATTAGAAATTACTTTGGAATAGAAGTAGTATTTATTAGAGATGATCTTCCTTACCAATATGAGAAATTTGTTTTATCCCATGAGTTAGGACATGCAGTACTGCATATTGAAATTACTACTGCTGCTTATAATAACAAGTTAGTTAATAAGGGGAAATTAGAACGTCAGGCTGATTATTTTGCCTTAAAATTGCTTAATATCTCTATAGATAAGGATTGTTATGAAGGATATAATTTTGAGCAGTTAGCAAAGGAATTTTACGTTACAGAATCAAGTTTACAATATAGCTATTAAGCTTTATTATTTTTTACACCCAATAGAACATAAGTTTATTTATAAAGGAAGGTGGTTAGATGCCTGCATATAAAGATGAAGACCGTGGAACCTGGTATTGTAAATTTTATTATACAGACTGGAAGGGAGAATATAAACAAAAGAAAAAAAGAGGATTTAAGCTAAAGCGACACGCAGAAGATTGGGAACGTGAATTCCTTCTAAAGAACGCCGGAAGTCCCAATATGACATTTAAAACCTTGGTAGATTTATATTATGATGATTCAGATCTTCGAATAAGAAACTCCACAATAAAAACAAAGATGAGTATAATTGATACTCATATATTACCTGTTTTTAAATCCAAAATTATTTCGGAGATTACAAAGGGTGATATAAGGCGTTGGCAGAATCTTATGCTAAAAAAGAAAAATCCACGTAACGGTGAACCTTATAAGCCTACCTATTTACGTTCAATCAATAGTCAATTGAGTGCGATATTAAACTATGCGGTTGAGTATTATAATCTGCCCCAAAATCCTTGCTCCCGGGTAAAATCCATCGGGAAAAAACGGGCTGACGAAATGAAATTCTGGACACTTGATGAATTTAATGAAGTAATCGTCCATGAGGAGTCACCAGCATATCGTATTGCATTTATGACTCTGTTTTGGACGGGAATACGGAGTGGAGAATTATTAGCCCTCACTCCTAAGAAAATACTTGATGATATAGAGTCACTTGACATTTGCGAAACATATAAGCGAGAAGATGGAGAGGATGTTTTTGACGAAACTAAGAATGAAAATCCTCGTATCGTATCAATGCCCGATTTCTTATATAAAAAATTTAAACAATACATGAACTCTTTATATGGCTTAGAAGCAAATGACCGTATATTCTACTTTACTCGTACAGCACTTAATAAGGAATTAGACCGATTAATAGAGAAAGCAAATATAGAACGTATACGAGTACATGATCTAAGACATTCTCATGTAGCTTTATTAATTGAGCTTGGATATAGAACTCATGCTATTGCAAAACGAATTGGAGATACTCCAGAAGAAGTGGATCGCACTTATGCTCACCTCTATCCAAACAAAGATCAAGATATTTCTAAAGAGCTCAGTCGACACAAAGATGGTATTATTGGAAAAGCAAAATTCGATGAACAGGACTCAGAAGTTTATAATGACAAAGAGATTGCTGAAAGTCTTAAAGCTGAACGTGTTTTCCATGATTTAAAAGCTGTTTAGATTTTTTAGTACCAAATTAGTACCACAGCCTAAAAAAACAAGCCAGAATCCTCGCTAATGCAAAGGGTTCTGGCTTTTTCATGATTATTCCCACTCAATTGTCGCAGGTGGCTTATTAGTCACATCAAATACCACCCTGTTTACTTCCTCCACTTCATCTGTAATTCTTTCTGAAATCTTTCCTAATATATCTAATGGAATTGGGTACCATTTTGCTACCATTGCATCTTTAGTAGTTACGGCTCTTAGGCCTATTGTATGACAATAAGTTCTCTCACCATTTATAACTCCTACAGATTGGATATTTGGTAATACTGCAAAGTATTGCCAAATTTCCTTATCTAGTCCTGCTTTTTTGATTTCATCTCTGTAGATATAGTCAGCTTCTCTTAGTATGTCTAGTTTTTCTTTAGTTAACTCTCCTAAGCATCTAACACCAAGTCCCGGTCCTGGGAAAGGCTGTCTGCTTACTAGTTCTTCATCAATACCTAATGCTCTACCTACTTCTCTAACCTCATCCTTATATAGTTCTCTAAGAGGCTCTATAAGCTCAAAATTTACATCTTCTGGTAATCCACCTACATTATGATGAGATTTAACTGCAAGTTTTCCATCTTTATTTACACTTTCAACTATATCTGGATAAATTGTTCCCTGAACTAAAAATTCTATATCTTGAAGTTTTGATTGTTCTTCTTCAAATACTCTAATAAATTCTTCTCCAATTACCTTTCTCTTTTGTTCAGGATCAGTAACTCCATTTAATTTACCTAAGAATCTTTCTTCTGCATCAACTACAATTAAATTCATATGAAATTTATCTCTAAATACTGTCTCTACTTCATATCTTTCATTTTTTCTTAGAAGTCCATGATCTACAAACACGCAAACTAAATTATCACCTATAGCTTTATGAACCAATACTGCTGCCACAGAAGAATCCACTCCACCAGATAATGCACATAATGCTTTTTTATTTCCAACTTTATTCTTAATTTCTTCCACTTGTTTACTTATAAAATCTTGCACTATATCACTCCTTAGCGTCTACTATAATTTGGTGCTTCTTTTGTAATATGAATATCATGTGGATGATTTTCAATTAGAGATGCTGATGTAATTTTCATAAACCTTGCCTTATCTTGTAATTCTTCAATATCTTTAGCACCAACATAGCCCATTCCTGATTTCAATCCACCAATAAGTTGATAAACTACATCTCCAATTGGTCCTCTATAGTGAATTCTACCTTCTACACCTTCCGGCACATATTTTTTAGTATCTTCTTGGAAATATCTATCTTTACTACCTGAATCCATGGATGCTAGAGAACCCATTCCTCTATATTCTTTATATCTTCTGCCTTCATATAAAACTTCTTCTCCAGGACTTTCATCAGTTCCCGCAAATAAGGAACCTGCCATTATTACACTTGCCCCAGCTGCTATTGCCTTTGTTATATCTCCTGAGTACTTTATTCCACCGTCTGCAATAACAGGAATACCATATTCTTTTGCTGCCTCAGCACAATTAATTACTGCCGTTATTTGTGGTACACCGATACCAGTTACAACTCTAGTAGTACAAATAGAACCAGGTCCTATACCTACCTTTACAGCATCTGCCCCTGCTTTTATTAAATCTACAGTAGCTTCAGCAGTTGCCACATTTCCAGCAATTACTTGTAGATTAGGATATTCTCTCTTTATCTTAGTTAATGCATCTAATACTCCCTTAGAATGTCCATGAGCTGTATCAACTACTATAACATCTACCTTAGATTTAACTAATGCAGCTATTCTCTCTAACATATCTGCCGTTACTCCAACCGCCGCTCCTGCCAATAATCTTCCTGTATGATCTTTAGCAGAATTTGGATATTGAATAGATTTTTCTATGTCCTTAATAGTTATAAGTCCTGATAACATAAATTCATCATCTACTAAGGGAAGTTTCTCTATCTTATGTTGTTTCATAATATCTAAGGCTTCATCCATAGGAATGTCTATTCTTGCCGTAACTAAATTTTCTTTAGTCATCACTTCATGGATTTTCTTTGAGGTTTCTTTTTCAAATCTAATATCTCTATTAGTTATGATTCCTACTAATTTTCCAGTTTCATCCGTTATTGGAACTCCTGATATATGGTATCTTTCCATTAATTCTAAGGCATCTGATACGATATGTTCTGGAGATAAAAAAAATGGATCAGTAATTACACCATGTTCTGACCTCTTTACCTTATCTACTTCTAATGCCTGCTCCTCTATAGTCATGTTTTTGTGAATAATACCAATTCCGCCTTCTCTAGCCATGGCTATTGCCATTTTAGACTCAGTTACTGTGTCCATTCCAGCACTCATTAGAGGTATATTTAGTTTTATATTCTTAGTTAAATAAGTATTAATACTAGTTTCTTTTGGCAATACTTCAGATTTTCCTGGAACTAACAAAACATCATCAAAAGTCAAACCTTCTCCTACAAATTCCAATATAAACTCCTCCTTAATTATACTTATATCCTTAGTATGTGAAATATATATATTAATAATACTTCGCTATCTTAATACTATATTTTAATTTATAAATCTACAAAAAACAAGTTAAAAGTAAATTTGGAATTTTTGAAAAACAATATGCTTATCCTATTCTAAACTTGCTTTTCGGAAAATACTATTATATCATATAACTAAAACTTTAAATTAGGGGGTATAGTTATGAATTATGAGTTTTGGGTAGAAGCTGAAAAATTCTTGTATGATGCTTTCTTTCTTCGATTAATCTTACTAGGTATTGTCCTCACATTTATAATTATCAGATTAACATTCATAGGAAAAGAAAATAGTAAGGTATCAAATATCATACTCTCCATCTTTATTGCTTTTTTCATTATTTTTGGTATAGACACTACAGTAAAGTTTAACAAATACAAGGAATTGTATAATCATAATATATCTGTTAATTATGGCATAAGAAATAATAGAAAAACATTTTTCAGATATGATTACCCTGGTCATTGGGAAAAGAATATCTATAGCACATTATATTTAGTAGATAGTTTTAGAAGTGTTGGAATATATGAAGAGGAAATATTAACTCAAGACGTTGAATTTCTTGGAAGAGATGATGACAACTTCTACTTTCAAGACAAAGATCAGATAATATCTAGAAAATTAGGAGATCACTTGGAAATTGTTGATGATATTTCAACTCCATTAAGAGAAGGAGTAATATTTCATTTAATAGACCCACGATTTGAAAATATTGGTTTTAAGCTAAAATCTCCTTATACCTATCTACTAAATTATAAAATACCTAAAAGCGAGTCAAATAAAAAATTTGAGAATATTGAAAATCTAAAAGTTGCAATGGAATCAGAAGTTACCTCAGGTTGGCTAAACCCTCTGTTCTCCAATATACTTCAAGTCGATAAAAGAGATTAATAAATTTATTTCTTTCAAAAATAACTCCGATTTCTAAAGCCTGGCTTCAAAAATCGGAATTATTTTATTCTATATAATTTTCATATCTATAATTTGTTTCTTCTGAAACTCTTACTTTAATATAATCCATGATTCCTGTTTCTACAAATCCATATATACATATATTTACAAATAGTACTACCATTACTATAAACATAGAAAATATATCATACCTTATTAGGAAGCTTTCATTTTCCTTTTTCTCTTTAAAGCTAACCCAAAGAATCTCACCGCCTAATACTATTAATGTCATTGGCCAAAATTTTACTGCTAATTCTACAGCTGATAGACTGTTTATTTGTGATATAAATATTAGTATTCCAAACCCAATGAGAACTATGGCCATAGATATAGTACCTACCCTTCTAGTTTTCATGGTCCTCATCCTCCTCTATAATTTCTACTTCTCTCTTCTTTAACATCTTTATACCAGCAAATATAAATATTAGAGATACTATAGATGTTTGAATATAATTTACTATATAATCCTCAATATATTGATTTAATAGGGGATGAATTATTCTTTGGAATCCAACGATAATTCCTATTCCAATCAAACCCATGCCTATATACTTGGTTTTAACAACTGGTATTAGTTTTTCTATATCTATTTCTTCCACCTTGTTTCCGTTTAATGTATGGAAAGCATCAAAGAAAGAGTAGAACCAAATCAAAGGTAGTAAAAATAACAGAAAACTTAGATTAAGCCATCCCATAAAAAATATTGCAAAGAAGAATCCGCCCATTAATACTAAGCCTTTCCTCTGATATCCTAAATACATATGTCCTGCTCCTGGAATTATAGATAATGCAAGTGTAATAATCTTTTTATTTGAGTCCTTTGTTTCTTCAGAATTCCAGCCATCTTTTATTTCTGCACTATTATTATATCTTAAGCTATTAGCAACAGAAAAAGCATCTACTAAAGCTACTAGCCAAAGGACACAAGCACCTGTCATTCCTATGATTACAGGTCCTTCATTACCTAACATAATAGTCAACCCTATAGAACCTGCTCCTAACATCCCAAGAATTATTAAATAAATAAGCCCCCTATCTGCATATCCTAAATAGAAGTGAGATAGTCCAGGTAAAAATGATAATATAAATGTAATAAACTTACTTTTTTGTCTCATACTATGCCTCCTTATTTCCTATTGAATTTAAAATCGTTTATAAAACTTGATGTTCTATTAGTAATCTTTTCTGACATATTGTATATTGTATTTGCCTTTAATCTACTATCTTCCATAGTTATATTTGAAGCTATTTGAGGTACAGCCTCTACCATTCGTCCAAAAAAGCCGTTTGCCGTTAAAATAATAGCTACAGATGCTACTGCCACATAGTACATAAAGAAATCATTAGTTAATTTTATCTTTTTCTTCACAGGCTTTTTCATAGGCCTAATTACTTTAACATTATCCATTACCTTATCGGTGAAATCTTCTGGTACTATGGATGCAGCTATTTGGATTTCTTCTTCATCTATAAGGGAGAGAAAGATTTGCATACATTCATCACATAGGTAAAGATGTTCTTCCATCTCTTCACGGATTCCATCGTCAAGAAGATTATTTTTATATAAAACCCATTCTACATAATCATAGTGTTTCATAACCTTTCCCTCCATTTCTCTTTTAACATATTTCTTCCTCTATATAATCTTGAGGCTATGGTTTTAACTGTAACCCCTTCTTCCTCTGCAATTTCCTCGTAAGATTTTCCCTCTAAATAAAACTTTTTAATTACATCTGAATATATAGGTGGAACAGATTTACATAGATTAGAAACTTCCTCTGTTTTTTCCTTTTCTATTAATATCTCCTCTGGAGTATGATTATGGCTAAATCTAGGATTATTCATTAACTCCTCTTCATTTTCCATTGCTTCTTCTCTAAACTTAGCCTTTTTCTTTCTAAGAAAATCTATAGATTTATTAGATGCTATTCTGCTAATCCAACCTTTAAAATTATCAGATTCATAGTTAGGAAGGGAGAGGTAAATCTGTAAAAATACTTCTTGGGCCACATTTTCTACTTCATTATAGTCTTTAATAAAATTAAGAATAATTGCAAATATATAATTTTTATATAAATTTATTATTTCAGCAAAGGAACTTTCGTCTCCCTTTGCCGCCTTTTCAATCAGTACTGATTCCTTATTCATTTCTCCCCTCCTTCCTCTTATTAATTATAACGAAAGTAAAAATAAAAATACTGCAAAAATAATTCCTAAATATTTTATTTATATTATTTTCTTTTTATAATGATATATTTAGAAAAATTTTCATTTCTTAATCTTTTACGATCTGGATCATTAAAAAAATCCTTTGTTAACTTTCTAACTACGCCACTTAAAGCAATAAGAGCGATTAGGTTAGGAATAGCCATCATTCCATTTAATAAATCCGCTAACTGCCATACAAGCTCAAGTTCAGATACACATCCAACAAATACTACTCCAGTAAATGATATTCTAAAAGGAATAATCCCCTTTCTACCAAATAAAAATTCAACACATTTCTCAGCATAATAATACCAAGCAATTATTGTAGCAAATGCAAATAAAACAAGACCTATTGATACAATATAACTTCCACCTTTAAATGCATTTTCAAAAGCTAATGATGAAATAGTATTGCCATCTAGGCCTGAATCAGTCCACAATCCAGATGTTAATATTACTAGAGCAGTAACAGTACACATTATCAATGTATCGAAAAATACTTCAAAAGCTCCCCATAATCCTTGTCTAGCTGGATGATCTGTATATGCTGCTGCATGAGCAATTGGAGCACTACCTAATCCTGCCTCATTTGTGAAAATTCCACGTGATACGCCTATTCTAGTGGCATACATTGAAGTTGCTCCTGCAAATCCACCTACTGCTGCAGTTCCTGTAAATGCATCCCTAATAATAGACATAAAAGCAGCCGGAATATTAGATGCATTAACTATCAGTGCTATAGCAGCACCTAACATATATAATACAGCCATTAGTGGAACCAATATTTCTGCCACACTAGCAATTCTACCAATTCCTCCAATTATAACAAGCCCTACTAATATTGCTAAAACAATGCCAGTTATCCATGTAGGAATACTAAATAAAGATTCAAGACCACCAGCCAATGAATTAGCCTGCACCATATTTCCTATACCATAAGACGCAAGAAATCCAAATATACAGAATAAACAGGCAAGAGTTTTACTCCCCATACCTTTAGTCATATAATACATAGGCCCTCCTACTATCTCATTCTTATTATTCCTACCTCTATAAGCAACCGCTAATGTAACTTCAGCATACTTTGTAACCATACCAATAAGAGCAGATATCCACATCCAGAATATAGCACCTGGTCCACCTAGCTGAATCGCTACAGCAACACCAACAATATTTCCTGTACCCACGGTTGCAGCAAGTGCTGTAGATACAGCTTGAAATGGAGTTATAGTACCTTTTTCTTGATAATCATACCTTTTAAAAATTGTTCTTAATGTATGCTTCATTACTGTACCAAATCTTGTAAAAATTACTCCATTAGTTATAAAAGTTAAATAAACTCCTGTACCAATCATTAATATAAGCATGGGCATATCCCATACAACATTATCATTTAACCATGTGATAATTGACATAAATATTACCTCCTAGCGAAATACTGGGCTTTAATTATCCTAGTAACTTTGCGATTTTAAAATCTTAAGCTATTTTATCTCCTTAAATAATTCCTTTATTTTTTTCCTCCTTTCCTAATACTTTATTAATCTCCCCATCAAAAAATAGCTTAATTTCATAAGTTAAAATTTAGGTACAAATTAACACATGATGAAATAATGTAAATTATAAGATAAAAAAACTCTAAAAATATTTTTTATATTTTTAGAGTTTCTAATAATTATTAATATATATATGATTGCTTTAAGCTATAATCTTGTAAACTCCCCTCATATACAAGATTTAATTCTCTGCATTCTCTAAAGTCTCTCGGTGATGTTAATCCAGTCTCTTTGTTGATTAGTTTTATACCACTACTTTTAAGTAATGAGGATACGAATTGGGAACAAAAATAGTTATATTTCCTCTCAATAGGATAATTTACCATCACACCTAGCAGACCTATTAAATTATAGCCATATTTTTCTCCATCCTTTTTGAACTTATTTAGTTCTCTCATCAATTTCTTATACTGAAGATTATTTATTTCTAGAGAATATAAAGCACACATTGTATTAGGAAATCTTGCATAAGTTCCATTTATTATATCTTCTTTCACAAACCCAGCAAATATTGGATTATTTGGTCTTAATCTTCCAAAACTATATAATTCTTTTAATTCCTCATCAAAGGCTATTGATACATGGGTATATGGCTCCTTTGTATAAACATTAATGCATTTTGAAAGTAATGAACCACTGTGGGTTAGTAAAATGTAAATTATACGCTTTTTTATAAGGATACACCCCCTCTAATATATTATATATATCCTTTCTATCATATTACATCCTTTTAGGAGTTTTTACAATAGAAATATATACTATAAGTTACAATAAATATAACGAAATAAAAATAAATTTTACTGCAAAAAAGAACTATCTTTTTAAAACTTTGATAGTTCTTTTCCATCTAATCTTTAATTTTCTGCTAAGACTTCTTTCATTTCTCCATCTTCTAGTTTATTCTCTCTTTTCTTTCCTATATCTTCTTTATTTATAAAATCAGTTATTATATCTGTTATATCTAATCCTGTTAAATCCTTTACTGTCTGAAATCCATTTGTAGTCACATCTGCCACTAGCTTTGTTAGCTTAGATGCTCCTTCTTTACCACCATTGTCTATTATTGTAATCTTATCTACCTGCTCCATTGGTTTAGCCACTGCGGCCATTATTTCCGGTAATCTATTTACTACTAGTTCTACTACGGCAGCATCTCCATATTTAGCCATTGCCTCTGCCAGCCTATCCTTTGATTCAGCCTCTGCTATACCCTTGGCCTTAATGGCATCAGCCTCTGCTGTTCCTCTTGCTCTAATAGCATCTGCATCTGCCATTGCAGCAATTTTCAAAGCATCTGCCTCTGCTATGGCTCTAATCCTTATGGCCTCTGCCTGAGCTTCAGCTTGTTTTATAGATTTAATCTTTTCTGCCTCTGCATTTACTTCAGTTTCATATTTCTTTGCATCTGCTGGTTTCTTAATTTCTGCCACAAGTCTTTCTTCTACTACAAAAGCATTTTTCTTAGCCAAAGCAGCTTGTTGTTCTGCCACTAAGGATTCATTTTCTATTTCTTTTAATTTATATGCTACGTCGGCATCTGCTTTTGCTCTATCCTGTTCTGCTCTATAGCTTTCAACCTTAATTAATTTATCCCTTTGACTTTGGGCTATTTCCGTTTCAGCTAATAATTTAGCTTTTTCTCCTTCCCTTACAGCATCTGCTGTACGAATTTCAGTATCTCTTTTTCTTTCAGCTGTTGCTATATCTGCATCTGCTTTTGCAGATGCTATTTGAGGTATAGCTCTGTTTTCTAAGTAACTGCCTTGAGTAGATATTCTAAGGATAGAATATGATATTAATAATAATCCCATAGAATGCAATTCTTCCCTAATATCGTCTTCTATTCTCTGTTCAAAGGCAGCCCTATCTTCGTTTATCTGTTCCACAGTAAGAGTTGATATTATTCCTCTTAATTTACCTTCAAGAATCTGTTCTACCATACTACTAATAACTGATACAGTATTTTTTGCTCCCCCACTACAAAATTGCTCTACTGCCTTAAGTATACTTTCGGTTTCATTGTTAACTTTCACAATAGCTGTACCTATAATATTTACAAATATTCCCTGTTTTGACGGTGCTTCATTCACATCTGTTGTCATACTAATATTTTCTAAAGAAATTGTACAAGAAGCCTCTAAGAATGGTATCATAAACCCACCCTTACCAGATAATACTCTTTTCTTTAGTCCTGTAATTACCATTGCCTTATCTGCTTGCACTTTTCTCCAGAACAAAAGCAAAATAGCTAAAAATCCCAATACTCCACCTAGTACAAATATGTATGCCATATCAAAACCCCCTTTTTAAATTATATTAAAACTTATACCCATTATATACCTATATATTCTCATCTTAAATAATATATTAACAAACTTAATTAAATGAGGGTTATTAGGAATTGGGTCAATAAATGGTGTAAAGAAAAAAATAATTAAATATACAAAGCTTTATAACGAAAAAAGATTCCAAAAAATTAAGATGCATGGCTTCTTTAGAATATCGAAACCATGCATCCAGAGGTATATAATATTTTAATCAAATTAACTGTCTACTTGGCTAAGCCAGTTAATAATAGATTCTTTTTTTATATATTTTTATTTTTCTACTCCATCATAGCAAAGACCAAATGCTTTTCCTGGAACAAATTTTCCTTGTCCCTTTTCCCCTATATATTTTCCTTCATTTACTATTAGTTGACCTCTTAAGAATACTTTTTCTGGTCTTCCTATTTGCTCCATTCCTTCATAGGAGTTATAGTCAACTCCTTGTAAACTCGTTTCGTTTGATATTACTGATTTGTGGTTTGGATTATATAATACTATATCAGCATCATATCCTACTCCGATATGACCTTTTCTATCTCCAAGACCATTGATCTTAGCTGGTTTAGTTGCAAATAAGTCTACTAATTGTGATCTTGTTATTTTTCCTGTTTCAACTCCAGTAGTCCATAATACTCCTAATCTATTTTCAAGTCCTGGTGCTCCATTTGGAATATTTCTGAAGTCATCTTTACCCATATGTTTTTGTTCTGCCCAGTTGAATCCACAGTGGTCTGAACTTATTGCGTTTATCCAGCCATTTTTAACTGATTCCCAAAGATAATCCATATCATCTTGTTCTCTTAACGCTGGTGAACATACATATTTTGCTCCTTGGAAATTAGGTTTTGCAAGGTTTTCTTTATCAAGAGTTAAGTAGTGAGTACAAGTTTCACCATATATTGGTAGTCCTTCATCTTGTGCACGTTTAATAGCATCTACTGCACCTTTAGTGGATACGTGAACTACATATAAAGGAGCATCCATAAGTCTTGCAATATTAATTGCTCTTTCTGTAGCTTCTACTTCTACCATTGGTGGTCTAGATACTGCATGATAATATGGTTCAACTTGTCCCTTTTCTACACATTCTTTTTGTAAAACATCTATTAAGTCAGCATTTTCAGCATGAACCATTATAGTAACTCCTGCATCTTTTGCTTTTTGCATTGATTTTGCAATTACATCGTCATCACAGTGGAAGAACATTCCTTTATAAGCCATAAATAATTTTACTGTTGGATATCCTGCTTCAGGAAGCTTTGGAATTTCATCAAATACTCCAGTTGAGGAGTCTGTTATTACACCATGGAATGAATAGTCTACCATTGCTATACCTTCAGCATTTTCTTTTCTATAGTCATCTATGGTATCGATTAGTCCTTTTCCTTTTAATTGGTTAACGAACTCGATTACTGTAGTTGTTCCACCCACTGCTGCTGCATTAGAAGTTTCAAATCCTCTTACTTTTGATCCATTAAATTCAAATGAGAAGTGAACGTGTTGGTCAACTCCACCTGGTAACACATACATTCCTTTAGCATCTACTACTTCATCAGCTTTAGCATCTAAATCTTTTCCTATTGCTACTATTTTTCCTTCCTCTACTAAAATATCTCCTTTATACTCTTCCATTGCAGTTACTATAACACCATTTTTAATTAATAAACTCATTTAAATTTCCTCCCTTATCTTTTATATTATTAATTTTATACTTCACACTTTATACTACTTCTTTCTTTAAAATAATTGTATCAAGAAAAGCACCAAATTTTACAGATATTAGACCTATTATTAGACCTATTGATGTAACTACTATTGCATGAAATAAATTATTTCCTGATGCAAAATAGATATTAGCCCCTATAAATGTAGCAGATGCTACTTGGAAAATTGGAAAACTTTGAGCAATTGTCATAGCAAATCCAAGACCTACTACTACAATAGCAGATGTTATTCCTGAAGTTTCCAATGTGGTCTGAGTAAGGACAGTTAAATATGCTAAAACTGGCCCTAATACTAAACATGGAAAGCTCAATTTACAAGCCTTTAGGTCTCCTCCTGTAAAGAAGAAGATAGACCAACCAATAAATCCAGGCCATGCAGGTACTCCAAGCTTTTCAGCAATTAAAACCCATAAACCAGATAATAATCCTACTGATATAGAGATTCCTAAGTTTTTCTTAATTTGAAACACCTCCTTCTACTATTATCAAATATAAATTTTTAAATCATTAAATTAGATTTTCCTAGCTTAATTACTGTACCTAATAGTAAATCACAACCTAATTTTATATCTTCAAATTTAGTATCTTCCTGTGGAGAATGACTTAGACCATCTATACTTGGTACAAATATCATTCCAACATCAGTTATTTCTGTTAACATTGCTGAATCGTGAACTGCACCACTGTTCATTTTCTTATATGCATATTTCTTCTCTATGGCAACCTCTTCAATAGCACTTATAACTTTAGGCGATAGTTTTACACAATCTGACTCACCTACTAAATCTATAGAATATTTAAGACCTCGTTTTTCTGCTACTTCCTTTGTCTTATCTATTAATTCTTTAGCTACTATTTCTATTCCTTCTATTTCTACATCTCTAATATCTACATTAAATTCTACTTGCCCTGGTATAACATTTGATCCATTAGGTTGACAATGAATTTTTCCAACTGTTGCAACTGTATCCTTTAATGCATTTTCTTTCGCCACTTTTTCCATATAAGTAATTATTTCAGCAGCTCCAACCATAGGGTCTTTCCTTAGATACATTGGAGTAGAACCTGCATGATTTGAAACACCCTCTAAACTTACTTTGTAAGTCTTCATTCCAACTATTGCTTTTACTATACCTATAGGAAGGTTTTCTGAATGAAGTATACCACCTTGTTCTATATGAAGTTCCACCATAGCTTTTGATTCTTCTTTCTTCAACACTTCATTTTCTACATTATCTACATCCAGTCCAAAATCCTTCATAACTTGATATGCAGTAACTCCATCATCATTTTTCAGTTTATTTAAGTATTTTAACTTATATGTTCCAGATAAAAACTTACTTCCAACCATTGTCGTACCAAAGTTTGAACCTTCTTCTTCTGCAAAGATAATTAGTTCAATTGGATTATCCAGTTTAACATTATTTTCTTTCATTACTCTAATTACTTCTAAACCCGTTATAACTCCAGTAAGACCATCAAATTTTCCGCCATTAGCAACTGTATCTATATGAGAACCCATCATTATAGAAGGTTTATCTTCATTGTTATCTATATATTTAGCTCTAATATTTCCTACGCCGTCTATCTTAATGAATAATCCTAAGTCTTCCATTTCTTTAATTAAATATTCTCTGACCTCTTTATCTTCCTTACCATAAGAAAATCTTGTACATCCCATATTGGGAGTAGCCGTTATCTTTGTCACATTTTCTATATCGTTTTTTATTCTTTCAATACAGGACTCCAATTTTGTGCCTCCTTCTATTTTTCTTTGCCATTATGTATTGCAAACTCCGTGCCAAAATAGAAATATTAATTATATAAATTCTTTTTAAAGTCGTTTTTTCTTATCTTATACATAAAATAATATGTTAATTACACGCTTTTCAATGGTTTCAAAATAAGGAGTATTGATAAAATTAAAATAATAATAGTTTTTAATATTCTTAACATTAATAGTTTCTTATAAGATTTTCACATAAAATAAGGTTTTGATGATTTTTGTCATCAAAACCTTATGATTTATTTCATCAACAATATTTTATTTTCAATTTCTTTGCTTTTTTTACTACTGTTGATTGGTCTATTTTTAATACCTCTGCGACTTTTCTAGTTGTTTTATATTTATCAAATGCTGATATTAATATTTTACGTTCTAAATCCTCCACTGCCAATTTTAAAGGAATTATTTCATCAGTATAATTTTGCTCCTGAGGAATATCTATTATTTCTTTAACGTTTGTATCTTCAATTATATTTCCAAGGGTAGTTATTACAAGTCTTTCAACTATATTGCCAAGTTCTCTAATATTTCCTCTGTAATCATAATTTATTAGAATATTGTAAGCCCCCTGAGAGATATATTTTTCTGTATTATGTTCTTTATTATACTTATCAAGCATTTTTTTTATTAATCCTGGTATATCTTCTTTTCTTTCCCTTAAAGGAGGAATAGTTACTGGCACTACATTTAAACGATAATATAGGTCTTCTCTAAACTTCCCTTCACTAATAAGCTTCTTCAAATCCTTATTAGTTGCAGCAATTAGCCTTCCTTCAATCTTTATAGGCTTCTCTCCTCCTACTCTAAAAACTTGCTTTTCTTCTAAAGCATGAAGCAGCTTTACTTGAAGTTTCATAGACATATCTCCTATTTCGTCTAAGAATATGGTTCCTTTACCTGCAATTTCAAATAATCCTTTTTTTCCACCTTTATTGGCACCAGAAAAGGCTCCACTTTCATAACCAAATAACTCTGATTCTAAAAGATTTTCTGGTATGGCACCACAGTTAATAGGAACAAAAGGTTCATCTTTTCTAGTACTACTTTCATGAATTACTCTTGAAATATATCCTTTACCTACTCCTGTTTCTCCTAGTAACAAAACTGTAGCGTCTAAATCTGCTATATGTAAAATTAAATCCATTATCTTCCTCATTGAAGGACTTTTATAACTTACATCAGAACTGTCTATTCCCTGTCTCTTATTTAATTCTTTTTGAAACCACTGTAACTTGCTTTGCACTTCTTTAAGTTCTAATCCTAGATTTTGATTCTCCGTTATATCTCTAGAGATATTTATTATTTTAACTATATTCTTATTTTCATCTAATATGGGGATTCCTGTTACCATAAGGATTTTATTAGCACCAGTTTTTTGTATCAAAGTCACCTTTTTACCTTTTCTTATGACTTCCGCTGTAACTGAAGTATCAAATACTCCTTGTTTTTCTAGTTCAAAGGCACTGATTCCAATTAACCCCTTTTCCTGAACTCCAAAATAAGGCTCACATGATTTACTTACTCTAGTAAATACTCCATTTCCATCTGCTATGGTAATCTGGTCGTAGCTTATATCCATTAATAATTTCAATTCTTCATAGGCCTGTTTATAGAATTCTAGTAGTTCATCATTATTCATTAGTATCGCTCCTGTCTAGAATAAAAAATCTTATATATATAATATCATTAGTTTATATATTTGTACAAATCTACTATATTATACTTTAGTTTATTGTAATTACTCTCTGGTTTAGATATTATAAGGTATAAAAAAATGGATTCAAAAGAATCCATTTTTTTATACCTTAAATTGTTTTACCTGATCGTTTAATTTTTCTGCAATCATTGCAAGCTGTTCACTGGAGTTAGCGATTTCCTCCATAGCTGCTGTTTGTTCTTCTACAGATGCAGAAGCTTCTTCTGTTCCCGCCGCATTTTCTTCAGATATAGCTGATAGATTTTCCATTATATGAATGATATTTTCTTCTTTACTAGTTATTTCATGGCTGGAATGATTAACTTCATTAATAACTATCTTCATATCCTCTATGGCTTCAGCAATTCCAATGAATTTACTGTTTGTTATACTTACACTTTCAGTTTGAGATAAAACTACTTCTTCTAATTCTTCCATAGTTTTTACTGCTGTTAATGTTTTATTATTTAAATCCTCCACAATAGTGCTTATTTCTTCTGTAAATTTATTGGATTGTTCAGCTAATTTTCTTATTTCATCTGCAACTACTGCAAATCCCCTTCCTGCCTCTCCTGCTCTAGCCGCCTCAATAGCCGCATTCAATGCTAATAAATTGGTTTGACTTGCAATGCTCTTTATCATTTCACTGGCATTAGCAATTTTCTCTGCACTTTCATTTGTATTTATAATAACCTGTTGAACTTCTTTAGAAGATTTACTACTAACATCTGTTTTCTCCACAAGAATCTTAAGTATATCTAATCCTTCATCCTTCAGACTATTTACTTTTTCAGCAGAATCGTTTAGGTTTCCTATATAATATTCATTCTTCACCACTATATCTCCAAGCTCAGATATGGATAACACTCCTCTTTCAGTATCCTTAGCCTGCTCAGTTGCTCCAGTTGCTATTTCTTCAATAGCCCTGGCAATTTCATCAGCCGCTGTGGCAGATTGTTGGCTAATAGCTGTAAGTTCCTCTGATGAAGTAGCTAGATTATGAGATGTATCAAGTACATTTCTAATTATACCTCTCATTGAGTCCTGCATTATATTTATGGCATTAGATATTTCTCCTAATTCATCATTTTTATTTATTAAATCCTCTGGCATCTCCTTAGAGAAATCACCTTCTTCCATGTACTTCATTTGTTCCTTTAGTCTAGCTATGATTTTCACAGCATAGTTAGAAGCATTAAATAAGATGAATCCTAAGACTACAAAAGATATAATCATCATTATAACAACAAAAATAATATTTCTACTAATAGTCTCTTGAACCTCATCTACAGAAAATCCTACGGACACAGCACCAATATGTTCTCCATTGATTACAACTGGGTATGAAATATCTAAAACATTAACACCCTCTTCTTCATAATACCATTCTTGAGTAAAAGGAACACCATCTATTGCTGCTGATTTGCTGCCTTCATCATCAAGTATTGTACCTATTTTTTCTTTGTTATTATGAGCCATGATTTGTAAGTTTTTATCTATAAATAATCCATAATAAATCTGTTCATCCTGTGATATTTCGTCTAAAAAACTTTGGTAACTAAAAGAATCTGTTAGTTCCTGAACTTTATTCGCATTTATACCTATTTGTACAAAGGTTCCTTTTGGTCCCTTTAAATATCCATACTTTAAATAATTTTCAGACTCTGAATCTTTTCTAATCTCCTCTATTAATTCCTTATCACTACTTGTCATAAAGTTATGGACAGCATGTCCTTGATTGGCTTTCCAACCTACGTATCCATCAGTATTGGAATAGAGAGTTACTCCATCTGAACTATAATAGTTTATTTGTTCTACTTCTAAGTCTTCAGCTAGATTTTTCATAAGTTCATTGCTTAACCTATCTTCACTACCTATTACCATTTTTGCAGCAGATTTGATTTTATTGTCTAAAGAATTATTGATTATTTCCAATGACCTATAGTTGTCCTCTATATTTGCTATAAATCTTTCTGCTAGGTAGACTCCGTTATGCTCCATCTCGTTGATCAAGCTTGTTCTCAAGAAATAAGAAGAAAAAACGCCTATAGTTGTAATTACAATAAATACTACAATTAATGGAATTACAATTAATTTTGTCTTTATAGAGCCTTTTTTATTTTTTACAATTCCCTTCATAAACTCTCCTCCCAAATTATCTTTTGTGATTTTTATTCAGAACATCATATGAAAATTATAATTACGGCTATTCATACCCAGATTTATCCTTTAAAAACATTTTTCATCATAATTCTACAAATATCTACAATTATTACATTATTTACCTTCCATGGGGAAAAGCTCTTGTATTTGAGATAGATATATAAATTCAATTCCTTCTTCCTTTAACTTCTTAGACATCTTATCTATGGCATCCACAGTAATCTTACCACCTTGACCTCCTACATGGCCAATACCTACAGCATATCCTTTTTCTAATGCTATTTTTCCAAGCTGATTCATAGCATTTGAAATAGAGTAGTCATTTCTCTCATTATCTAAAAAAACATCTCTTTTAAAATATACTATTCCTAGTTCTTTACTTATATCTTCTGTAACTTTAGTTTCGTCAGTTCTACTATTTAAGAAATAAAGGTTTCTCTCTTTAACTACATTTAAAATTTCTCTCATAATTACTTTATCTTTCATAATCTTAGAACCCATATGATTATTTATTCCCTTTGCCCATTTTACTTGGTCTAAAGCATCATTAACTATTTCTTTAATCTCATCATCACATAGATTATCTCGTATTGCCCTAGGTCCCAACCATTTTGGGTCTCCCTTTTCAGGTTCCATGGGTAAATGAAGTATTATTTCCATATTAGCATCATATGCCTTTTTTGCATCAATCTCTGTATATTCTAAAAACGGCATTACCGCTGCAGTAATTGGTATATCAAGCTTAGCCAGTTCATCTATACCTTCTCCGTTGTTTCCAAAGTCGTCTATAACTAAGGCTACATACCCTGTTGGAGTAGTATTAGCTGCAAGATCTTTTTCCAAAAGAATAAATTTAAAAATAAGAAAAAATATAATAACAAGAATTAAACAAATAAGAGCTATTGTTTTTTTATTTGTAACAATAATCATATAAAATACCCCCTAAAAATATTATGAAAAAATAATTCATACATTAATATATGAATTATTCCCTAGTAATATTAAAGAAGCAAACAGCAAAATTCAATTAAATATTAATTCATAGCTGCTTATTAGTTATTGTATTACTACACTTTCGTCATAAAAAAAGAGGCCTCACATAAGTTCTCTAAACTTATGTGTAGCCTCTAATGTTTGTGTTTTGGCAACAAAATGGCAATAAATCAATTCCATCTTGTTTCAAACCTAGTAAATGTAGCAGGTCTGGGGTTTACTACATCATACCGCCCATGCCACCCATGCCACCCATTCCTCCCATGGCTGCCATTGGATCTTCTGTTTCCACATCTACTACTGCACCTTCTGTAGTAAGTACCATTGCCGCTACAGATGATGCATTTTGTAATGCTGATCTAGTTACTTTAGTTGGGTCTGCTATACCTGTTTGAATCATATCTACATATATTTCATTTAAAGCATCAAATCCAGTTCCTGGTGCTTCTGCTTTAACTTTTTCTACAATAACAGAACCTTCTAATCCTGCATTAGTTGCTATTTGTCTAACTGGTTCTTCTAATGCACGAACTATTATACTAACTCCTGTTTTTTCATCTCCATTTGTAGTTTCAAGTAATTTAGCAACAGCTGGTATTGCATCTATTAATACTGTTCCACCACCAGGAACCATACCCTCTTCAACTCCTGCACGAGTTGCAGCTAGAGCATCTTCAATTCTAAGTTTTCTTTCTTTAAGTTCAGTTTCAGTTGCAGCACCTACTTGGATTACTGCTACTCCACCTGATAATTTAGCAAGTCTTTCTTGAAGTTTTTCAGTATCAAATTCTGAATCTGTTTCTTCAAGTTGAGCCTTAATTTGTTTAACTCTATTTTTAATTTCTTCTTGATCGCCTTTTCCATTTACTATTACAGTTGTTTCTTTATCAACTTTTACCTTATCTGCTGATCCTAGCATATCAACAGTAGCTTCTTTTAGATCATATCCTAACTCTTCTGATATTACTGTTCCACCTGTTAATATAGCTATATCTTGTAACATTTCTTTTCTTCTATCTCCAAATCCTGGTGCTTTAACAGCAACACAGTTGAATGTTCCTCTTAATTTATTAACTACTAATGTAGCCATTGCTTCTCCTTCAATATCTTCAGCAATGATTATTAGTGGTTTGCTCATTTGTACTATCTCTTCAAGAATTGGAAGGATCTCTTGTATATTTGTAATCTTCTTATCTGTGATTAAGATATATGGATTATCATATTCCGCCACCATTTTTTCAGTATCAGTTACCATATAAGCAGATACATATCCTCTATCAAACTGCATACCTTCTACTACGTCTAAAGTTGTTCCCATGGATCTTGATTCTTCTACAGTGATTACTCCATCTTTACCTACTTTTTCCATAGCTTCAGCTATTAATTTACCGATTTCTTCATCCCCTGCTGAAATTGATGCAAGTTGAGCTATAGCTTCTTTAGAGTCAACAGTCTTAGAGAATCTTTTTATTTCTTCTACTGCAGTATTTACAGCAGATTTAATTCCTTTTTGAAGAATCATTGGGTTTGCACCTGCAGCTACGTTTTTAAGTCCTTCTCTAATAATTGCTTGAGCAAGTAAAGTAGCTGTTGTTGTTCCGTCTCCTGCTACATCATTAGTTTTTGTAGCTACTTCCTTAACAAGTTGAGCACCCATATTTTCATATTTATCTTCTAATTCAATTTCACGAGCTATTGTTACACCGTCATTTGTAATAAGTGGTGCACCAAATTTTTTATCTAATACAACATTTCTGCCTTTAGGTCCCAATGTAACTTTTACAGTATCAGCTAATTGATTTATTCCTCTTTCCATAGCACGACGTGCTTCTTCGCCAAATTTAATTTCTTTAGCCATTTACATACACTCCTTTTCGAATTTACTCCACAAATTTAAAGTTGATAATTTTTCCTACTCTACTATTGCTAATATATCGGATAATTTTAATATATTTAATTCTTCGCCATCTACTTTAATTTCAGTTCCTGCATATTTTGAAAATATTACTTTGTCGCCTACTTTAATTTGGTCTTTTTTCTTTTCGTCATTTGTAATATCTGCACCAATCGCAACTACTTCAGCCATTTGTGGTTGTTCTTTAGCAGCACTTGGTAAAACTATACCTGATTTTGTTTTTTCTTCTGCTTCAACCTTCTTAATTACAATTCTATCACCTAACGGTCTTAGGTTCATAATTAACTACCTCCCTATGTTAATAGTAATATTTTTCATTTTATTAGCACTCATTGTCGTCGAGTGCTAATATGTACAATATATATGTTACTTAATTAAATTGATGGAATCAAGTTCCAAATTTTACCGTTTTTGACCATTATATGTAATATTTGCAGATTAGCTATCTCAATCTCTCATTTTCTCCAAATTCCTCTATTTTTCCTTACAGAGCAACTAATTCAATTAACATATAGTAAATCAATGGTATAAATACAGCTGGAAGCATATTTCCTATCTTTATTTTCTTTATACCTAGTATATTAATTCCTATTGCTATGATTAAGATACTTCCTACTGCTGACATTTCATTTACAACTTGTGGAGTTAATAATTCATTTACTAAATTAGCTAAAAGAGTAATACTACCTTGATAAATAAATACTGGAATACTAGCAAAAGCCACTCCTATACCTAAGGTTGATGCAAATATTATGGATGAAATACCATCAATAATTGATTTTGCAAATAAAGTCTCATACTTCCCCTGTATACCTGCTTCTAGAGATCCAACTATGGCCATAGCACCTATACAAAATACTAAAGAAGCAGTTACAAATCCTTTAGAGAAATTGCTGTCTTTTTTATCAAACCTTCTCTGTAAATTATTACCTAAATTTTCAAGCATATTCTCTATTCCAATTATTTCTCCTAATAGACTTCCTAATACGATACTTCCTATGACTAGAATAATATTTTCTGACTTTATTCCTCCAGTAATTCCAATAATAATTACACAAAGCCCAATTCCATCCATTATAGTATCCTTATATTCTTCCTTTATTCCTTTTCTTAAACCTATACCCAATAAAGATCCTAATATAATTGCTAAACTATTTACTATTGTTCCTAACATAATTCATCTACCTCCTTTACTTCAGTAAATGGTGAATAACCGAGAATGGTAGTTAAAAAACACAAAATCCTCACTCAGATCTATCCACTTTTACTATATTTAAATAGAATACACTATTTTAAGAATCTTTTCTATCAAAAAAATGGAATCCTTTTAAAGAATTCCATTTTTACTCTATTTTTAATTATATTTCACTTTTCTTATATACATTGTCCTTATTATAATAAAATAAATCATCTGAAATACTAAATATCCCAATGCAACTACAAGACCATTTGTAAAAAGATTTTGTTGAAGTAAATTAGAAAGGGATTTCAATGCAAATAAAGAATGTGTAGTACTAACCACAAAGGGTAAAAAGAATATAGTCCCTATTTGCTTAGTTATTATCTTATTTATCTCCTTCTCCGTTGTTCCAATTTTTCTAAGTATATCGTATTCTACTTTATCCTGTTTTACTTCGTTGAATAGTTTGAAATATATTATACTGCCTGAAGCTATAAAGAATAAAAAGGCTATGAAAAATCCTATGAATAATGTAAACCCGAAATTATTTCTAATACTTTTATATGGAATTGCTTTGGCATAATAGCTGTATTGGTATTTATTGCCCAGCATCTCCTTTATTTCAACTGAAGCATCAAAGGAATTCTTCCATTTATCTAGTTTTATTCCATTGTATATAACCACATCATCATTTTCTGCTATTTCCAGCCAGTTTTCATAGTCTTTGTCATTTAATATAAATGTATCAAAATATCCTAATTTATTTAAGGACATTACATTATCATGTAATTCACCACTTACCTTATATTCTTTTATTTTGTCCTTTAGTTTTAATTGTGCTGTTTCTAGAGGATACCTCTTAATTTTTTCTGGTTTACCATCATAGCCAATTGTCTCATAAGGGAAATTATATACTACCTCATTCTCTTTTACTGTAATTTCATCCTTTCCCTGATAAATTGCTAGCTTATTATAATCTTCATTAGATATAAGTAAAATCTCTTCTCTAATACTATCATTGATTTTTTTAGATTCATTTTTAACCTTTATATTTTTAACTGTATGAAACTCATCTATTTTTAAATCATGTTTCTTTAGGATTTCTTTTGCTTTATCTATACTCTGATTATCCTTTAATGTTTCTCCTTTTTGTATTATTCCAATATCCTCCGGTGTATCAATTCCTGATATACTAGATATTTCTGTAAAAAATGAATATATGGTTTCTGTAGCAGTAAAAGTAATTGCACCTAAAATAGCTGCTGCAAATAATACCTTAGCTGTATCCTGTAATTTAAATATCATTTGAGAATAGGATATCATATTAACCTTTTTATAAAGGATATTTTTATTTTTTAAAATTTTATTAGCCACAGCTATACTAAATTGAGTAAATGTAAAATAGGTACCAGCTACAACTATAAATATAACTGGAAGCATAGCCAAAGGTACAAAAGCACCTTCTACAATCCAAGCTATGCCATATCCTAACGCCAATAAACTAACACCAAGAATTGACTTCTTTCTTGAAAAGTTTGGTATTTCTTTAGGTATCTTACTGCTTTTAATCTGCTGTATTATTTCTTTATTCTTTATTTTAAAAAGCATTAAAGTACTTACTAGCTCAAATAAGGCAAAGAATAATAAAATAGTAAGTCCTAAAGCTTTAAAGGATATGTTAAATGGAAGACTGATATCCATAAATGCTTCCATTGCCATGAGAAATAATTTTGAAAAAGCTATTCCTGATAATATACCTGTTCCTATAGATAAAAGAGATATTATCGTACTTTCTATAAATACATATTTCTTTATTTGCTTTCTAGTCATTCCGTATAAAGAAAGAAGTCCAAACTCCCTTCCCCTAGATTTTAAAAATATAGAGGTAGAATAGCCTACAAATAATACTGAAAATATTACTATTATTACTTGACAAGCTATCATACCGTTAATTACACCCATCTGCGCTACTGGATGTCCTCCTATATTCTTATAATTTAAAGAGGGATGAAATACAAAATTAGCAAATATAAAAAATGCTGTAACAGCAAATGCATTACTTAAATAATACATTACATACCTATATAAATTTCCTTTAACATTGCTAAGAGCCATATTAGATATTTTCATTATACCCACCTCCAAGAAGTGATAATGAATCTAATATTTCCTTGAAGAACAATTGTCTATTGCCGCTCTTTGTTATTTCTAGAAAGAATCTTCCATCCTTTATCATTATTATTTTGTTGCAAAAGCTTGCAGCAAAGGCATCATGAGTTACCATTACTATTGTTGCTTTTCTTTCCTTATTTATCTTCTCCAAGGAACTCATAAGGTCAAAGGATGCCTTTGAATCTAAATTCCCTGTAGGCTCATCAGCTAATATAATAGCTGGCTTATTTATCATAGCTCTAGCACAAGCAGTCCTTTGTTGCTGTCCTCCTGATATTTCATAGGTTCTTTTATTTAGAATGTCCTTAATATTTAATATCGTTGATATCTCTTCTAGCTTTTCTTCAATTTCTTTGTTTTTAAACTCTTCCAGCACTAATGGTAAAATTATATTTTCCCTTACAGATAAGGTGTCTAGTAAATTAAAATCTTGAAATATAAATCCTAGATTATTTCTTCTAAATATGGCCAAATTATCTGGCTTTAATCTATGAGGGTTTTGTCCATTTATTAGTACTTCACCAGAAGATGGTGAGTCTATTGTGGCAAGGATATTTAAAAGAGTAGTCTTTCCACTACCTGATGGACCCATAATTCCTACAAACTCTCCTTCTTTTATACTTATATCAAATTCATCTAAGGCCTTAACAGATAATCCCTTTCCCTTACTTCCATATATCTTAGATAAACCTTTTGTTTCTAATACTGTCATTTTTTTTCCTCCTATAATCAATCTTATGATTATACTATATAAAATTAAGGGAAATCTTCATATTGATTTCCCTTTCAAATTTAATCTTTATCTTACAACTTTGTCATATTAACTATTTTCTAAATTATAAATGCTTTTTCCATTATAAAATGTAACCTTTACTGTAGTTCCTTCCCCTTCCCTAGACTTTATATCTAAGCCGTGTCCCAGTCTTCTACATATATCCTTTGAAAGATAGAGTCCCATTCCTGTAGACTCTAAATACTTCCTGCCATTTTTCCCAGTAAAAAATGGATCAAATACCCTTTCTAAATCTCCACTGGCTATTCCAACACCTCTATCTTTTATGGAAAGTATAATATCATTATTCTCCTTATAGATCTTTATTAATATATCTTTGTTCTCACTTTCTTTAACTTTTGAATACTTAATACTATTGGATAGTATTTGACTAAGAACAAATTTTATCCATTTCTTATCCGATATTACAATTAGATCATTTTCTGAAAGAATTTTAGGAAATATAGAATTTACTATGAAGGCAGATCTATTTTCATTGATTACATTTCTTATGACTTCCAGCAAAGACACTTCCTCTACTTTAAAATCCAACTCAAATTCATTTACTCTAAGAGTATGTAGAGCCATCTCTAATCCATGGGATAATTTTTCTATCTCTTCCTCTATGCTTTCATAGCTTTTTCTCGTAGTTTCATCTATCATCTTATCCTTTTCATTTTCTAACATTAGCTTTATAACTGATACTGGAGTCTTCATTTCATGAATCCATCTATTATTAAAATCCATTTGAGTTTTGGCATTTCTTTTATATTTCTCAAGTTTATCTATGTAAATAGTATAATTTCTAACTAGAGCTTCTCTTAAAAATTTATATTCATTATTTATATTATCTGGAATATTAAATATATATTGTAGATGTTCGTCCTTATCTATGCTGTAATTAATTGGACTATAAAATTTCTTTTTTTTCATATAGTTAATTAATATTATTACTCCTAAGGCTATAAAAGACAAAACAAATCCATAGATAATATTTGATATATTAAGTCTTTCTTTTCTAATTATTAAATCAAGCATCATTATAGTTATAACTAGAAAAATACTAATAAAATATATAATAATATACAATAATTTATCTTTTAAGTAATCTTTAAAATTCATTTCCATCTACTCTCATTTCTTTATCATCTACAAAATCACACTCTGATGATGTCTTTTTTCTTTTTCTAGAAATAAAATCAAATAATGTAAAACATCCTCCTACTATAATACCAAAATAATACTCTATAAATCTAGATAATATCATAATAAATGTTAAAATGTTTTTAGGCAACATACTACTATAAAGAATATAGAATCCCCCCTCAGAAGCCCCTACAGTTCCAGGAGTGGGCATAAAAGAGACTGCCATATAAAGCAATGATTGTATACTCACTATATGAAAATAAGGCACTTCCCTAAGACCAACAGATAAATATACAAAATATGTTATTGAAAAATAGAATGTTAATTGAATAAAGGTTGTTAAAATCAATATAAAAGTAGTCTTTCTATTTTCTTTCATTCTATTTATACTAATGGTAAAATCCAAAATATACTTATCTAATTTATTTTCCAGTTTTGTAATATCTTTTACTATCCTTAGCTTATAACCAAATATAAAAAGCTTAGTAAATATTCTTTTAAATAATCTTTCGTTAAAGAAAAAGCCTACTATTATCAGCAGCATAAAGGCATTTAATAAACAGCCCATTATTATGAAAGGAAATGCTAATCTTCCTTTTCCTGATATTAAGTTAAAGTTTATTATAAACATAAATGCTGAATAAAATGTAACTACAATTTGATAAATTAAAAACTTAGTTAACATTAATGAAGAAGCTGTACCTACATGAACACCATCATTTACTAAAAGATATATTTGTGCAGGCTGCCCTCCCGTTGCAAATGGTGTAATAGCACCATAATATTGGCCAATCATAACAAGATTAAAAGAAGATAAGAATCCACCTTTAATATTTAATATCCTTTTCATTTTATGAATTATATAAGCATCACATATCCAATATAAAATCATGCAAAAAAAAGCTAATAATAAAAATCCCTTGTTTACCTTCCCCATTAATATAGGAAATTTAGAAAAATCATTATTAGAAATTAATATATAAGCAGTTGCTCCTAGCAATGATATTAGAATGACATAATTTATTATCTTTTTCATGCATCAGCACCTGATAGGAAGCTTACTTCTACCTCATTTCCTATTCCTTTGTCTAATGTTTCAAATTTAAATCCTCTTTCTATTAAAATTGGTAAAACTATATTTAAAGCTTGTATTGTATTTCCAGGGGCTCCATTATCACTATTATTGCTATGATTACTATCATGAAGAACAATTATATCTCCTTTACTTACATTATTAAGAATCTTATTTACAATCCTATATACATTAGCCCTAGGGTTCCAATCACTGGTGATTATTGACCATAGTACAGTTTTAAGTCCAAATTTATTTGAATAATAGTGAGTAAATGGATTAAAGAGCCCCCATGGCGCTCTATAGTATCTTACTTGATAATTAAATTCTTCAAAAACTTCCATAGACTTCTGAAAATCTCTTTTAGTCTGCCAATAGGTTCTTAAACACTGGTTCTTATGGCTATTAGAATGTAGTCCCAAAGTGTGACCGTCTTCTATCATTCTATAAATTATATCACTATGCTCCTTAGCTTTTTTAGCGATTACAAAAAAGGTAGCTTTAATTTCATACTTTTTAAGTAAATCTAATATCTCTAATGTATATATTGGACTTGGTCCATCATCAAAAGTTAAAAATATATTTTCTGAATTAGAAACTTTTCTTTTTACACAAGGCGAAAATTTTCTAAAATATAGACTTGCTAAAATAGTGTGTATTAAAATTATAAAGATTATAAAACCTATTATACTGTAATCATTCATTCAATCATCCTTCTCTGTCAATTTCGTAATAAATCAATACACTGTTCTGCTAAGATATCCATGTTTATATTTTTTCTAAGCTCAGTTAGGTTCCTTTTATATTCGTCAATTCTGTTTTTATTATTAGTTAAGTCTGTAATAATAAACTTTAATTCCTCAATTGTTAAAGCAATATCACCTATTGATTTTTCACAGACAAACTTAGAATTCTCTATTTCCTGTCCCAATTCCGGTTTATAAACAATAAAAGGTAACTTCGAAGCTATAGCTTCGAACAATGTAATACCCCCTGCTTTACTTACTAATAAATCTGATTGTGCCATAATTGAAGGTACCTGATCCGTATATCTAAGTGGTATGACATTTTCTAATTTTAGTTTAGATATTGATTCATATAATTCCTCATTCTTTCCTGCTAATACTACAGTTGTAGTATTATTAAGATTATCAATCCAATGATAAAAAGCTTTATCATTTGGTATTAACCCTACACCTCCGCCCATAATCATTATTATCATATGTCCCTTCGGTAAATAACAACTAGTTAAAGGCCTTGGTAACTCTAAGAATTCCTTTCTTAAAGGAATTCCCGTTACAACAATTCTTTCATCCTCTATACCCATGTCTATCATTTTACTTTTAATATACTTGGTTGCCACAAAGTATATATCACAATTAGGTGTTATCCACTCCCACCCGTTGACTACATCTGTAATACAGGTAATCAATGGTATTGAAATTTCGGATTTATCTTTTAATCTTGAGAGATATTGTGATATAGTTGGAAAGGTTGAAATAATTAGCTTAGGATTAATATCCATAATATAATTTTTCAACCTATTTATAATATATTTATTTGAAAATTTGCTAGTGCCAGATTTAGGCTTTTCATTGTCCTTGTAATGAAAATGATTATATATTCTCGAACCTTTCCGAATTAAAATATTATAACCCTTATACATAGCCTTTGATAATCTAGGTATTAATATTTGAAAGGCATCTGTAACTTCAATGCCTATGGTCCCATCTATTTTTTGTATATTTTCCTTAATTCCTATGGCTGCTGATAAATGTCCAGCTCCAAATCCAGCCGTCAAAATTAGTATATCTACCTTATGATCCATAGTTTAAATCCATTTTATAATTACAGTTTTCAATCAAATTTTCACTAAGATAAATAATATTATCGAGGCAAGACTTATTGTACATTTCCTTCATATTTTCCTTCATATTATCAAGAATCTTGGGATTCTTCATCATAGATTCAATTAGCTCCTTAATAGAGTCTATCTCAGATACATAAATGGCTAGTCCTTTTTTTAGCAAAAAATCAAGGTTTTCTTTTTCTTGACCTGGTATATAATAAGGGATAATCATAGGAAGTCTCTTTGCTATTGCCTCAGAAATAGTCAATCCTCCAGGCTTTGTTATGATTACATCTGAGTTTTCCATAATAACTGGAATGTTATTTGTAAATCCATAAAGAGTAATCTTATGGCTTTTTATCAGTTCATCATATTCTCTCTCTATAGATCTTTTCAGCCCTTTATTTTTTCCACAAACTACTACAATGTTGTAATTACCTTCCATATCAACAATATTTCTTAATACCTTTTTCATCCCTTTAAGGCCTAAACTACCTGCAACAAGTAAGATCTGGAAGGAGCTTGGCTTCAAAGAAATAGATTCTAATCTTTTTAGGAATTCTTCTCTAATTGGTATTCCATAAGGAAATATCTTCTCTTTATCTATCCCTTGTTTTATCAATCTTTCACTTGTATAGTTACTACCTGCAATATATGCATCTACATTTTCATCTATATAAGTTCGATGGGCTTCATAATCTGTTACCACCGACATAAAGGGTATATTTATTAATCTTCTTTTCTTCAAATGTCCTATTACCCCCACCATAAAAGCATGGGTCGAAATAATTAAATCAGGTTTTTCTTGCACTATTATTTCATAAATTTTTTCCTCGGAAATTCTTGAAAGAGAGTGGGTAATCAGTTTATTAGACCTTTCTCTATTACTTATATCATATAAACCTCCATATAACTTAGGGAAATTATTAATTAATATCTTACAAGAGCCAATTATGAGCGCATCTAATGTTTTATTTATCTCCAGCAATGCATCTAATTTCTTTACTATAAATCCATGTTTCCTAAATTGATTTTCTAAACATGATGCAGCTTCATTATGCCCACCACCTATAGATGCTGTGAATATCAGTATCTTTTTCATATTTTGTCCTCCTTACATTAAATCACAGAACAATTACTATATATTGACTATAACGAAATTAAAATATAAGTTACTGCATTATTCGACATTTTCAGTAGCTCTTGCTTCTATTATAAAAAACAAAGGGAAATCATCATATTGATTTCCCTTTCAACCTAAATATTTATCTTACAATATTGTCAGGTATAAGTCATTCCCATGTCTTTGTCATGGAATAACCTTGACCTCTTTTAGTTTGAATAGCATCTATTATCCCTATATCCTCTAACCTTTTTCTAAGTCTGGTAATATTAACAGATAAAGTATTATCATCAACAAAGTCTATATCATCCCATAATTCTTCCAATAAAATTTCCCTTGATACTATTTCATCTAAGTGGGAAATCAATATATATAATAGTCCAAATTCCTTTTTACTTAATTCAATTTTCTCCCCTTGCCATTCTACTATAGATTGATTTTTATGTAAGTAGACACCTTCTACTTCGTATATATCTTTAGAACTATTATCTGCATATTCTCCATATGTTCTCCTTATGGCTCCCCTCACCTTCGCTAGTAATAAGTCAAAGGAGAAAGGTTTTATTATATAATCATCTCCACCATTTTCTATAGCCATTACTTGATCCATATCTGAAAATCTTGCTGAAATAAATATAATAGGAACTTTAGATATATTCCTTATTTCCCTACACCAAAAGAAGCCATCATAGTTTGGAAGATTTATATCCAAAAGGACTAAATGGGGACTTTCTTTTATGAATTCATTTTTTATATTGGAATAATCATTGACTGTGGATACAATATATCCATATCTTTCTAGCCTGTCTTTAACAAGGTTAACAATCTTTTCATCATCTTCTATAACTAATATTTTGTACATTTCTTCACCTCTTAAACTCTTCACCCTTCACTCAGTTACTCCCATTGGGATAAGGTATTTCTCCTTTTCCGTCTCTTATGAAGGAATTTGTCCACTGTGGCATAGGTGGCTGATTATTTTCCTTAATCATTTCCTGCCATTTCTCATCTGTTAATCTCTCACTAGATATAAATTCATGATAACTAAATATAGCTCCTCTTGTAAGATATAGATTGCCATCTATAGGTACAACTACATATATTTCATAGGCAGGGCCTACTCCAGCTTCTGCATATCCACCATTACTATATTGATTTGGTGCTAAAGTTTGAAAATCAGCAATAACTGCCATATTCTTATCTGTTTCAGAAGTTATCTCAAACCAACGAATATAATCCCCTGCAAAAGAGGCAGTCAAATCCTCTAAGATACCACCAAAAATATTAATTCGTTCATATTCTTCTGTAGTTAAGCTTTCATTTCTAAGCTCTTTAATAGAACAATTAATTAGAAATTCTAATATATCTTCAAATTTCTCCATTTTCACATGAAGACTTTCTACAGTAAGTCCCCTTGCGGATAAATTCTTCCTTGAAAACTTTGTAAGCCAAAGAAGTTTTTCATATACTTCTATATTAGGTTCAACATATCCTTTTGGAATGTTCTCTTCATATCCATCACCACATTCTGCCCCTATTTGTTTTCCATATAGAATTGTATCGTGTTTAAGTTCTGACCAAGACCCTAATGCTGTGTTTAAATCTTTATCATTCCAAGCTTCACTAGTCATAAAAGATGGATAACCCTCATCAAAAGGTTCTAAAAATCCCTTTAATACCCACAACCAGCCTTGATACATATTGGCTCTCCAAGACTTATCTGATAATTTGTTGAACTTTTCTTTTAAATTTTGGAATATGACAGGATAATCCTCCCATTGTTGATTTTCTTCCTTAGTCAATTGGATTGCTTTAGCTCTTTCTGACCCTAATACTCCCATTACATCAAGTCCCGATGCTATTGGTCTGGCGAAGGGCTCTACCAATTCCTGCATTATTTCTGCATCTATTACATATCTTTGTCCCATAAGCCTAAATTGTTTGCCTGTTGGAGTAGATTCAGATGTATACTTGGCCTTTATCTGCGGTTCTGGTAGTTTATCAGCTTCTTTATAGAATTCCTCTAGTTTTTTCTTATTATTTAATTCGTTTATATCAAAATGCTTTCCATATACTTTAGTCAATACTTCTCCATATTGATAGATGTTTAAATCATCAGAACTTCCCACAAAGAAATTAGTTGGCTCATATATATTTTCCCATTTAGTATAGCTTTCCTTATCTGAGTATAGGCTACAAGTAATTAAGAGAGCCTGTAGGGTTTGTTCTATATTTCTTTTCTCTATATCTTTATTTGCCCTTTCGAAATACAATGGAAATGGAGCTTGCCCATACCACATCATAGCCCTAAAATACCTTTCTAAATCCTTGGACCTTGTATAATGTCCCCTTATAGTATACTGACTATAATCTAGTTTGTAAGGGAATATATTTGACTCCGAAAAACCACTACTATTTTTAATTAAATTCCATTCAGCCTCTGCCATTTCCTTTGATACCACAGGAATATTATTTGGTAAATCCTTTTCTAAAGCAAGCTGTGCAGTGGCAAAATATGCAATGTTTTTAAGCTGAATTTCTTTTAGCTCCTTATTTGTTAAGTCATTATATAGTTTAATAGAATTATTCAACATACTATTTGTCATTTCTTCAACTAAAGCTAATAGCTTATCATTTTCCAATGTTCTTAAAGTATAGTCATAGAATATGTGATATACCTGCAGTACTGAATCTGTGGTAATAAAAGATGGTATTTCTAGATATTCATTATTTTCGTAAATATAAAATAACTGCTCTTCCTTAGTAGGATTTACTACAAAATTATTCTTAGCCAATAGTTCTAACTGTTCTTTAGAAAAACTTCCAAACTTCTCAGCATTTAAAACATTAGTCATATTCTCATTAATCTTATATGGCTCTACTAAGGATTCAATGGTTCTAGGTTCATAGGGAACTTCTATATTTATCAATCCATGATTTATTTCAATATCGATTTCCCTCTTTTCACTTTTATCCTGTTCATCCTCCTTTAAAGGGTTATTCATTTCTAAAGGATTATGCACCTCTTTACCAACACATCCAGTCATTATAATAGACAGAACTAAAATCAAAGCAACAATTGAATACATGGTTCTTCTCTTCACTCTAATCCTCCCTTTCCACTTTTATGTGATTTTCTGCTATTTTTATTAAAGCTTTATAGCTTTTTCTCTGTTCTTTAATCTTAATAAACAACTGGTTATCTTTTGTAATTAGGTCACTTATATCTTCATATCCTTCTGTTTCCAAATATGCTTCAAATCCAAACCCTTTCCATTTATATGTATTGATTACTTTTCTATTATCTTCTAATATTTCTATGGCTACTATTTCGTCTACTTCATCTTCATCTATATCAAGAAACACATAGTCTAAAAAAGGTTTGGATAATCTAGAACCTCGCCATTTTGGCTCCAGTTTATTGCCCTCAAAGGAATATATAAATGGTCTTTTAGCCATTACAGGATGAAGCGGTGATGTTTTATATACTCCTATGGATATTTCCTCTTTACCATCTCCATCTATATCTCCTATGACTATTTTCCATGGATTATAAGCTGAGTAATCCTCCCGATATATTTCCTTTTTATCTTCTATGGAATATATGATTACTTCTTCTCCAAATTCCCTTCTCCTGCTTCCTGTAAGTACAACTAAATATTCCTTATTATCTCCCCTTATATTTCCTATGGCAAAATCCTTAATTTTTTCATTTATTTTTATAGGAAGTTCCTCTGTCTTATGAGAAAAAAATAATATTAATGACATTAAAAATAATATAAAAATAACTCCATATCTGATTTTAAATATATAGTTAGGTTTATTTGTTTTTATTTTAACCATCTTTCTTCCTCTAACTTCCTATTATTTAAATAAAATATATCACTATTATATAAAGGAAAGATTACAAATAACTTACAATTACTTACCTATTCCCAGTTCCCTAGCATAATAAAATAAGTATTGCTGTGCAAATCCCGCTAGATTACCAAATATTCTAGCACCATGTTCTCCTATATGTTTTACATTAGTTTCTTCCTTTAGATAAAAATGTTCCATTACCCTTTTAACCCATACATCTACTGGAAAAGCTTCATCTTTATTGAAGGCAAATAATAGTATACAGTCACTTACCTTTGGTCCTACTCCTGGTAAAGTCATTAAAAGTTCCTTTCCTTCATCTCTATTTAAATTGAATATGCTGTCTAAACTCAATTCTCCTTTAGCTATAATTTTTGCTGTTTCTACTATTCTTTCTCCCCTAAATCCTACTTTGCAAATCTCTTTTAATTCCTCTGGACTTACTTTAGATAGACTTTCTGGTGTTGGGAAACTATAGTATTTTTCATCTATCTTTTCTCCGTAATTTTTTGACATCAATTCTATAGATTTCTTTATTCTTGGTATTTGATTATTAGCTGATGTTATGAAGGATATTACCATTTCAAAGGGCTCTTGATTAAGAATTCTCAATCCTTCTCCAAATTTTATGGCTTCAGCCAATATAGGATCTTTCGATAACTGTTTTTTTATCTCATCATAGTCCCTTCCTAGATCAAAGTAATTATACCAAATATTGTTAAAGTCCTCCATATTAGTATTAGACAATATTATATCATTTCCTTCATTTTTTACATTTAATACTTTTCCATAGGCAATTGTTGTATAAGAATTATCCTCTTCTACATACCATCTAAAGGCTTGACCACATTCAAATATATGTTTAGGATCAAAATTTTTTATATCTTTAATTATTATTTTTCCTTGTTCTTCAATTATATTATATTTCATATCATTTCTCCTTTTCCCTGATTTAAAAGTTCTATATTTCTAATAATAGTCTACCCTTATTTTATATAAAAAAACTGGCAATAGCCAGTTTTTAGTTTAATGCTTTTATAAGTATTCTATATGCCGTATCCATGGCATCCTTCATACTTATATCTTTATATAATTCTTTATTATTAATATAATTAGCAAATCCTGATATTGTACCACGTACAGTCATTAATCGATAATAATCAGATTCTTTAGTAGAAATTATGCTTTCATTAAAGCCTAATTCTAATAAATTGCTCACCTCATTATTAATAACAGATATAAATTGAGACAAATCATATTTCTCATCTACTATATATTCGTAAAATTCTTTAATACCTCCAGCAGATAGTAACATATTAAACGTAGATAAATTGTTTTCCAAACTCTCTGCTACAATCTGTAGTATTTCATAAAACTTTTCCTTAAAGTTTGATTTAGTTACTACCCTTGAAAATCCATTCTTTATCTCATTAATTATATTATAGATAATAGACTTTGATATTGCCTCTTCCTTTGAATCAAAATAATCATATATAGTTCCCTTACCTATGTTTGCTGCCTTTGCTATATCTGATACTTTTATGGAATAAGGGTTAGCACCTTCCTTCATTAATCGAGTCAATCCTTCGTATATGGCAATTTCCTTTTCCGAATATATTTTACAATCCATTTTACTCATCTCCTTCTATAGAAAATTTTCTAATTGGTCTTTTATGCAAAATATCATACATAACTGGAACTACTAAAAGAGTAAGTATTGTAGCATAAGTCAGACCACCTATGGCTACAATTGCCAAAGGCTGAAGCATTTCAGCTCCTACGCCTACTCCTGCAGATAATGTTGACAATCCAAGGATCGTAGTTATGGCAGTCATAAGTATTGGTCTCATACGAGTCTTTCCTGTTTCTATTAGGGCCTCTTTTTTATCCATTCCTCTTTCCCTTAACTGATTAGTATAATCTACAAATACTATACCATTATTTACTACAACCCCTGATAAAACTAAGAATCCCAGCATTGCAATTAAAGATATTTCTCCACCTGTAAGGGCTAATGCAAGTAATCCTCCAGTAAATGCTAAAGGTATTGTAAACATTACTATAAATGGAGATAATAATGATTGGAATTGAGCTACCATTATTAAATATATAAAAGCTATGGCTAATAATGTCATATAGATTAAATCCCTTAAAGAATCTTTTATCCTCTCATTCTCTCCAGTTAATTCAATGGAATATCCTTCTGGAAGTTCGTAATCCTTTATCTTATTTTCAAATTCTCTACTTACAAGACCTATATTATGATCTTTTGCAATACCTGCCTTTACAGAAACATATCTTTCTTGAGATTTTCTTCTTATGGATGACAACCCCTTATCTTCTGTAATCTTAGCTATATCTCCTATTTTTATTTCTTTTTCTTCACCATCTTTATGAACCTTGATACTTAAATCTTCTAGATCATCCCTTGCAATCTTTTGACTTTCTCCATCTACTACTATCACAGGATAATCTCTATTAGATAAAGTTAGAGTAGTTGTAGACTTATCCTTTGCTATAAGTGAGTTAATTTCACTAAATACTTGTGCCACAGTTAAACCATTTTCCATGGCCTTTTCTTTATTTACTATAATTCTGGTTTCTCTAGAATTTTCATCAATCCCTGTACTTACTTCTATTGTCCCCTTTGTTTCCTCTAGTATTTTTGATATATCAAGGGATACATCTCTTAAAGTGTCTAATTCTCTACCTTTAACTAATACTTCTATACCACTTCCACCCATTGAACCCATGTCCATATTAGAAGTACTTACTGATATTTTACAATCTAAATCCTTAATTTCTTTTTCTATTTCTTTCTCTATTTGGCTATTCTTAATCTTTTTATTTTCATCTAGGATTAAATACATGGACATGGAATCACCTTTACTATTTCCCATTATCCCACCTAGACCTGAGCTTTGGAAAGCTCCTATGGTTTCTACCCCATCTATTTTTATAATCCTATCTAGTACTGTATCTGACATATTTATCAAATCTTCATGAGTACTACCCTCTGGCATCTCTACAGATAAAGACATTTGAGGAGTTTCCATTTCTGGTATGAAAGCTGTACCCATGTTCATTGCCATAACTCCGCTAAGGGCTAATAATCCAACTACTGCTGACATTACAATAATCTTATACTTTAATGACCATCTTAAGATTCCTTCATATACATTAATAAATTTATTAAATAGTTTATCTTCTTTTTCCTTAGTATTTTTTAACATAGTTGATGCCATAGCAGGTACTAAAGTTAAAGCTACTATAAGACTGGCAAATAAGGAGTATGCTATGGTTAAACCCATATCAGTAAACAATTCCTTAGATATTCCTTTAGTAAACACTATAGGTAGAAATACACAGGCCGTTGTTAAGGTAGATGCAAATATGGCTCCTGCCACTTCCCTAGCCCCTTCTATTGCTGCCTTTATAGGAGACATTCCTTCATTTCGGAGTCTATATATATTTTCAATTACAACTATGGAGTTATCAACTAGCATACCTACTCCAAGGGCTAAACCTGCTAATGATATAATATTTATAGTAACTCCTGTAAAATACATCATTGCAATAGCAAATATTATACTTATTGGAATAGATACTGCTATTATAAATGTTGGCTTTATATCCCTTAAGAATATTAAAAGTATTACTATGGCAAGTATTCCACCATAAATTAAATTATCTAATACTGAGTCTACAACCACATCTATATAGACCCCTTGATCCATTAAGGCTGTAAAGTTTAGACCTTCATTTTCTTTAGATAAGTCTTCCATCTTTTTCCCTATGTTTTTTGATACTTCTGCTGTGGAAAAATTACTTTGTTTTTGGAAATTTATAATTACTGCATTATTACCATTTACCTTTGCATATATATCATCTCTATTATCTTTGTAATCAACATCTGCCACATCTTTTAAATAGACTTTGCCTACGCCTTCCTCTCCTGTATCAAATAATAATAAATTCTTCATTTCATCTAAATCTTTTATCTTATCTCCAACTTTAACTAGATAATCTGTACCCTCTTCATTTACATATCCAGCAGGCATGGAGAAATTTTGTGCCCCAAGAATACCTGAAATCATCTTCTTAGTTATTACACCTTCTAAGGAGGCTTTCTTAAAGGCATCCTTCCTTGCACTTTCAAACTCATCTATCTTATTATTTAAAGTTTTTTCTCCTTCATTTAATTGAGACTTTGCCTTATTCATTTCAGTGTTTAAGATTTCCTTACCCTTTACAATTTGTTCTTCTTGTAAGCTCAATTCTTTATTTTTAGCTTCTAAGTTAGATTTTTCTTCTTCTAATTCTTCTATTTTAGAATTAACAACACTTAAAGCTCCCTTTGTTTCAAATATTAACTTTTCATCTTTTTCATCTATTTGTTCCAAGGCTTTTTCAAGATTATTTTTATTTTCCTTTAACTCCACTAATCCTTTGTCTATTTGCTCTATTCCTTGAAGTATTTGTGACTTGCCACTTGTTAGAGCTTTTTCTCCTTCTACTAATTTATCTTTTTGTTTCTTTTCTTCTGCTGCTAATTTACTCTTACCATCTGCTATTTCTTTTTTAGCTTTCTCCAGTTGTTCTCCTACTTCACCAAGTTTATTGTCTACTTTATCTAGAATCTTTTTATTTAGACTCTCTATTTTATCTGGATTAATATATACTTCAATATTTTCTTCAACAAGTCCTACTGCTGAAACAGAGGCAACTCCATTTATACCTTCTAGTTCAGGAATTATTCTCTGGCTCATAAGATTAGAAATCTGAGATACATCCATTCCTTCTACATCTACTGATGACACCATTACCGGAAGCATATCTGGATTTAATCTTATTATCATAGGTGAGCCTATGGAATCATTCCATGCCCCTTTAATCATATCAAGATTTCCATTGATTTCTATAATGGCAGAGTCCATATTCACATCATTGTTAAACTCCATTATAACTACTGATGAATTTTCCTGTGATATTGAACTAATATTTTTTATATTGCTTGTGGTGGCTACTATCTGCTCTATGGGTTTAGTAACTACCATTTCTACCTCCTCCGGACTGGCTCCAGGGTATGTAGTCATAACTACTAAATAAGGTAAATTTATACTAGGTAATAAATCAGTTTGTAAATTTATAAAGGATACTCCTCCCAATATAAGTACTAATATTACTGCTACAACTACAGTATAAGGTTTCTTTACACTAAATTTCGATAACATATTATCCTCCCCTATGTATAATCTCTCCGACCGACTGGTCGGTCGTCTATTTAGTATAAGAAATATTATATGATTTGTCAATAAAAAAGATGCACTAGATTAATCTAGTGCATCTTTTTTATATTAGTACCATCCTCTTAATTTCATTACTTCAGCAACTTTTTTAACTGAAATCATATAAGCTGCTTCTCTTACTGTTACATTGTATTCATTTTTAAGTTTCCATATTTCGTTAAATGCTTTAACCATTTCAACTTCTTGCTTCTCTTCAACTTCTTTTTCTGACCAATAATAACCTTGAAGGTTTTGTGCCCACTCAAAGTATGAAACTGTAACTCCACCAGCATTTGTTAATATGTCTGGAGTAACTGTAATTCCTCTTTCTTTTAGGATAACGTCTGCACCTGGAGTAATAGGTCCATTAGCAGCTTCACAGATTAACTTAGTTTTTACTACTTTTGCTACGTCTTCTGTAATAGCATTTTCTAAAGCAGCTGGAATCAACATATCTACTTCTAGACTCCAGAATTCATCTAAGGAAATCATTTTTGCCTTTGGATAATCTACTAAATTTCTATGCTCATTGAAGTAAGCTTCCATTTCATAGAAATCTAATCCATCTTCATTATATAATGCATAAGTTCCAACAGATGGTGCCCACTCAGCTATTGCAACAATTTTAGCACCTTGTCTTTGAACATTTTTAACTGTATATCTACCAACGTTTCCGAATCCTTGGATAGCAACTGTTGATTTAGCCATATCTATACCTAACTCTCTAGCTGCTTCTCTAGCTATAACTGCAACTCCAAATCCTGTTGCTTCGTTTCTTCCTTCTGATCCACCCCATGCAACTGGTTTTCCAGTAAGTACTCCTATATTCATATTATCGTTGTTTAATTTAATGTACTCATCTACCATCCAAGCCATTACTTGTCCGTTAGATCCTACGTCTGGAGCTGGTACGTCTATTTTTTCTCCTAAGTATTTATGAAGACCTTGCACATATCCTCTAGATAATCTTTCTAGTTCTCCTTGTGATAATGTAAGAGGGTCAACAGTAATTCCACCTTTTCCTCCACCATAAGGAACTCCCATAACTCCACATTTAAAAGTCATCCAGATTGATAATGCCTTAACTTCATCTGCGTTAACTCCCGGATGGAATCTAATTCCACCTTTAGCAGGCCCTATAGCTGTATTATGTGATGATCTATATCCTTTAAATACCTTTACTGAGCCATCATCCATTTTAACTGGGATTGAAACCTCAATAATTCTTTGTGGTTCTTTAAGTAATTCATAAACTGCTGGTTCTAGACCTAATGCATCGCAAGCATGTTTAACTTGTAACTGAGCACTTTCTAATGGGTTTAGATTTTCTTTTGACATTATACAAAACCTCCCTTTATTTTAATTGGTGAATTCTATCACCAATAGATTATCTTTCCAATGAAATTATAACATATTGATTAGACAAGTTCAATCAGTCTAATTATTAATTGTTAATTTTAAATTATAAATTGAATGATTAAATTCTCTATTGTATTCCATTGAAGGAAATACTGTCAAATTACTTTAATCTTTTAAGATTATTTTAATGCGAAAGCTTCTATTATATCGTCTACATTATCCAAAGACTCTATAAGAAGTGGTAATATTTCATAAACATCTCCAATAATACCATAGTCAGCAACTTTAAATATAGGTGCATCTTTATCCTTATTTATGGCAACAATAACTTTAGATTCTTGCATACCTGCCAAGTGCTGAATAGCTCCTGAAATACCACAAGCAATATAAAGGGAAGGTCTAACAGTTTTACCTGTTTGTCCTACTTGGTGTCCCTGGTCTATCCAACCAGCATCAACTGTAGCACGAGAAGCTCCTACTACTCCACCAAACTTCTTTGCTAAATCTTGAATTAACTTAAATCCTTCTGGATTTCCAAGACCTCTACCACCTGATACTATTATTTTTGAATCTTCAAGTTGTACTTCTGCCTTTCCACCTTTGACTACTTCCATAACTTTAGCCCTTATATCTTCATCTTTTAATTCTGGAATAAATTTAACTATATTACCTTTTCTACTTTCATTATACTTTGCCTTTTCCATAACCCCTGGTCTAACTGTAGACATTTGTGGTCTATGATCTGGACAAATAATAGTTGCCATTAGGTTTCCACCAAAGGCTGGACGAGTCTGTAAAAGTCTTCTATTTTCTATATCAATATCCAGCTTTGTACAATCTGCAGTAAGTCCTGTATGAACTCTTGCAGATATTCTAGGTCCTAAATCTCTACCTATATTTGTAGCACCTATCAACATAATTTCAGGCTTTCTTTCCTTAATTAAATCATAAATTACTTTAGTATATCCATCAGTTGTATATACACTTAGTAGCTGATGGTCTGCATATAGAACTTCATCTGCTCCATATTTAACTAATTTTTCCGCTAAATTATCTATATCCTTACCCAATAGCACAGCAGTCAAAGGAACTTTTAGTTCATCAGCTATTTTTCTTCCTTCTCCTACTAACTCTATGGCTACATTAAGCAGCTCCTTATCTCTTTGCTCTGCAAATACCCAAACTCCCCTATATTCATCTACATTTACTCCGCCAGCTCTATATTTTTTTTCTTCTTTCTCTATTGCATCTACTGGACAGGCCTCTACACATTGTCCGCAAGCCGTACACTTTTCATTGATTTTAGCCTTTTTATCTATCATGTCTATAGCATCAAAGGGACATACTCTAACGCACTTTCCACAGCCAATACATTTCAACTCTATAACTTTAACAGCCATTTAAATTCCTCCTTTATCAGATGATATATTAAATAAGATGTTTTTCTCTTAATCTTAGTATCAATGATTCAACTGCCTCTTTTCCACTTCCCTGTAATATTTCTCCCTCACCTGATCTTCCTGATGGTGTAAAAGATTTATTTACTTGGGTAGGCGATCCGTTTAGTCCTAGATTGTCAAAATCTGCATCTACATCTTTTGCTGATAAAACCTTAACATTATCACTATTGTAGGCATTATAAATGCCTTTAATGGAAGGGTATCTTGGTATATTTAATTCTTTTATAGCTGTTAAAAGTACAGGCATTTTAGATTCCACAACAAAATGTCCATCTTCCAATGTTCTTTTAGCTATAACTTTGTCTCCTTCAATTTCTAATTCTTCAACATAAGTAATTTGAGGTATATTTAAATGTTCTGCTATTTGAGGTCCAACCTGTGCCGTATCTCCATCTATTGCTTGTCTTCCACAGAATATAATACTATAGTCTCCAATCTTTTTTATACCCGCAGCAAGAGCAGTAGAGGTAGCCCAAGTATCAGAACCTGCAAAAGCTCTGTCGCTTAAAAGTATAGCTTCATCTGCTCCCATGGCTAAAGTTTCCCTAAGGGCAACATCAGCCTGAGGAGGCCCCATGCTTAAAACTATTACTTTTACATCTTTTAATTTATCTTTAATTTTTAGAGCTTCTTCCAAAGCATTTCTATCATCTGGATTTATAATACTTGGTACTCCTTCACGAATAAGAGTTCCACGTACTGGGTCTATTCTAACTTCATTAGTATCTGGTACTTGCTTTATACATACAATAATATTCATATCCTAACCTCCCTAGTCCTATTTTAATACAGCGGCTGATATAACCATTTGTTGTACTTGTGATGTACCTTCATATATCTCAGTAATCTTCGCATCTCTCATCATTCTCTCTATTGGATAATCCTTTGTATATCCATATCCACCAAATAATTGAACACATTTAGTAGTTACATTCATAGCACATTCTGATGCAAATAATTTAGCCATTGCTGCTTCTTTACTATAAGGTAAGTTATTTGCTTTATTATAGGCTGCCCTATAAACAAGAAGTCTAGCTGCTTCTATTTCGGTTGCCATATCCGCTATCATCCATTGAAGTCCTTGGAATTTAGATATAGATCTACCGAATTGTTGTCTCTCTTTTATATATTTAATCGTTTCATCTAAGGCACCTGCTGCTATACCTAAGGCTTGGGCAGCTATACCAATTCTACCTCCATCTAGGGTAGACATGGCAATTTTAAAACCTTCTCCTTCTTTGCCTAATAGATTTTCCTTTGGTACTATACAATTTTGAAATATTAGTTCAGCAGTTGCAGATGCCCTAATACCCATTTTTTCTTCAATTTTTCCGATACTAAAACCAGGGAAGTCTTTTTCAACTATAAATGTAGATATTCCTCTAGTACCTTTACTTTTATCAGTCATGGCAAATATTATATATGTATCTGACTGTCCGCCATTTGTTATAAATATCTTTGAACCGTTTAAAATATAATTATCACCATCTAAGATAGCAGTAGTTTGTTGTCCTGCTGCATCAGTTCCAGCATTAGGCTCTGTTAAACCAAAAGCTCCTAAATGTTCTCCCTTTGCCAACGGAATTAGATATTTTTGTTTTTGTTCCTCTGTACCATATTTATATATAGGCCAACATCCTAAGGATGTGTGAGCGGAACATATAACTCCTGTAGTACCACAAGACTTTGATAATTCTTCTACAGCTATGGCATAGGATAATTCGTCTCCTCCTGCCCCACCATACTCTACTGGAAAAGGTATTCCTAACATATTATATTTTGCCATTTTTTCTACAGTTTCTGTTGGAAATCTTTCTGTCTCATCAATCTCAGCTGCAATGGGTTTTACCTCTTTTTCTGTAAATTCTTTCATTACATTTCTTACCATTTGTTGCGCTTTAGTTAAATTGAAATCCATATATTATTTCCCTCCCTAATATATTAGCTATATCTGTATCTATCTTTCATTATAATATATTTAATATGTAATTTCCACTGATATTGTTAATTTTTTATCTTTTTTCCACATAAAAAAAGGCAGTCCTTAAAGATTATATTAAGAAAGCCTTTTGTCTTTTTTATTATTATTTATGATTTTGCTTTAAAAAATATGAGAGTGCAAATAAAGATTCATTTAAACGCACATTTTCCACTATTATATTATCAGGCACATTTAAGTCAGTCGGAGCAAAGTTCCAAATTCCTTTCACCCCTGCCTTAATAAATATATCCGTTATATCTTGAGCATACTCCTTTGGAGTAGTAATTATTCCTATGTCAACATTATTTTCCCTTATAAATTCAACCATATAGTCAACATCTCTTATTTCGATATCTCTAATTTTTAAACCTATTAATTTAGGATTTTTATCAAAAAGGGATAATACTTTAAAACCAGCATCTTCAAATCCTTTATAATTTGCAATAGCTTGACCTAGGTTTCCTGCACCTGCTATTACTGCTTTATATATAGTGTCTAATCCAAGAATCCTTCCTAGTTCTCCATGAAGTTCTTCTACGTTATATCCATAACCCTGTTGTCCAAATCCTCCAAAGTTGTTTAAGTCCTGTCTTATTTGAGAAGCTGTAAATCCAGTCATTTTACTTAACTCTTGAGATGAAATTCTGTTAATTCCTCGATCTATTAATTCACCTAAATATCTATAATATTTTGGTAATCTTCTTATAACTGTTATGGAGACTTTACTATATCTATCCATTATTTCACCACCTAAATAATATTTTTATATACCATTATATCATTCTGACATTAATATGTCAATTTTCAAAAAATATATTATTTGAATATTTAATCGTATTTTTGATACAATAATTACTGAAAGGAGTGATTGGCATGGCAAGCAAGGAACAATTAAGAAAAGTGGCCTTGTATTGTAAAGAATATGATCCATCAAGAAACGAACTGACATCTTCTGCTCGTACTTATGAGGATAAATATGAGAACTGTGTCAATTGTAACCATTATAATCAAGAAGGAAGATGTACATTAAATTTAATCGACCCTATATTATCTTCCATGGCAATGGAACTGAATTTAAAATCTTAAAATACTCCTATTCTTAGGAGTATTTTCTCTTATAATGCTTTTATATACTTATACCATCCACTGTTAAAGATTTTATCCATAGTACTTTACTAAGATCGATTTTTAGTTCGTCATTTCTAGTTATTAAATTTTGTGCAAAATATACTTCTATATCTCCTACATTGTATATGCGAAATCCACTTTCATTACTTGGTCTTCCCACCTTAACAGATGGTTCATACCTAGCACATCAACCTCCCCCAACTTGTACTGGCTTAATCTGTATCGAATTAGATTTCTTCTTTATATACTCCTTCGCCTTGTCACTAATATATATATCCATATTTCCACCTTTTCTAACAATGTTTTTTATTAATTATACCATATAGGGGTATTAAAGACAATGGAAATGAGTTTATTTTTTTGATACAATATACATATTATGATTATAAGGGGTGAAATATTATGTTAGTCCTTTCATGTAGTAATCTAACTAAAACTTATATAGTAGATACTATTTTAGATAGCATTAGTTTTACAGTAGAAGATGGAGATAAAATTGGAGTAATTGGATTAAATGGTTCAGGAAAAACTACTCTTTTTAATATTTTAAATGGAGATACCCCGCAGGATAGTGGAGATATATATATTCAAAAAGGTGTAAGAATTGGATACTTAAAGCAGCATACAAATATAGAAAGCACCAAGACCGTATTTGATCAGTGTTTAGAAGTATTTTTACCCCTAATAAAGATGGAAGAAAATTTGAGAAAACTTGAACATGAAATATCTCTAGAGGGTTCCAAGGGGGAAAGTGAAAATTTAAATATTCTAATGGAAGAGTATGCAAATATGTCTGAAAAATTTTTGTCCTTAAATGGATATGGATATAAATCAGAAATTAAAGGAACCCTCAAAGGCTTAGGTTTTAAAGATGAAGACTTAGAAAAGGAAGTTAATGTTTTAAGTGGTGGACAAAAGTCTCGACTATCTTTGGCTAAATTACTTTTAGAAAAGCCTGATATTCTATTACTAGACGAGCCTACTAACCACTTAGACATAGATGCCATTGATTGGTTAGAAAAGTTTTTAAAAGATTATAAAGGTGCAGCTTTGATTATATCCCATGATAGATATTTCTTAGATAATGTTGTAAATAGAATATTTCATATAGAACATCTAAAGCTAAATATCTACAATACAAATTATACTAATTTTATGAGTAGAAGAAAAAAGGATTTAGAAATTTATCAAAAACATTTTGAAAATCAGCAAAAAGAAATAAAAAGACAAGAAGAAATTATTCAAAGATTTAAGGCTTATGGCGGAGAAAGATACCATGGTCTTGCTGAAAGCAGACAAAAGATGTTGGATAAAATGAAACTACTAGATAAACCTATGGGAGAACAGCAAAGAACAAAGATCAAATTTGAACCTAAGATTAAGTCTGGAAGAGATGTATTAAGAGTTGAAAACGTGGAAAAATCCTTTGGAGACTTTAAACTTCTAAAAGATATAAACTTTAATATATATAAAGGAGAAAAAGTAGGTCTTATAGGAGCCAATGGTATAGGAAAGACCACTTTATTTAAAATAGTCTTAGGTGAATTGTCTAAGGATGGTGGCGAAATAACTTTAGGCCATCACGTTGAAAAAGGATATTTTGATCAAGAAATGACCAAGCTCAACTTGAATAAAACCATTATAGATGAGATTTGGGATGAAAATCCAACCTTTGATCATTATCAAATAAGAAGTATTCTTAGTCAGTTTATGTTCATAGGTGACGATATATTTAAACAGATTTCAGATTTAAGTGGTGGAGAAAAAGGTAGATTATCTCTATTAAAATTAATGCTTTCTAATGCTAATTTCTTACTAATGGACGAGCCTACTAACCACTTAGATATAGATTCTAAAGAGGTATTAGAGGAATCTATAATCAATTATGAAGGTACTTTATTTGTCATATCTCACGATAGATATTTCTTAAATAAGGTAGCAGATAAAATCTTGGAATTAACTAATGAAGGCATAAAAGAATATCTAGGAAATTATGACTATTATTTAGAGAAGAAAAATGAAGTGTTATATGAAGAAGATGAAGAAGATGAGAAGACAAAGACTCAAGTAAAATTAGAAAAAAGAAAAGAAAAAGAACTGTTAAAGGAAGAGAAATTTAAAAGAAAAGAAATCAAGTCTTTGGAGGAAGAAATATCAAGAAAAGAAACTCAATTAGAAGAATTAGATAATATTCTCTGTGATTCTTCCATATATGACAAACCAGAAAAGGTTGTCGAATTAACTAAAGAAAGGGAAAGTATACAAATAGAGCTGGATAATCTTTATAATCAATGGATTCTGTTGACAGAAGAATAATTCCACATATAATTCACACATTATACACAATACCCACAACCTTATCCACAGTACAAGGCCTATATTTTAAGGTTCTTTACATTTTTTCCACATTGTCCACATATTTTCATAGTAAGTCATATTTTTATATGTGGACAATTTGTGGAGAAAAATGTTGTTTTTTATTATTTTAAATCTAAATTTGGTATAACATTAAGGTAAAGATCTGATTTGTTCCCATTTTTATAATTGAAATATGCTGCGGCACCAATCATAGCTGCATTATCTGTACATAATATCCTTGACGGATATAGGATTTCTATACCTTCCTCTTTCCCTCTTTCTTCCATCATAGTCCTCAAGCCTTGATTAGCAGCTACTCCGCCAGCTATTACTATCTTTTGAGATTTTCTTTCTTTAGCCAATCTAAAGGACTTATCCACAAGTACATCTAATACTGCTTGTTGAAAAGACGCAGCCACGTCTTCTACTATAATTTCTTCAGATTTCTGGTGTTTTTGGTTTAAGCAGTTTAACACTGCTGTTTTTAATCCACTAAAACTAAAATCATAAGACTTTGGTTCTAACATTACCCTTGGAAAGTCTATGGCAGTTTTATTTCCCTTTTGAGCTAATTTATCTATAACTGGTCCTCCAGGATATGGAAGTCCCAAGGCTCTAGCTACCTTGTCAAAGGCTTCTCCTGCAGCATCATCCCTTGTTCTGCCTACTAATTCATAATCTGTATATCCATTTACTTGAACTAAATAGGTATGTCCACCTGATACTATAAGACAAGTAAAAGGAGGCTCTAAATCCTTATGTTCAATATAATTTGCACATACATGACCTTCAATATGATTCACTCCAATAATAGGCTTATTAAGTCCATAAGCTAAAGCCTTAGCTGTTGATATTCCAATAAGTAAGGCTCCAACTAATCCTGGTCCTTTAGTTACTCCTATTAAATCTATGTCATCGAAGCTGATTTTTGCTTCATCTATTGCTTCTTGAACTATATTATTTATACTTTCTATATGTTTTCTTGAAGCTATTTCTGGCACTACTCCACCAAATTTCCTATGAATATCTATTTGAGAAGATATTATATTAGATAAGACCTCTCTACCATCTTTAATGACAGCAACTGAGGTTTCATCACAGGAAGTCTCTATGGCCAATGTTAACATAATAAACACCTCTTAATTCTATAATTTTTTCCACATAATAAGTGCATCTTCATTGTCATCTTGATAATATTTGGGTCTAATTCCAGATTCTATAAAACCATATTTCTTGTATAAGTTTTTTGCCACTGTATTAGATACCCTAACTTCTAAAGTCATTCCCTTAATATCTAGCTTAGTACATAGGAAAATAAGTCCCTCAATTAAGGTATTTCCCACGCCTAATCCTCGATACTTACTTTTCACCGCTATATTAGTTATATGTCCTTCGTCTAGTATAAGCCATATACCGCCATATCCTACTACTACGCCATCTATTTCAGCAACGATATATTTTGCCAATTGGTTTTTAGTAATTTCCATTAAAAATGATTCCCTAGGCCATGGAGTAGTAAAAGCATCTTTTTCTATTTCCATTACATCATCTAAATCATTTTCGTCCATGTTGCGGATAATAATATCCATTATTTTTCTTCCCTTTCTCTTAGTTCTCTTTGAGCCTGAGACTCTCTTAAATATTCAGGAACTAATGTATAGAAGTCATTAGTTTTCCCCTCATTATATTTCTTTAGTGCTAACTCTCCTATACTGGTAGCCCTACAAAAGTTTTGACCGTTAGTTGAAAACTGTACCTTTTCTCCTAATTTCTCTTTAATTATATTCCTATGAAGAAGCCCTCCGTCTCCATTTACTATTAATCTATCATATTTATTAAGAATATCTAAAAGATCATTTATATCTAATACATCTGGCTCCATTATAGTCTCTAAATTATTTCCTTCCCATTTATATATCCCTGTATAGACTCTATCCCTTCTTGCATCTATCATTGGTACAATTATATTGTTGTAAGGTAGATTAAAAGCCAGTCCCTCTAAAGTAGATATACCTACTACAGGCTTATTGAATAAATGAGCAAAAGCTTTGACTGTTGCTACTCCAATTCTAAGTCCAGTAAATGAACCTGGTCCCAATGCAACTCCATAAAGATCAATATCACCAACCTTTAGTCCTAAACTATCTAGTAATTCCTTAATCATTGGAACTAATTTTTCTGAGTGAGTCTCTTCTTGATTTAAGGAGTATTCTCCCAATATTCTATTTTCATCTAATACTGCACAAGTTGCCATCATAGTTGATGTGTCTAAAGCTAATATTTTCAATTCTTCTCCAACTCCTTAGTTATCTCTGTATATCTATTACCAGAACCTGTAATATTTATCCTTCTCTCATCTATATCTTTACCCTTTTCTATATCTAATACTATTCTTTCCTTAGGTAAAAGTCTTTCTATTTTTTCTGCCCATTCTATAATACAAACTCCTTTTCCATAGAAATACTCATCAAATCCTAAATCATAAAGCTCCTCTACATTTTCTAATCTATATACATCAAAATGATATACTGGTATCTTTCCAGTATATTCATTGATTAAGGCAAATGTAGGACTAGTTATATAATCATAAACTCCAAGACCTAAACCTATGGATTTAGTTAAAGTAGTTTTCCCTGCTCCTAGGTCTCCATTTAAACAAAGAATATCTCCTTTTCTCAAAAGATTACCTAATCTAATACCAAACTCTTTAGTTTCTTCCAATCCATTTAATCTTATTTCCAAAAATATCAACCTTTCATTTGTATTGATAAAATTATTATAGCATAATTATTTTCACAATGCATATTCTACCCCTATTTATAGCAGATTTATTATTAAAAAATAGTGATAAATTTAATTTATAATTAGGGCTAAATTTAATTAATGTTTCTCAAGATTTTAAGGTATTTTACTTCTTATATTAAAATTATTAATAATAGTAAAATTACTATCAAATAGTTTAATTGTTATAGTCTCAAAATACACTATATAATGATTTATGAGATTTAGATTGTGAATTAATCCTCAATGATTATTTTATATTAATATGGAAAGGAGATTCAAGTGAGAAAAGAAGAAATGACCCCAAGAGAAAGAATGGATGCCTTTGCTAAAGGGCAAGAAATCGACCGTATAATCTGTGTACCAGATATGGGCGCTACTATGACACCCTTCATAGGTGTAAAAACAAGTGATTACTATCATTCAGCAGAACTTATGGCAGAGTTGGAAATATCATTATTTCAAAGGCTTCGCCATGATAGCGTAGGAATATCTACAAGCCTTAGAGGCGTGGCTGAAGCCATGGGTGCTAAGGTAGCCTATCCTGATTACAATATTTCCTATTTATTAGAACCAGCTATAAAATCTATAGATGAGATAGAATCCCTTAAAATTATTAATCCTTTAAAAGATGGAATTTTACCAATCTTACTTAAAGCCATAAAACTAACAAGAGATGCACTTATAGATAAAGTAGATGTAGGTGCTGCAATGTCTGGACCTTTTAGCGTTGCAGCCTCTGTAGTAGGAACAGAAAATCTACTTAAATGGATGATTAAATACCCTGAAAGGGTTCATACCCTAATGGACATAGTAGCTGAATCCAATAACAGATATATAGAAGAGGTTGCAAAATTAGGTATATCTATTAGCTTTGCTGATCCAGTTTCCTCCACTAGTCTTATAAGTCCAAAACAATTTAGAGAATTTTCCTTGCCTGCTCTTCAAACAAATATAAACAAAATTAAAGAAAAAACAGGAAGTGCTCCAGGCATCCATATATGTGGAACAAGTAAGGAAATCTGGGAAGACGTAGTAAATGCTGGAATTTCTAATTTCAGTATAGATAATATAGAGGACTTAGAAGAAGCTAAGGAATTAATGGGAGATAGAGTAATAATTACTGGAAATGTTCCTCCCGTTGATGTAATTCATGCTGGAAATAGAGAATCTATTTTTAAATCAGTTAAAGAATGTATTAGAAAAGGATATGATTCCAAAAAAGGATATATCTTGAGTACAGGTTGTCAAATTCCAATGCATACCCCAATTGAAAATATTGAGCTGTTCATGGAAGCAGGCAGTTTCTATGGAAAATATCCAATGGATTTAGAATTACTAACAAATAACTAACTAGGAGGACCTTATAATGGAAAAACTAAATGAAAAAAAAGGTAATGGAATAGCTTTATTGCCCTTTCTTATTTTTGTATCTGTATATTTAATTTCAGGAATTATACTACAAATTCAGGGAGTTGAAATGGCATTTTATCAATTTCCAGCTCCCGTTGCAGCAATTATAGGAATAATATTTTCTTTTATCTTAACAAAAGGTTCATTAGATGAAAAATTTGATATATTCATTAAAGGTTGTGGGGATGATAATATAATAATTATGTGTATTATATATTTATTGGCAGGAGCTTTCTCTTCTGTTTCTAGCACTATGGGTGGTGTTGAATCTGCTGTAAATTTAGGACTGACTTTAATACCAGCTAAATTTATTACAGTAGGAATATTTATAATATCTGCATTTATTTCTATTTCCACAGGAACATCAGTAGGTACTGTAGTGGCTCTAGGACCCATAGCAGTTCAATTAGTAGAAAAGGGTGGCTTAAACTTACCTTTAGTATTAGGTGCACTAGTAGGTGGTTCTATGTTTGGAGATAATCTATCTATTATTTCTGATACTACTATAGCTGCCACAAGAACTCAAGGAGTATCTATGAAAGATAAGTTTAGAGCAAATATTGGATTTGCAATACCGGCAGCTTTAGTTACGGCTATTCTTTTATTAATCTTTGGTAAACCAATAAATATTCCTGAGACTCAAGAATATGCTTTTAGTATAATTAAAATTCTTCCATATATATTTGTCCTAGTAGCTTCCATAGCTGGAATGAATGTGTTTGTAGTTTTAACTGGAGGTATTATTATATCTGGTGTCATAGGGCTAAGCTATGGAGACCTTAAAGTATTACAGTTTGTGCAGGAAATATATTCAGGATTTACAAAAATGTTTGATATTTTCTTATTATCTTTATTAACCGGTGGGCTAGCTAATATGGTATCTAGTGGCGGAGGACTTGATTGGTTATTATATAAAATAAATAAAAAAATAAAAGGCAGAAAATCTGCTGAATTAGGTATAAGTGCATTAGTAGCTCTTACAGATATGGCTACAGCTAATAATACAGTTTCTATAATTATAAATGGACAATTAGCAAAAGAAATATCAACAGAGCATAATGTAGACCCAAGAAAAACGGCTTCACTTTTAGATACATTTTCATGTATAATGCAAGGCATAATACCTTATGGCGCTCAATTATTGATAGCAGGAAGTTTTACCAATGGACTGGTAAGCCCTGTTCAATTAGTACCATATATATGGTATTGTTTCATATTGGCAGTATTCGCAATAACATCCATATTAACTCCTTTTGGAAATGGATATTTAAAAAGTAATTCTAAAATCAATTCATAAGAACTTATAATTATATAAATTCTATCTAAAAAGCTCTATATTTTGATTTAAGCATTTATCAAAATATAGAGCTTTTTCTTTTTATTTACTTATATTCAGCTATTTCCAATTTTAATTTTATTATTTATTGAATTTCAATGATGGCCTCATTTTCTAATATAGTTTTTTCATCATTATATTCTATTTTTTTCTCTTCTTCTATACTAGATATGGAGTATTCATCTATACTTTTCTGAAATTTATTCTTTTCTTCTGTAATTGTTTCTATCTCTTTCTTTAGCTGCTTTATTTTCACACCTTGCTTTATTTGTTTAATAAGGCCTAATAAAAGTACAATTAAAGCTCCTATAATAGCAGAACCTAAGATTACAACAGCTTGAGAAATCGTAAACTTAGTAAATAAGAAATTGATCTCAACACTCTTTGCATTTTGAATAGCAAATATTGCCACTAAAACAGAAAATAATAGCGATATTATGAATTTGAATTCCATGTTTACTTTAAGCTTCATCAAAATCTCCCCTAATCTAATACATCTCCTAGTTATAATTTATGACTATTATAATATAAATACTTTATTCCCACAAGTACTTATCTATCTATTTTGTTCTTTATAACTATGATTTGATATTTAAGTATGAAAGATATAAAGTCTATAAGGTTATTATTTTTTTGGTATTCAGATATATAGAACCTGTCCATATATTTCTATAGACAGGTTCTATTAATTTAATTACTTAAATAATTATATACATATGAAGTAATTATATCTTTAAATATATTGCTTCTTGAAATTCTCTCCTATGGCATCCGCAGTTAATATTGCTGCATATACATCTTCTGCTGTTACTTTAAATGGCATATAGTGAATAGTTTCACCTTCTACACAACTTAATTTTGCTGCTTCCATTAATTTTTCCTTTGGAACATTAGATATATTTAGATCTGCCAACGTAGTTGGAAGACCTACTTCATTACAGAAATATAGTACCTCATCTAATTCTTTCATAGGTACATTCTCTAATACTAATTGAACTAATACTCCAAAAGCAACTTTTTCTCCATGATAAAGATCATGAGCTTCCTCTATGACAGTTAATCCATTGTGAACAGCATGGGCAGCACCAAGTCCACCGCTTTCAAATCCAAGACCGCTTAGAAGTGTATTTGCTTCTACTATTTTTTCCACTGCCTTAGTTACAACCTTTTTTTCTACAGCTAACTTTGCCTTTAGCCCTTCGTTTATCAAAGTATCGTAACATAAATTAGCTAAAGAAATAGCCGCATCTGTAGCAAGTCCACCAGCCATAGTAGTAGAACTTGATTGTAAACTAGCTCTAGCTTCAAACTTTGTAGCAAGGGCATCACCCATTCCTGCAACAAGCAATCTTACTGGAGCAGATGCAACTGCTTCTAAATCAATCAATACAACATCTGGATTTTTCGGTAAAAGTAAGTATTCATCAAATTCTCCTTCATCTGTATACAATACAGATAATGCACTACATGGCGCATCAGTACTGGCAATAGTGGGAACTATGACTACTGGGAGATTTTGATAATAAGCAATAGCTTTTGCAGTATCATGAATTTTCCCTCCACCTATACCTATAATAGTATCTGCACCTATTGATTTCACTTCTTCTTCAAGTCTCTTTATCTCTCCTTTTGAACATTCACCATTAAATTTTGCAAAATGAACATTAGCAGAGTCTCCAAAACTTTCTTTCACAGTCTCTCCAAATCTTTTATAACCTGATTCACTAATTATAACAAAAAATGATTTTCCTAAATTACCTGTATGCTCCTTAATTCTCTTTAATTCTCCAGTACCTTGTATATATTTTCCTGGTGAAATTATAATCTTTGTCATAAGTAACACTCCTTTATCATTTTTAATTAATATACCCTTGTTTGGCAATTAACTAACAATTTATAAATATGTTTTATATGAAATTCTATAAGATAGATAATATAAAGGCTTTTATTCCTAATGATACAAAAACGACTTAATTTAAATTTAATCAAATTCATTACTGTTAAGGAAAGATGCACGTCAATTAAATAATAGTTTATATTTAAAACATCTATAATTTTGAAATATAATTCCTTAATAAGTTATGAAGGTGAAAGAAATTCTAGAGAAGCTAGCTGAGAAGAGGCATTAGATTATGTTGCCGATGGATTTTTGAAAGTAAAGGAAAACCATGAACCAGAGTCTCTAATTGGGCAAAGTCCAATACCAATGGTTTAACTGATGATGAAAATTGTAACTATATCTCTGGGTTTCCTATTTACAAAGCCTTATTGTGTGATGTGAAAAAATTAAACCAAGAGAAGGAATGATATTAAAGATTTTTATAAATTTACTCACTATATAAAACTTCCTAAACAAATAGATACTATAGTATCTATTTGTTTAGGAAGTTAATTAAAAACTATATGGAAATGATAACTTTGAACCAGTTGTAATACCTAATAGGACTAGTACCATTTTCTTTAGATATTTTAAACATCTTTTCTCATAAATCTTCTACCTTATCCCCAAAACACCCAATAATACAATCATAGAAGTTTTTCTTTCTTCTACTCCTCTATCATTTCCCATCCTCTAATCATACAAATATTTTCGATCTCACCTATAATCTCTTTAATCCTACTTATTTCAGCTCCCCAAGTAGAACTCAATAAGCCTTGACCTCCACCACCAGCAACTATATCAATTACACAATTATTCTCATCTTCTAATTTCAATATTAAACATACCATCAATTGGGAATTGTTTCTGAAATAATATTTTTCACTCATAAAAATGTAAATATTTTCTGCTGGTTTTAAATCATAATATCGAATATCATTACTTAATAATTCAAGCATTTTACCTATATTATTACCCTTTACTACTAATCTTTTACTATCCATAGAATCTCCCCTTTCCCAAAATTATCCTCCATATAATTTTATAGCATACTATGATAAAATATAATTAAATAATTTCCGGAGAAGTAATCCATATACACCAGTCCTTGGAAAAATTACAAATAGTAATAATAAAAATAATATTATACTTTTCTTCATATTCTCACTAAATAATTCTACTATTCATTGTCAATTCTACATCTTTTAAAATGCAACCCTATAATACACATTATATCATAAAAACAACCTATTACGATAATTAATCAAACTAGATACGTTTAATGTTCTTCACTTGTTCTTTTTACTTTAGGAATAAATGCCGTCAAGATTACCCTTACTATTAGATTTAATTTTTATTTACTTTATAGCTTAGTGCATAATAGATAGCTTTCTTTTGACATTCTCTTTCATCTCATCTAGGGATTCTCCATAGTAACTTTTTGATAACTGCTTTATATTTGCTCTTCTATTCTTGATATTCTCACTTAAAGAGTATAAAATTGTATACGAGGTGATTTTGTGGATATTTATGAATCTCTTAAAACCTATTTTGGATATACAGAGTTTAGAGATGGCCAAGAAAAATTAATAAATGGAATATTAAATGGAAAAGATGTCTTAGGTATAATGCCTACTGGTGGTGGAAAATCCCTTTGTTATCAATTACCTGCAGTTTTATTAGATGGTATTACTATAGTTGTTTCACCTTTAATATCTCTTATGAAAGACCAGGTAGATTCCTTACAAGAAGTAGGAATATCAGGTACCTTTATTAACAGTACCTTAGATGATAGAGAATTTAATTATAGAATTCAGGAAATTAAGGAAGGAAAATATAAGATAATCTATGTGGCTCCTGAAAGATTGAATGTTTATTCCTTTCTCTCCTTACTTAACGATATAAAAATATCTATGGTTGCCATTGATGAAGCCCATTGTATTAGTCAATGGGGTCACGATTTCAGACCTTCTTATAGAGAAATTCCTAAATTTATTAGAAATCTTTCCCATAGACCTGTAGTATCCTGTTATACTGCAACTGCTACTAAGGAAGTAATTGAAGAAATCAAGGAATTAATAAATCTTAGAAACCCTATCGAATCTATCATTGGGTTTGATAGACCTAATTTATTTTATGAAGTAATTAAAATAAGTGATAAATATACTTATTTGAAAAATTACATAAAAAATAATCACTCTGATGAATCAGGAATCATCTATTGTGCAACAAGAAAAACTGTAGAAACCTTGACTCAAAAATTAGCCAATGATGGATTTTCAGTAGTAGCCTATCATGGGGGAATGACTGGAGATACCCGTCAAGAAAATCAAGATGATTTCATATTTAATAGAGTACAAATAATCATAGCAACTAATGCCTTTGGTATGGGAATAGATAAACCTGATGTTAGGTTTATAGTCCATTACAATATGCCTCAAAATATGGAATCCTACTATCAGGAAGCAGGTCGTGCAGGAAGGGATGGAGAAAATAGTCGCTGCACCCTTTTATATTCTCCGCAAGATATAGTAAAGCAAAAGCTTTTAATTCAAAATAATCCTATATCTTTAGAAAGAGAAACTCTACTTTATAAAAACCTTCAATACTTGGTGGATTACTGCCACACTAATGATTGTCTTAGAAATAATATACTGGAATATTTTGGAGAAAAAATCTCCTATGATAGCTGTGGCAATTGTGGAAACTGTTTAGATCAATCTGAAATGATGGATATTACCATAGAATCACAAAAAATATTATCTTGTATATATAGAATTCAAGAAAGATACGGCTTGACTACAGTAATTCAAGTTCTTAGGGGTTCAAAAAACAAAAGACTTCTTGAGGCAGAACTAGATAATGTATCTACCTATGGAATTATGAAAGAATATGGAGAAAATACATTAAGAGAAATAATCATGACTTTAGTATCCATGGGGTATATCTATATAACTACAGATAAATACCCTGTTTTAAGGCTAACAGCAAATGCTGGTAAAGTATTAAAAGGTGAGGTTAAAGTCCACCATAAAAAACATCTAATAGAAGTGAAATCCTCCATTGAAAAGAAACTTCCTATAGGTGACGTATTAGAAAACTTTAATGAAGAATTATTTAAGGAATTGAAGCTACTACGATATTCGTTATCTCAAGAAAATGGACTAGCTCCCTTTATGATATTCCATGATTCCACATTAAAGGAAATGGCTTCATTTTTTCCTCAAAATAAAGAATCTATGCTTATGATAAAAGGAGTAGGGATTAAAAAATATGAAAGCTATGGAGAAAGCTTTATAGATTTAATCAAAAATTATTGTAACAACAATGATATAGAATCTATAGAAGCCCCAGAAAAAATAGTTAGAGAAGATTTAGTAGATAGATATGAACTGACTTATAGCTGTTATCTAGAAGGGCTCTCCCTAGAAGAAATATCTATAAAAAGAAACTTCACTAAAAACACCATAATAGAACATCTTGCGAAATCTCAAGAGCAAGGAAAGATAGTGGATTGGCTAAGATTCATAGATGATCCCAGTAAAGAAGAAAAAATATTATCTGTAATAAACCAATTGGGATTAGAAAAATTAAAGCCTATTAAGGAAGCCTTACCTGAGGAGATTAGTTATGAAGATATAAAGCTGATAATAGCTAAAAATGAACTTAAATAAAGAATAGGAACTGCAAATTAATCTGTTCTTTTTATAAAAACAAATGCTCTTTTCTGGCAAGAGTCAAAATAAGATGAACGTCAGAAAGGAGCATCTTTATGTCAACATTATTAGAACTAATCAAAGCGGAATCTTAATTGTAACCAATCCTCCACCATTTACATCGTTGGATAATACAATATCTCCATAGTATTTTTTAATAATGGTATTAGCTATATATAAACCTAATCCATGATGTCCATTTTTCGTTCTACTTTCATCTCCCATTATTAGTTGTTCTTTTCCATGTCTTAGCATCTTTGGAGAAAATCCCTTACCTTCGTCTATTACTTCAATAATCAGGTGATAATTATCTATAAAACAATTAATCTTCACCGTAGAGTTATTTGGAGAAAAGTCTGCTGCATTTGCTATAATATTCATTATTCCACGCTCTAACTCATTTTTATATCCTTTTATATATAAATCTTCTTCAATCTCTATTTTCCAAATAATTTTAATATTTTTTGTTTTACCTAGGGCATTTCCTTGATTTCTCAAATGTTTTAACATCTTCACTACATAGATATTTTCATTTTGAGTACTATTTTCTGTCTGGTTTCTTGCAATAGCCAATAGACTTTGTATATATTCCTCCATCTGCTCACTGCTTTCTTCAATATAATTGCAATAGCTTTTCTGCTCCTCTGTTATATCGGTTTCCATGAGTAATCCCACATTACCTTTAACTATTGTAAGAGGAGTTTTTACATCATGGGCTAATGCAGAAATTTGTGCTCGTTTTTGTTGTTCTATTGCCCATTGTTCTTCTAATGCAATCTTTAAGGAATTTTTCATCTTATCAATTCCTTGAAGAACCATATTGATTTCTCTTAAATTACTATTTTCTATAGGGAAATCTAAATCTTGTTCTTCTATTTTTTTAGTTGCAGATAAAAGTAATTTTAATTCTTTATTAATCTTTTTAGCAAATCTATTTGATAACAAAAGTAGTACTATAATAAATTCTATAATAAATAATATAATTATTGTAATTTCTCCATTAGGTAAAATTGACCTTAGTTTTTCATTTTTATATTGTAAAGTAAGAGGATATTTTATTAGTAATATACCGTCTTCTCGTTTAATGCTAACTATATAATTCTTTCCCCCAGAAGACATCTTACTATTATTATAATTATCCCAAATTAGTTCTTGATCCACCTTAGAAAAATTTCCATACAAATAATCTCCATTATTTGAATAAACTCCAAAACTACACATAGGTGTAAGTAAATCTATTGTTACCTTAGGAGATTCTCTTAATTTCTCAAGATTATTTTGAATGATCTTCTCTGAATAATTAGCTGGATATACTCCAAAGGAAACTATAAAAATTAGATAATAATTAATTATTAGTAAAATTATAATAAAAATTCCAAGAGAGAATACATATTTTATAAAAGTTGACCTAAGTTCTTTTCCTTTTTTTAATCCCATTTGTACCCTACTCCCCAAACTGTCTTAATTGGCTCTTCATTAAATTTAAGGAATTTAGCCCGAATATTTTTTATATGTTCCACAATTGCACTTAAATTACTTTCCTTTTCAAATCCAAAAACTCTTTCAAATATTTGTTCCTTTGAAAATATCTGACCATGATTAAGAGCTAAGTATTCACTGATTTCATATTCACTTTTGGTAAGCTCTACTTTATCTTTCAATACGAAACATTCTTTACTAGTAATTAAAAATCTAATATTTCCTATACTCATAGAATTTATTTTTTCTCTTTGCTCTCTCCTAAGATGAGCATCTACCCTTGCACGTAATTCCTGAACTCCAAAGGGTTTAGTCAAATAATCATCAGCCCCTAAGCCTAAGCCTTTAATTATATCTGATTCTTCTACTTTTGCTGTAAGAAATAGAATTGGATAATCAACTTGCTCTCTTATTCTAGAACACAATTCAAATCCATCAATATTAGGCATCATAATATCTAGTATTATCAGATCATAGTAGTTTAAATTTTCATATAAAGCTTTTTCTGGTTGGTTTATTTTTTTAATACAATGACCACTTTTACTTAATATATTATCTACTAGATCTAGTATCCCTTTGTCATCATCTATTACCAAGATTTTCGCCATAAAATCCTCCTATTCTTCAGCTTTATTCCCTTCCCACTTTGTAAACCACATTAATACCATTATAAAAGCCATAATTGTTCCAACAAAAGCAATCTTAATACCTAAATTCAAAGATGGATCTACATAATTATTAAAGTTTTCATATTTTATCAGCAAAGAGTTAATAAATCTGATACTCCAAGCACATGGAAAAAATGGCCATCTTCCATCCCCCATCCCAGTTAGAAACAAAGCTGATATAAGTGATTCTACAATTCCAACTCCAATGGAAACTCCTTTTGAAAACCTGAAGCTTAGAAAAAAATGAAAAATATATTCAAATAGATTACTCCCAATCAATATACAAATAATAAATAAATACATATTAAAGGAAAAAATATTATTTCCTATATATGAAAAACCTATATAAAATCCAATGACAGATAGTATAGTACTTAGAAGCCCTAATCCTAAAGCCAATATATATTTACTTGCAAAGGATAAATTTTTAATCTCCGAACTAACTAATATATTTTGGAATCCTCCTGCCATATGTTCCTGTTCTGCTATTATTGAGGTAATTATTCCAATTAATATTGGAAATATCATACATAATACCTGTAAATATGCAGATATTTTACTAAAATCTGTCCATGAAGTATAAGAGTAATATCCTAAAAAAACAATCAAACCTAATAGGGGAACACAAAGATGAATCCATAATAATCCAGTGGATTTTAATTTTATTATATCAGTTTTTAATAGTCTTTTTAAATCATTCATTTAATTTACCTCCTTTTTCTTAAACCATATAGTGGTTAATATAGTTAATATAAGGAAAGCAACAATATTAATAAATATATCTCTTAATATAGTATTTCCATTTAATAGAGGACTATTTTCTGGAACTGGAAGTCCATTTGGTAAAATTTTAAGTATGGGACACATTAACGAAGATATTATTCCATAGGGAGAAAACTTCAAAAATGAATTAGTTCCAAAGTTTACTACTCCAAATATAGTCATTCCTATATTAAAAAGAACAGTAACAAACATATTAAACCTTGCAGTCAAGAATAAACTCATTGGAATCTGAAATAAAAATGTAATTATCAATATAATTGTAGCCAATATATTAGCCTTTAATGGTATTACAGGTTCATCTACAAATCCTATTATTATAATTCCCATCATAAATATTAAGCTAGTAATTATAGTTAGTATACTTATATATATTATTTTTCCTAACCATATATCTTTTTTGTCTGTAGGATATAATAAAATCCCTTTATATCCAACTTTTTTCTCCATTATAATTACTTGAGATGAAATAATAGCTAACATACCCGGAAGAAACATAGTATACCACCAATTATATGCTCCATTTTGACCTCCACCCCATGAAAATGAAAATAGAAGTGCAAGTAATGGTGTTATTATAATAAACTTATTTATTGATGTTCTTTTACTCTTTTGAAATTCTGATTTAATTATATCTATCATATATTTTCACCTCTATTTCTCTCTACAACATCTAAAAACAACTTCTCAAGATTATCTTCCTTATTGACCTTTCCATTGTATCCAAGGATTCCATTGGATATAATTCCTATTTCATCAGCTACTTGCACTACCTCTGATAAAATATGGCTAGATAAAATTACTGTAATACCTTTAGAAGGAAAGGATTTAATTAAATTTCTTAATTCTTCTATTCCAATTGGATCTAACCCATTAGTCGGTTCATCTAGTATAAGTAACTTAGGATTATTGACTATAGCCATTCCAAGACCTAATCTTTGCTTCATTCCCATGGAGAAATTCTTTACTTTCTTTTTACCCGATTCTTTAAGACCAATAATTTCTAATACTTCATCTGCCCTTATATAAGGAAGTCCATAAAGGGTGCAAGCTATTTTCAAATTTTCCATTGCAGTTAAATTAGGATAGATTGCAGGACTTTCTATTAATGCACCTATATCCTTTAAATTCTTTCTAGACCATAGATTATTTTCAAATAATATTTCTCCAGAAGAAGGTTTCATAATTCCTGTAATCATTTTCAAAGTAGTAGATTTTCCTGCTCCATTAGGTCCAAGTAGACCAAATATAGAGTTTTTTCTTATGGACAAGGAAACGTTCTTTACAGCTATTTGAGTTTTGAATTTTTTAGTTAAGCCTTTTATTTCTAAAATATAATTTGACATACTCAACTTACCTCCCATATTTTAATTTAATCAACAATTAAAGTATAGGAGGTAATTATAAGGAATTTATAAGGAGATATAAAAATAATCACCTTGGATTAATCCAAGGTGATTATTTGTCTCATAACTTATTAATTAATTACCAAAAATATCATAAAAATCCTTAAACGCTTTCTTGCTCTTAGCTATTTCTGAGGCTTTCACTCCTAATACCGATATTGTTATACTATCCGCAGATTTTCTATCTATATTAGATACGGCTGTATTTCCTTTTCCATCATCTATAAAATATTTAATATAGTCTAAGTTATCAATAAGCGAAAATAATATTAATGATTGAGATTTCCATTCCTCATCTAAACTTACTATATTTCCTTTAAAATTCACTTGTAATCCGTAGGGTTCTTCCTTTGTGAATAATTCAATTCCATTTCTAGTTAAGCTCTCTGGAAATTCTATTAGACTTAATATTTTAGAAACCTTTGAATTATCTCCTATTTTAGTTCCTTTCATCTCATATAATCTGCTCATATTATCCGCATCTTTATTTTCTATTAATTTAAATTCCTTTCCATTATATAATATATCCATTGATGTTGCTGTATCTATATAACCATAGAATTGATTCTCAAATATAATATTATCTGCTACTAATTCTTCTTTGCCTTTATTTGATTTAATTAAACTATATTGTTCATCTTTATATCTAATAAATAATATAGTGTTTTTAGATATACTTGTAGGCATGAAATCAAAGCTATCACCATCAGTAACCTTCTTCACTTCAGCTGTATTTAAATCATATTCATAAATATTGTGAGGCTGATTATACCAATCTTCAAAGGCTTTGTTATAGTCTTCTATATTAGAAGGATCTATGCTGGAAGTTGCAGAATATAACAGTTTCTTTCCATCTTTTGTAAAGCTTGGAGTCATGGCTACTAGATTTTTATCCATAAAATTAATAGTTTTATATGTTTTATCCTTATTTATATCAAGTAAAATTACTTCCTTATCTAAGACCATTTCCCTGCCGCTGCCCTTAATTACACTAACCAAATTATTATTCGTCGGATTTATAGCTATATTGTTTTTTCTAGGAAGTACTATTAAATCCTCTTCCTTGCCACTTCCGTATATATCACTAAAATCTGTATGGTTCTTCTCTTTTACATCGTATACTCCTATACCACCTATATCTGCACTTAAGGAACCTGATGCAAACCTCTCCATAATATAGATGTCCCTTCCATCATTACTTATATCCCATATAGTAGGGTCATATCCAATCATTTCATCAGTAGACTTTTTTCCTTCTATTATAATATTAGTTGCGCCAGTTTTAAGGTCTATTTCTACAATACCTTCAGTATATTGAAAATCTCCTTCACTTGTAGACCATTTACTTATTCTTTTACCATATAATTTATCCTTTGAGGATTTAAAATTATAATAATAGTAATCATCTTTGAGGGCTACCCCTTCCTTATTTTTATAATTGAATTTGGTAAACCCACTCTTATTTGTAGAATATACTAAGGACTCATTATCAATCCAATCATAGGATGCTATTTCTTTATCTATTTCTTCAAATTTATCATTTTCTATATCGTATATATAAAGATTATTATCTTTCGTATAAGCTATATAGTCACCAGTTTTTGAAATAATTGGATTACTAAATCCACTTCCTTCATGTATCTTAATCTCTTCATCATCTAAATAAGTAAAATACAAGCCATCAGTTTTAATATACGATATAATAGGACTATATTTAGTTGCTATACTTTTTGGTATTATACTACAGCTAATAATAAAACCCGACATTAATATAATTGCTAATACAAATATAGATTTTATATATCTCTTTTTTGAGTCTTTTCTAAAAAATATTATATTTTCAAGTCTAGATTTTAATCGTTTTCCATCTGTACCCATGGAAGTAGTCAAAGTTCTACCTATAATAGAATTATCCATCAGCTTTAGAATAGCTTCACAGTAATATTTTCTTTCTTCTTTTCCCATTTGACCTACTACTTTTTCATCTATGGAATATTCACAGTACATATCCATTTTCTTTAATGCAATATAACTAATTGGATTAAACCAATGAATTATATTTATAAGAAATCCAAAATGTTTTATTAAAATATCCTTTCTTCTATAATGATTTAATTCATGTAAGAATATCATTCTAAGAGTTTCCCCATCTTTATCTATATTTGGAATTAATATAATAGGATTAAGTATTCCCATTAACATAGGTGAACTTATATTAGCACAATATCTTAGTGGTATCTTCCTTTTAATTTTTAAATTAGACCTACATATATTAAATATTTCCAGTATATAAGCATCCTTTATTTCTATACTATCTCTTAAAACATTAGTTTTAAATTTGATATAAGAATTCATTTTCAATAAAAACAAAGTAATCATTCCAACTATCCAAGCATAAAAAATTATATTTTTATTAAAATTAAAACTAAATTTATTTTTATTACTATCTAACTTATTGTAAACTTCATTTCCTATTTTAGTAGAATCTTCATATTTTTGATCTTTAGGTTGTTGTACCTTTATATTTTCGATTTCTTGTGTCTTTTTTATATCTTCACTTTGAGTTATATTTGTTTTAATCGTTTCTACTGGAATCAAAGATTTCCTTAAAGTAGGAGGAATTTCTATAAAACTTCCTATTGGTAAAATAAAAAATACTAAAATAATAATAGATATTTTATAATGCCAAGATGAGTTGAAATTCTTCTTAGTAAATGGATTTATAGATAAAAATATAAAAAATATAATACTTCCCGTAATAGACATTCCAGTTATATATTTTAAAAATTCCATTTTATATCCTCCTTATCCAATCCTTCAATTCATCTATATCTTCTTTTTTAATCTTTTTAGTATTATATAATGAAGCTATTAAAGATTTTACACTTCCGTCATACATATCCTCAATAAAGTCATTAGCTTGATATGATTTATATTCTTCTTTACTAATATTAGGAGAATAGTAGTTAATTCTACCTTCTTTTCTCAGACTCAAAACATTTTTATCTACTAATCTATTTGCTAGAGTAAGTATAGTTGTCAATTTCCAAGAATTATCTTCCCCTAATTTTTCAACAATATCTGCTGTTGTAACTTCTCCTTCTTCATTCCAAATGATTTTCATAATTTCATATTCTGCATCTGAAATTTTAGCTATTTTCAAATTAAACACTCCTTTATATTCTACATGGTGTAGAGTCGACGTTGTTTTTATTTTACATCTTGTAGAATATAAAGTCAATAGATTTAATTTTAAATGGTATAATGTTAACTCCGGATATTATATACATAAAAAAATGAAAAGTGAATAAATACTCACTTTTCATTTTTAATTTTTCACTTATTCTATTTATGAAGTATTGGTGATACCCTTTTATATACTAATAATGTTATTGCAGTTACTATAACTCCCTTTAATAGATTAAATGGTACTACTGAAATTAACATTAAAGATCTTAAATCTGTAATATTTTTATTTATAGCTGTTCCCATATCGATAAATACTTGTATATTCTGTCCCATTAATTTTGCATATAATGGAAACATTATAAAGTAGTTTGCAAGAGTAATAACTATGGTCATAGCTACAGTTCCTAGGCTAAGTCCTATTACAGCCCTGCCAAATGTTTTTTTCTTGTAATATACAAATCCTGCAGTGTATGCAAATACTGAACCTACTACGAAATTTGCTACCTCTCCTACCCCTCCAGTTGTACTTCCTTCCACTAAAAGGTTTAATACATTTTTCAAAAGTTGAATAATTACTCCTGCCATAGGTCCTATGGCAAAAGATCCAATAAGTGATGGTAGATCACTAATATCAAATTTCATAAAGGTTGGTGCTAAAAATGGTAATGGAATTTCAAAAAACATTAAAATAAATGAAATTACTCCTAATACTGAAATCTTTACCATGGTTTTAGTGTTCCATGACTCTCTGCTTAATGTGTACATAAAAGATCCCTCCAAATTTTTATTTTCTCGGGATTATCATTGCCTTTGACCTACATCAACTTAACTTAGTTCGCTAAGTTAGGTCATATCACGTAGTCTCACTGCACAAATTCATTTGCTCACTATTGTTCGCATGAATTTGGCGTTCGTTACGTTTGACCTACATCAACTCACTATCGTTCGCTGTGTTAGGGCATAAAAAACCCCGAAGAAAATCTTCGGGGTACAAAAATAGACAAGGTCTATTACATCTTCTTCCATCCAGACTGTAACTGTCGGCCTTGGAATCTAACCAAGTCAACCGATTGCTCGGCTCGCGGGCTTTACCGCCGGTGAGGATTTTCACCTCCCCCTGAAGATATATCTCAATTTCATTATATTCTCATATCTAATAGATGTCAAGTTCTATCTATAGTCCTTCCACTTTTTCTATAGATTCAGTGTAGTATGTGTTCAATACTTTCATATAGCCATTAAACATACTATTTACTTCGTCATTTCCGGTATCTACTAAAAGTGGTCTTCCTTCTAAGGATAAAATTTTATTCTTTGGTGCTACAATAAAAATATTTTGTTTTCCTACTCTTTTAATTACTTCTGCACTGATTTGTTGATTACCTCTACCAAATATATAGCCTTGACCACCTATTATAGTGACTACTATTTTTGCCTTATGTCCATCTATTATATCTAGTATCTCTTTTTCGTTTACATCAGATCCTATTAACTCTTTGTTCTTTACTATATCAATACCCAATAATGTATTAGGTAAATCTAACTTTTCCATTATTGGTCTAGTGGATGTTCCAGAACCTATGATAAAGAATATATCTGGTGCTTCTTCCATTTCTTCTATTATCCTATCTGCAATTCCGTCTAAAGCAGCCTCCTCTGTACCTAACCCACCTGATTTAGTTGCTTGCATTAGTTCTGGTTCCAATGGAATATTCATATATCCATATAGTTTTGCCGTAACTACTCCATCCCTAAAAGCCTCTTCGTCTATATCCATTACTTCTGCCTCTTTTATTTTCATATCTTCATTTTGAAAATATTTAAGAGCTAACTCTCCACCAGCCTTTGGATGATTTGCATATACTCCAGAGTGGATTTTTACTCCTGCTGGTATTCCTACCACCGGAATTGTTGTACCTACGGCATTATAAATATTTCTAGCAGTTCCATCTCCACCTGCAAAAAGAATTAAGTCTACTCCACTTGCTATCATCTTTTTAGCAGCTTCCTCTGTATTTTCTGGACCAAAACCTTCCTTATCTTGTTTCAAAACTATTGGTTGGAATCCTAATTCTATGGCTTCATCCTCTCCCATAGCCCCTGGATAAGTGTAAATTTCCAATTTATCTTTAATAGGTAATAATTCCTTTAATGCTTTTTTTGCCTTTTCTGGTGATTCAGGTGTTGCACCTAGACTTTTTGCTTTTTCTAGAACTTCTGGACCATCAGTCCCCTTAAGTCCTACTCTCCCCCCCATTCCTGCAATGGGATTAACTATAAAACCTAATTTCACAAAAGCACCTCCTTAGGTCAATCTATTATCTTTTATCTTTTATAAACTATTTCTCCATTGATTATTGTAACATAAGTCTTAGCGTCTATATCTTTAATAGGGTTTCCATCAAATATTGCTATATCTGCATCTTTTCCTACTTCTATACTTCCTATTCTATCTTGTAATCCTACTATTTCTGCTGGATTTATTGTAATTGCCTTTAATGCATCTATTTCAGAAAGTCCTGCGTTATGAGCTAATCCTGCACATAATGGTAGGTGTTGTAAAGGAATTACTGGTGAGTCTGTAGTTATGGCAACCTTAACTCCTGCTTCAGTTAATACCCTTGGAGTATCAAAGGATTTATTTTGTAATTCAAATTTAGATCTATTGCCGAATGTTGGTCCTACTATGGCTGGCTTTCCTTCTTTCACTAGTTCATCAACTATTAAATGCCCCTCTGTACAATGATCTAATGTAATATTTACATCAAACTCCTTAGCTATTCTAAGGGACGTAAATATATCATCAGCTCTATGAGCATGGGCCTTTAAAGGAATTTCTTTTTTGAGTACTGGTATTAATGCTTCCATTTTTATATCGTAATCAGGCATCTTTGACGTTTCTTCTGCTTTTTCCTTTTTTTCCATATAAGATTTTGCCTTAAATAATGTATCCCTAAGTATGGCAGCTGTTGCCATTCTAGTCATAGGAGTTTTATTTTGTCCATTATATACTCTTTTTGGATTCTCACCAAAGGCAATTTTCATAGCAATAGGATTTTTTATAATCATATTATCTATTCTATTACCATAAGTCTTTATGGCTACAAAAGTACCACCTATTACATTAGCACTACCTGGACCAGTTACGGCAGTAGTTACTCCTCCTTCATAGGCTTCCCTAAAGGAAATATCCATAGGATTAATCCCATCAATAGCTCTCATATGTGGAGTTACAGGATCTGTCATTTCATTTCCATCACTACCTTCAAATCCTATGCCTTCTTCCCACATACCTAAATGACAATGGGCATCTATGAATCCCGGAGTTACCATCCTGCCTTCTGCATCAATTATCTCTGCATCTAATGGAGCAATAATGTCTTTCCCTACTTCTACTATCTTACCCTCTTTTATAAGGATTGAACCATTTTCTATTACTTCTCCTGCCATAGTATATATTGTACCATTTTTAATAAATACCATTATAATTTCCCCCTATTTTTTATTTCGTTACTCTAAGTAATATTATATATATAATATTTCGATAATTCAATAATTATTTAAAAGACAGGAAAAACATCTGATCCTTCGTTACACTTAGGATAGCAAACCTTCTTCACTGTCTTTAACTATTCACTGCTTTTAAACTTCCTTCATACTTAATGCAATTCTACCTCTTTCCATATCTACTTCTATTATCCTAACCTTAACCACATCTCCTACTTTAACTACTTCCTTAGGATGTTTTATAAATTTATTGGAAAGCTGTGATATATGCACTAATCCATCCTCTTTTACTCCTATATCTACAAATGCACCAAAATCCACTACATTTCTTATGGTTCCATTTAGCTCCATGCCTTCTTTTAAGTCCTCAATCTTAAGTACATCCTGTCTTAAAATAGGCTTTGGCATCTCATCCCTTGGATCTCTCCCTGGTTTTTCCAATTCCTTGATTATATCCTCAAGAGTAGGTACTCCTACATTTAACTCTTCTGCTATTTTTTCTATTTCTTCCTTAGTATAATCCATCTTTAATAGTTTTTCTGCTACTTCATAAGACTCTGGATGGACTCCCGTATTATCCAATGGATTATCTCCGCCTGGAATACGCAAGAACCCTGCACATTGGATAAATGTCTTTTCCCCTAATCCTTTCACCTTAAGAAGTTCTTTTCTATTACTAAACTTACCCTTTTCTTCCCTAGCCTTAACTAAGCTATTGGCAACCCTAGTGGATATTCCAGCTACATACTTTAGTAAAGATGAACTGGCAGTATTTAGATCTACTCCAACAGTATTTACACAATCCTCAACAACTCCAGTCAAAGCCTCATCAAGTTTGCCTTGATTTAAATCATGCTGATATTGACCTACCCCTATATGTCTTGGTTCTATTTTTACTAATTCTGCCATTGGATCTTGTAATCTTCTACCAATGGATACTGCCCCTCTAATAGATACATCTAAGTCTGGAAATTCCTTTATACCTACTTCTGATGCAGAATAAATAGATGCACCTGCTTCACTGACTATTATATAAGATATTTCTTTATCTATTTCTTTTAACATTTCAGCTACTACCATTTCAGTTTCACGAGAAGCTGTACCATTTCCGATGGAAATCAATTCTACATTATATTCTTTAATTAGATCCTTTAATTTAGATTTTGTTTCTTCCACTTTATTTTGAGGCTCTGTAGGATATACTGTAGTATAACTCATCATCTTCCCTGTTTCATCTACTACTGCAACTTTACATCCAGTTCTAAATCCCGGGTCTATGGCCATTACATTTTTCCCCTTAATAGGTGGCTGCATAATTAATGGTGTTAGATTTAATGCAAATACTTTTATGGCTTCTTCTTCTGCCCTTTCAGTTAAATTGTTCCTTATTTCTCTTTCTAATGAAGGAAATAAAAGTCTCTTATATCCATCTTCTATGGCTCTTTGTATATATGAGGCAGTGTCCTTGTTTTTATCCTTCACTAATCTTTCGATTAATAGTTCAGCCAAATCTACTCCATCCATATCTAAACTTACCTTTAGCTTCTTATCCTTTTCTCCTCTATTTATGGCCAATATTCTATGGTTAGCCACTGATTTTACAGGCTCTTTATAATCATAATACATCTCATATACAGTTTTTTCTTCTTTATCTACTGCATCTGTAGTTAAAATCCCCTTATTATTTATGATTTTCTTAATAAATTCCCTATTATTAGCATCATCTGATACTATTTCTGCAATAATATCCATGGCTCCTGCCAAGGCCTCATCTTCGTTATTTACTCCTTTTTCTTCATCTACGAAAGCAACAATGGATTCTCTAAATTGTTCACCATTTAAAGTTTGATTGAAAATAATATCTGCAAGAGGTTCAAGTCCCTTTTCCTTAGCAATAGTTGCCCTAGTCCTTCTCTTTGGCCTAAATGGTCTATATAAATCATCTATTCTTTGTAATGTATCTGATGTTAGAATATCATTTTTTAGTTCATCTGTTAATTTTCCTTGTTCATCAATTAATCTAATAACTTCTTCTTTTCTGGCTTCTAAATTTCTCAAATATGTAAGTCTATTGGATAAATCTCTAATAACCATATCCTGTAATTCTCCAGTTTGTTCCTTTCTATATCTGGCTATAAAAGGTATGGTATTACCTTCATCTAATAATTCCACTGTGTTTTTTACCTGAAAAGGTTTTAGTTTAAACTCATCAGTAAGTACTTTTAAAATATCCATATCCATCTTCCCTTCAATTAATTTACTATATCTATTATTCTCCATAAAAGTCAAAATCCCTTCTATGAAAGGGATTTTTGTTTTAAATATTCATTTATAAAAATATCTATATCTCCATCCATTACTCCATATACATCTCCAACTTCCATATTTGTTCTATGATCTTTCACCATACTATAAGGATGGAATACATAAGATCTTATTTGAGACCCCCAAGCTATTTGGCTATAGCTTCCCTGTAAGTCTTCAATCTTTTCTTTTTGTTCTTCTTCCTTTAATTGAATAAGCTTAGCCTTTAGCATATTCATAGCTGTTTGTCTATTTGTAGTCTGTGAACGTTCATTTTGACATTGAACTACAATTCCAGTAGGAATATGAGTTATCCTTACGGCAGAATCTGTAGTATTAACGTGCTGCCCACCAGCACCACCAGCCCTATAGGTATCTATCTTTAAATCGGAAGCACTTATTTCAATATTTACTTCACCTTCTATTTCAGGGTATACATCAATACTTGCAAAGGAAGTATGTCTTTTACCTGCTGAATCAAAGGGGGATATTCGCACTAATCTATGGACTCCCTTTTCTGACTTCAAATATCCATAGGCATTATATCCTTTAATAAGAAGAGTCACAGATTTTATACCGCCTTCTGTATCAGCTAAAAGGTCTAGTGTTTCAACTCCAAATCCTTTACCTTCTGCCCATCTTCTATATAGCCTTAAAAGCATTTCAGCCCAATCTTGAGCCTCAAGTCCTCCAGCTCCTGAATGTATAGAAAGAATAGCATTGTTTTTATCAAATTCTCCTGAAAGCAAAGTATTTAACTTAAATTTGTCTGCCTCTTCAGCTATGTCATCAAGCCCTTTTTCTATTTCTTTATACATATCATAGGCTTCTTCTTCTAGGACTAAATCCATAAGGGCTTCTAAATCCTCTATGGAATTTATCAACCCTTCATATTCTTCTATCTGATTTTTAAGGGCCTTAATTTCTTGCATAGTTTTTTGTGCAGTATCCACATCTTTCCAAAAATCCTCTTCATAGGATTTCTGCTCCAAATCAAGCCCTTTCTCCCTTAGCCCCTCAATGTCAAAGTGAAACACCTAATTCTTTAACCATATCTTTTATATCATGAAGTCTTTCTTTATCTAAATAAATATCTTGCAATATATCACCTCATTTTTTTAGTGAACTACTGATACCTATTCACTATTTACTACTTTTTATTGTCCACAACATTTTTTATACTTCTTGCCACTGCCACAAGGACAAGGATCGTTTCTGCCTATTTTTGATTCCTTATTCACTATAGTTGTATTTATTTGATCAGCATTAGTAGATATAGGCTCTGCTACTTTCTTTCTTTGAACTTTTTCTGGACTTTGTACCCCATATAAAAGCCTTACTGTGTCTTCCCAAATACTATGAGTCATTTCGTTAAACATATCATAGCCTTCATTTTGATATGCACGAACTGGATCCTCTTGTCCATAGGCTCTAAGTCCAATTCCCTGTCTAAATTGATCCATGGCATCTATATGATCCATCCACTTACTATCTACTATTTGAAGCAGAATTACCCTTTCTACTTCTCTAAATCTTTCTTCACCAAATTCCGTTTCCTTAGCCCTATATTTTTCTTCAGCTATTTCCATTATCTTATTTATTAAATCTTCCTTAGTAAGGCTTTCTATGTCATCAAATGATAAAAATCCTTTATCAAAACTAAAGAGATTTATTAAATAATTTTCTAATCCTTCCATATCCCACTCTTCTGGATATTTACTTTGACTAGTATACATCTCTACATTGTCTGTTACTAAGGATTTAATCATTTCTTGAATATGAGAACGAATATTCTCTCCTTCTAATACCTTTCTTCTCTCTCCATAGATAACTTCTCTTTGCTTATTCATTACATCATCATATTTTAATACGTGTTTTCTAATGGCAAAGTTGTTGCTCTCTACTTTTCTTTGAGCATTTTCTATGGATTTAGTCAACATAGAATGTTCTAGCGGTTCGTCTTCAGGCATCTTCAGGGTAGTAATTAAATTCATTATTCTTTCTCCGCCAAATAGCCTCATTAAATCATCTTCTAAGGATATATAAAATCTTGAAGAACCAGGGTCTCCCTGTCTACCAGCACGACCTCTTAACTGGTTATCTATACGTCTTGACTCATGTCTTTCTGTACCAATTATATGAAGTCCACCTGCTTCTATTACTTTTTTATTTTCTTCATCAGTTTGAATCTTATATTTATCATATAATTTTTTATATATATCTCTTGCTTCTAAAATTTCCTCATCATCACCATAGTAGAAACCATCTACAATACCTAGGATTTCATCATTAAATCCTTTCTTTTTCATCTCCAGCTTTGCAAGGAATCCTGGATTACCACCTAAGGTAATATCTGTACCTCTACCAGCCATATTAGTAGCTATGGTAACTGAACCATATCTACCTGCCTGAGCAACTATTTCTGCCTCTCTCTCATGTTGTTTAGCATTTAATACTTCATGAGGTACTCCTTCTTTTTTAAGAAGTTTTGAAAGTATTTCAGATCTTTCAATAGATATGGTACCAACTAATATTGGTTGACCAGTGGCGTGTTTCTCCTTTATCTCCCTAACTACTGCTCTGAATTTAGCTTCTTCATTACGATAAATAACATCAGCTAAATCTGCCCTAGCTATTGGTCTGTTAGTAGGGATTTCCACTACGTCCATATCATATATTTCTCTAAACTCTGATTCCTCAGTTTTAGCGGTACCAGTCATACCGGATAATTTGTCATACATTCTAAAGTAGTTTTGGAATGTAATAGTTGCTAAAGTCTTTGATTCAGATTTTACATTTAATCTTTCCTTTGCTTCTATGGCTTGATGAAGACCATCACTATATCTTCTACCATACATAAGTCTTCCTGTAAACTCATCTACTATGATTACTTCTCCATCTTTTACTACATAGTCAATATCTCTTTTCATTACGGAGTTAGCCTTTAATGCTTGGTTAACATGGTGAGCTACTTCCATATTGTCCATATCTGATAAGTTTTCTATACCAAAAAAGGACTCAGCTTTTTCAGTACCTTTTTCAGTAATAGAACAGGACCTAGCTTTTTCATCTATTAAATAATCTACAGTTTCTTCTTTAATCTCTCTATTAAATGGATCTGGTTTGTCTTCATTTGGATCTAATTTTCTACTAGTTAGAGTTCTTACGAAATTATCGGCAACTTCATAAAGCTTAGTAGATTTGTCTCCAGCCCCTGAAATTATAAGAGGAGTTCTAGCCTCATCTACTAAAATACTATCTACCTCATCTACTATGGCATAATATAAATGTCTCTGAACCATTTCCTCTTTATAGATAACCATATTGTCCCTAAGATAGTCAAAACCAAATTCATTGTTTGTACCATAAGTAATATCACAATTATAAGCTGCTTTTCTTTCTAGGTTATTTATACCATGGACAATACAACCCACTGTAAGGCCTAAGAATTCGTGAACCTTACCCATCCATTCCTTATCTCTTTTGGCCAAATAATCATTTACTGTGATTATATGAACACCTTTACCTGTTAAAGCATTTAGATACGCTGGTAAAGTAGCCACTAAAGTCTTACCTTCACCAGTTTTCATTTCTGAAATTCTACCTTGATGTAGGATAATACCACCTATTAACTGCACTTTAAAATGTTTTAGGCCTATTACTCTATAAGATGCTTCTCTTACTACTGCAAAAGCTTCTGGTAAAATATCGTCCAAAGTCTCACCATTATTTAGTCTATTCTTAAATTCTATAGTCTTTCCTTTTAGTTGTTCGTCTGTTAATTTTTGCATATCCTCATCTAAAGATATTATCTTATCTACTAGATGGTTAATCTTTTTTATTTCCCTATCACTGTACGTTCCAAATATTTTATCAAATAGGCTTGCCACTTCAAACCACACCTTTCAACCTTCAATATAATAACCATCATATTATTTTAACATTTATTTAATTTTCTTTCAACTATTAAGATAGACATAGAAAAAGCAGGATATACTCCTGCTTTTCCCAATCTATATTAAATTTCTGGTTCTATTATTCCATAATTTCCATCTTTTCTCTTGTAAACCACTCTTACATCTTCATTTTCTCCATCCATAAATACAAAGAAATTATGTCCCAGTAGTTCCATTTGCAATATTGCCTCTTCAGATGACATTGGCTTTAGTCCAAATTTTTTCCTTCTAACTAGCTTTGGCTTTTCAATATCATCTTCACTCTGCAAAGGTACTATATTTTCAAATCTAATGGTTTCATTATTGTAAAGTCTTTTTTGTAGCTTTGTCTTATGCTTTCTTATTTGCCTTTCTAATACATCTACAGATTTATCAATAGATGCATACATATCTTCTGTTGCCTCTTCTGCCCTAATAATAGTGCCAGGTAGGTTTATGGTTACCTCAATAATCTTTCTGTTCTTTTCTGAACTGAATGTTACATTACCTTCGATATTTTGTTGGAAATACTTGTCCAATTTACCTAACTTTTTCTCTGTCACATCTCTTAAAGCATCTGTTATTTCCATGTTTTTTCCAGTAAATTTTAATATCATAAACCCAACTCCTTTCATATAAGCTATATGCTTATATTGTCTATAGTATTATTATACCCGCAAAATTAATATAATAACAAAATTAAAAATTATTAAAATTAAAAATTAATCAAGTTTATCCACAATATGTATAAATAATCAACATTTTGAAATCAATAACCAACAATTAACATGATGTTTTCTGTGGATAATGTGTATAAACCTGTGCAAAACTGTCTATAATCTAATTTTAACTGTTTTTACCTGTGGATACATTATGGACAAGTGGTGGATAAATTGATAAAAAAATAGAAAGGCTAACCTTTCTATTTTTTTTCATCTATTAGCATACTTCCCACTGCTTCGTAGTTATATCCCTTATACGCTCTTTTAGCTTCCTTTACCTGTTTTAAATCTGACTTTATCTTATCCACATTGGATTTCATCTTTGTTGTATTATTCTTATCTATAATCGATATATTATTTAATATTGTATTTATTTCTGAGACAATCTCTTTTAAAGATTTTATATTGGAATATTTTTGTATATCGATTTTATCTAAGCTGGTTATCTGTTCTTCCATTTTTATTTGATTATATAGATTTAGAAATTCCTTATCTATAATATCTATTTTTTCTATTAACTTCTCTTTTGTTAATAGTGCTTCATTTAATTCTTCCATTTGTTCATTTTCAATGAAATCCTTTTGTAATTTAGTAATTTCTAGAATCTCATTTAAGATAGATTTTTTTTCTTTTGAAAGTTCTATCATTCTTTTTACATTATCATAAGTCATTTCCACACCTACTTAGCCTGATAAACTTTTTGTTTTATCTGTTTTACAACTTCTCTCCATGTATCTCGCATTTCACTTACTATATCAAGCGCTTCATCTATAGGTTTGATATCCTTATTTATATTTGCATCTACCAACTTTGATAAAACAAATTCATATAGCTCCCTTAATCCCTTAGATATTTCTTGATTCATATCTAAAGAATAGTTTAATTCTATAATTATATCCTGTGCTCTTACCAGTGAAGTATGTGCCTTTTCTAATTCCTTATTTTCTATACTATACTTCCCAATATTCATAAACTTAATTGCACCATCATATAACATGAGAGTAAGTTCTTCTGGAGTCGCTGTCAATATACTATTTTGTTTGTACTTATTTAATGCATCATATGACATTATCTTCTCTCCTTAATTATTTCATTAACTGCTGCCCTATCCAGCCACTTTGGCTATTCATTTGAGCCAGCGCCTTTTCCATACTTGCAAATTTAGCATAATATGATTGTTCTTTTCTTGCAAGTAATATATTTAAATTGTCTATTCTCCTATCCATTTCACTTACTTCTTTATCTAAGTCTGATATACTTGATTTCGAAGTTACAAAATCTGTCAACATAAATGGATTTACAGTTCTAAGTAAATCAGCATCTTCTCCTGGACCAGACTTGTTTATGATAGATTTCATTCCATCTATTAGATTATCGTAGACAGTAGTGAATATACCATTATTTTTCTTCAAATATTCTTTATTCTCTTTTTCATATTTACGTAATGCTTCATTGTATAATTTTAAGTCCTTATTATAATCCTCCATAGCTTTAGCAAGTTCTTCCTCTGATAATCCTTCTTTTTCAACAGGATTCGGTTTATTTGGTTTGCCAGGCTTTGACGGGACTTCCTTAAATAGCAACTCCATAACTCCCTCTGGATCTTCCATAATTGCTTTTCTAAGCTTATCTTCGTCTATTTGAAGTTTACCACCTGCTGATCCTTTAGCGTACTTTTCAGTGCTTATACCTATTTGTGTAATATGTTTAAAGTTACCCTCGGTCTCTAAAGTCCTGTATAAATCATTTCTTACAGTTTGAAGAATTCTAGTAAGGTTTTCATCTCTATTTAGCATACCTGATTTTGCTTTTTCTGTCCATAGCTTTACATCATCTTCGTGCATTGCTTTTTTCTCGTCTTGAGATAAAGGCTGATAGTCTGAGTATCTTTTTTCACTTATGGCACCTGATGCCATATCCACTAGATTGTTATAATCATCTATAAGCTTTGTAATTTTATCGAATATACCATCTACATTGGTATCTACATTTATATTAGTAGTACCTTCTGCTTTAAGTTCGATATCTAACCCGTTTAAATTTATATTGTTAGAAGAGTACTCTAGTGTTACTCCATTATATTTGATTTTAGCATTTTCACCATTTAAATTTTCTAAATTTGCACCTTCAAATACTTTTCCATCTATCGATTTAGCGGTAGTATTTTTAAGTGCCTTAACGAAACTTTCTCCATCAGTATCAGTAGTTACTTCAATGTCAATTGTGCTATCTTTTCCAGTTGTTGTATTCTGCATAAATATTCTTCCATTATTAGAATCATAAAAAGCAGTTACTTTTGTGTCTTCTGTTTTAGCATTAATTGCCTTTACAACATCTGACATTGTAACATTTTCTCCAGATGCGTTTACTTTAATCTCTTGTCCATTTATTGTAAAAGTCATTCCATCCACAAGTTTATCTTGTTCATCTTTCATATAAGCACTGGCAAAACTGCCCGATGAAGCTAGGCTCTCCACCTTAATACTATAGCTTCCATTAACAGTATCCTTACCAGATTTTACAGTAGCCACATTCTCATTAGATGATATAGCTTTTCTAACATAATCCAAATTTTTATAAGAACTTCCAAATATTGCTCCTGTACTAGTTGTCTTATTTAAACCCAATTCCTTCTTAGTATTCAATATAAAGTTAGCAAACATCTTGTTCATACTATTGTATGCTTCTTGTCTCCATAAGGATATTTGTCTAGATTGTTCATATCTGCTGACCTTTAATCTCTCTGCTTTCATCATACTTTCAACCATCATATCTGTATCCATACCTGATGCTAATCCTGGTATTCTTAAACTCATAAAATCACCCCTATATTTTTTTATCCACTATTATCCCAGCAACTTCCCACATAGATGCTACAATATCTAGTATCTTCTCTGGTGGAAGTTCTCTAATTACTTCATCTGTTGTTACATCTATGACTTTAACCATTATTTGTTTAGTCTTTTCATGTATTGAAAATTCAAATCTTCTATCATATATTATAAAATCTTTATTTGCCTTTTCTATTAAACCTATTACATCTTCCTCTGAAATACTTTTATTTCCCATTTGAACTGGTTCGTCAAGCTTCCCTTTTCTTGCCGCAATGTCATTGCTGCTATTCATGGTTATATTATTTTGCATCTGATTAGTTCTTTGACTTACATTAGATATTTGCATTGTATTTCCCCCTCTTATCCTCTTCTATTTACTATATCGGCTAATAAAAGCCTTTACTTTAACAAATATAAGGAAAATAAATAACTCCGATTTCTGATATCAAACATCAAAAATCGGAGCTATCTATTATATTAAAAACTGCTATCGTCTACGCCATCTAACCAATCTTTAATAGGACCTACTACTCTTTTAATTGTTCCGTCTCTAAAAGGATTTTCTAAATTAGCTAAGTCTACTAATTCTAGGAAAGGCTTACTTCCTCCAGCTTTGCAAAGTCTTAGATAATCTTCCCAAGCCTTTTTCTTATCCTCTCTTATTTTTATCCAAAATTGGAATGCACATACTTGAGCTAAAGTATAGTCTATATAGTAAAATGGACTGCTAAATATATGCCCTTGTCTAAACCAATATGTTCCTTTGCTTAGAAAATCATTATCTGCATAATCCCTAAATGGTAAGTACTTACCTTCTATATCTCTCCATTTAGCCTTTCTCTCCTCTGATGTTGCTGTTGGATTTTGATATACATAATGCTGGAACTCATCTACAGTTACTCCATATGGTATAAATGTAACTGCTCCTGATAAATGACTAAACTTATATTTTTCTACTTCATCTTGGAAGAAAAGTTCCATCCATGGCCATGTGATGAACTCCATACTCATTGAGTGAATTTCACAAGCCTCCAATGTTGGAAATCCATATTCAGGAAGTTCTAATCCCATGCTCATATATGTTTGGAATGCATGACCTGCCTCATGGGTCAATACATCTATATCTCCAGATGTACCATTAAAATTTGAAAATATAAATGGTGATTTGTAATCTGGGATAATAGTACAATATCCACCTGCCATTTTTCCATTCTTGCTAACTAAATCTAACAATTCTCTATCTAACATAAAATTAAAAAATTCATCTGTTTCAGGAGATAACTCCTTATACATTTTCTTTCCATTTTCTATAATCCAATCTGCATCTCCCTTTGGAGTTGCATTTCCCGTTGTATATTCCAATGGTTCGTCATAATACTTCATTTCCTTAAGATCTAATCTCTTTCTCTGTCTATCCTTTAATTCTGCCGCCACTGGAACTAAATCTTCATATACTTGCCTTCTATAGTTACTAACCATAGCTGCATCATAATCAGATCTACCTAATCTTTTATATCCCATTTCTACATAATCTGTAAAACCTAAGGCCTTAGCCATTTTATCTCTTACCTTAACTAATTCATCATAAATTCTATCGAATTCAGCTTCATTGGCTTTAAAAAATTCTGTTGTAGTTTCTGATGCCTTCTTTCTCATATCTCTATCCTTTGATTCTAGGAAAGGTTTCATTTGACTTAGGTTTCTTATTTCTCCTTCAAAGGAAAGTTTAGCTGAAGCTATTAATTTATCATATTCTGTTACTAATTTATTTTCCTTCACAAGGTCCTCTATTATATCTTCTGAAAATGTTTGTAGCTGAAGTTCTGCTAAAGTGAATACTTGTTTTCCCCAATATTCTTGTAATTCCTTTCTAAATTTGGAATTAATCAATTCCTTATAAAACTTAGAAACTAAATTTTCAAACTTTGGTCTATTTTCGTCTATAAAATCATTTTCCTTTGCATAAAATTCATCTTCTGTATCTATGGAATGTCTAATGCTTACTAAAGTTGACATAGTATCCACATGATTTCTTATCTTATTGATCTCTTTCATCACCTGATTTTGCTCTTCAAAAGTTTTGGATTCATTAAATCTTTGTAAGGCTTCATTAAATTCATCTGTGATCTCACCTAGGTCTGGTCTTTCATATTTAAAATCTTTAAACTTTAACATACTTTTCCCCCTCTCAATAGTTATAATTATTATTTTACCAAATATTACATAAAATTAGTATATTAATGTTTTATTTCTTGATTTTTACTCATAAAAGATTTAATATTATACTTATATTTAAAATAGTAGATAAATCATAATAGGGAATAATATTATCTACTATATTATTTATTAATAATAATTTGGAGTGTGATAGTATTGTCTGGTGATTCGGTTGGACAAATTATAGTTTTATTTATTCTTATCGGGCTTTCTGCCTTTTTCTCTGCATCTGAAACTGCCCTTGTCTCTTTGAGTAAAATTAGATTAAGAAAAATGGTTGAAGATGATGAAAAAAATGCAAAGCTAATCAATAAGCTTGTAGATAATCCAAATAAATTACTAGGTGCCATTTTAATAGGCAATAATATAGTAAATATTGGAGCGTCTGCCTTGGCTACTACCATAGCTGTTGATATTTATGGCTCCAAGGGAGCACTAATATCTACTATAGTTATGACTATATCCATACTTATTTTTGGAGAAGTAACTCCAAAATCTTTAGCAGCTCAAAACTCAGAAAAAACTTCTATTAAAGTTGCTAAGCCTATACATTTAATTACCATAATTCTAATGCCTTTCATTACCGTTCTTACTTTTATAACAAATGGACTAGTTAGATTGCTAGGTGGTACTATAAATTCTAATCAACCTTTAATTACAGAGGAAGAATTAAAAACTATTGTGAATGTAAGTCTTGAAGAAGGTGTATTAGAAGGAGACGAAAGACAGATGATTTATAATGTTTTTGAGTTTGGCGACTCTCAAGCCAAAGATGTAATGACTCCACGAACTAATATGGCTGTAGTAAATGTCAATTCAACCTATGAGGAATTATTAGAATTTTTACAGGAAGAGAATTTCTCTAGAATTCCAGTATATGAAGAGGATATAGATGATATAATTGGTATAATGCACGTAAAAGAACTTATACTTTACTTAGATCATAAAGATAATTTTAATTTAAGAGATATAATTAGACCCGCATACTTTACTCATGAGTTTAAGTCTACAGCAGAACTATTTGATGAAATGAGGCTAAAACGTATTCCTGTGGCCATTATTTTAGACGAATATGGCGGTACTGCTGGTATGGTAACTACAGAGGATTTAGTTGAGGAAATTGTTGGAGAAATTAAAGATGAGTACGATGAAGAACATGAAGAAATAGAGGTAATTCGTGAAGACGAATATTTAGTAGATGGAAGTACAAAGCTTGATCTTCTTAATGAAATGATAGGAACTACTATAGAATCTGAAGACTTCGATTCCATAGGTGGTTTTATAATTGGAATCCTTGACCGTTTTCCTGAAGAATATGAAACTATTGAATATGAAAATATTAAATTTATAATAGAGAACGTCGATAAAAATAGAATCGAAAAAGTGAGGATACTTACTTAAAGTAGGAATATTGTTATTGACAAAATAATAATATTAAAATATAATGGTAAAAACTGTACATTGAACTAAAGCTTTAATTGAATAACTTACAACTTTGAACAATATGAGCCCTTCTTTCTTAGTAGGGCTATTTTTATAGAAATTTTTTTAATTAGAATTTTCAGAATGATTGTCCTATTCTGTCTAATTATGTTTTTTTGATTATTTATCTCCTTTTATGGAGTTAAATATATAAAAAATAAGGGGGAGATATTATGAAAAAGACGTTTATTCTTTTATTAGTTGCTATTCTAGTATTCACTGCTGGCTGTGGAACTAAACAACCTGTATCCAGTGGCGGAGACACATCTTCCGATGTGGATTATAAAATTGGTATAGTAACTGGAACTGTCTCTCAAGGTGAAGAGGAGTTCCGCGCTGGTGAGAATATGGTTGCTAAATATGGCAAAATGATTAAGCACATTACTTATCCAGACAAGTTCTCTCAAGAGCAAGAAACAACCATATCACAGGTTGCTACCCTTGCTGCTGATCCAGATGTTAAGGCTATAGTTTTTGTTCAAGCAGTTCCTGGGGCTGCTGCAGCTATAGACAAGGTTAAAGAAACTAGGCCAGACATATTATTTATTCTAGGTGTACCTCATGAAGATCCTGATGTGATTGCAAGTCGTGCAGATATTGCACTGGAGCTTGACCAACTTCAACGTGGTGAATCAATAATTCATACTGCTCAGCGAATGGGAGCTAAAACATTTGTACATTACTCCTTCCCAAGACATATGTCTATGGAATTATTATCTGCTAGGAGAGATGCTTTCAAGGAAACTTGTGATAAGTTAGGTATTGAATTCGTAGAAGTTGATGCTCCAGATCCAACATCTGATGCAGGTACATCGGGTGCTCAACAATTTATATTAGAAGATGTTCCAAGACAAGTGGAGAAATATGGAACAGATACTGCTTTCTTTAGTACTAACTGTTCAATGCAAGAGCCTTTAATTAAACAAGCTCTCGAAACAGGTGCAATCTATCCTGAACAATGCTGTCCATCACCATACCATGCATATCCAGGTGCTTTAGGTATTCAAATACCTAAAGATAAGGCTGGAGACTTAGATTACTTATCTGAGCAAATAGCTGCTAAAATAGGCGAAAAAGGTGGTACTGGAAGATTCGGTACTTGGAATCGACCTGCAAACGTAGCTATAATCGAAGCTGGTGTAGAATATGCTAAAGCATATGCTGAAGGTAAAATAGAAAAATTTGATAAAGATGCAATGATTAATTATATGAAAGAAGCAACTAATGATACAAAAAATGAGGTTAAAGTTACAGAGTTCAATGAAGCTACTCCAAACTTCTTATTATTTGTACTAGGTTCACAAACATTTTAAGACTAAGGAGTCGTGAAAGCGACTCCCTTATCTTTAACTAAAGGAGGGTTAAAATGAGTTTACTCCAAATGGAAAATATATCTAAAACTTATTCAGGAAATCAAGTCCTTAAAGGAGTTTCTCTTAATATTAAAGAAGGAGAAATCCATGGTCTTTTAGGAGAAAATGGAGCTGGTAAATCCACATTGATGAATATATTATTCGGTATGTCTGTTATTCATTCTACGGGAGGCTTCGAAGGCAATATGACTTTTGATGGACAACCTTATTTGCCTAAGACTCCCATGGATGCTATGAAAATGGGCATAGGTATGGTACATCAAGAATTTATGCTTATACCTGGATTTACCATTACAGAAAATATAAAACTTAATCGTGAAAATACTAAGGATACATTTTTTTCTAAAATTCTTGGTCCTAAGCTAAAAAAATTGGATTTGCCTAAAATGAAAGAAGAATCCAGAGAAGCATTAAATAAATTAAATATGACAATAGATGAATACCTTCCAGTAGCGGGGCTACCTGTTGGTTATATGCAATTCATTGAAATTGCTAGAGAAATTGATAAAACAAATCTAAAGCTTTTAATATTAGATGAACCAACAGCTGTACTTACAGAATCTGAAGCCTCACAGTTTTTAGAAGTAATAAAAAAACTATCTGATATGGGAATAGCAATTCTTTTCATTACCCATAGACTAGATGAAATCAAACAGGTAACAGATTCTATTACTGTTCTTCGTGATGGTTCCTTAGTCAAATCCATCGAAACTAAGGATGTAGATATTTTGGAAATGGCTAGACTCATGGTAGGTAGGGAAATATCCTTCGAAACCTCAGATAAAAACACTGTTAATCTAGATGATAAACCATTTCTAGAATTAAAAGATTTATATGTAAATATGCCTGGTGAAAGAGTTAAGGGGATTAATCTCAAGATACAGAAAGGTGAAATCCTGGGCTTAGGTGGACTAGCAGGCCAAGGCAAAATAGGTATTGCCAATGGAATTATGGGACTATACCCGACTCAAGGAAATATATTAAAAGATGGAGAAGAAATGCCTTTAAACAACCCTAGGGAAATGTTAAACCATTCTGTGGCTTTTCTTTCCGAAGATAGAAAAGGTGTTGGTCTTTTATTAGATGAGTCAATTGATTTTAACATAGCCTATACTTCCCTTGAAATTAAAGAAAAATTTATAAAAAATATTGGTCCTTTAAAACTAGTTAATGGAAAAGAAATCAAATCCCACGCAGAGCAAATGATAAAGGATTTAGATATTCGCTGTACAGGACCCAATCAATATACAAGATTTTTATCTGGTGGCAATCAACAAAAGGTGTGTATTGCCCGTGCGCTTACGTTAAACCCTGAAATTCTTCTAGTATCAGAGCCTACTCGCGGAATTGATATAGGTGCTAAGAAATTAGTATTAGATACATTGGTTCGATTAAATAAGGAACTTAACATGACTATAATCATTACTTCCAGTGAATTAGCTGAACTAAGACAAATATCAGATAGAATCGCCATAATTGCTGAAGGAAAGGTACAGTCCATCCTTCCACCAGATGCATCTGATGAAGCCTTTGGTCTAGCCATGGCTGGAAAAGATTTAAGTGAGGTGGTGAATTAAATGGATATAAAAAACATATATAAAAAAATAGGTTTTCCGAGACTAATTATTTCCACATTTTTAATAATATTATTAATTACAGCAGCCACTTTAAAACTTCCCATGTCTGGTATATGGCAAGATATTTTTACTAGATTTGGTATGAACGCTATTTTAGTTTTGGCCATGGTGCCTTCTATCCAATCAGGTATAGGTGTTAACTTTAATCTACCCCTTGGAGTAATCTTTGGACTTATTGGTGCTTTAGTAAGTATCGAACTAGGTCTTTCTGGCTTTGCTAGTCTATTTGTGGCTTTAGCAATTGCCATTCCCCTAGCTATTATTGGTGGATATTTATATGGATTGATGCTAAATAAAGTAAAGGGACAGGAAATGACTGTAGGTAACTACTTTGGCTACTCTATTGTATCTTTTATGTGTATATTTTGGCTAGTGGCTCCCTTTAAAAACCCAGAGCTAATTTGGGCCATGGGTGGAACAGGTCTTCGTGTTACTCTTTCTATGGAATCTTCCATGGGTGGAGTTCTTGACAAATTCTTAGCTTTTAAAATAGGAAATATAGTCTTTCCTACAGGACTAATCCTTACCTTTGTAATCCTCGCATCTATTGTATGGATTTTCTCAAAGAGTAAAAAAGGTACTGCCATGAAAGTAGCAGGTAGTTCTGAAGCCTTTGCTGCTTCAAATGGTGTAAATGTAGATAAACAAAGATTATTAGGTATAATCTTATCTACAGTACTTGCTGCAATTGGTATTATAATATATAGCCAGTCCTTTGGCTTCCTACAATTATACAATGCACCTTTATATGTGGCTCTCCCTGCTGCTGCATCTATATTGATTGGAGGTGCTACTTTACACAAGGCAAAGATAATCCATGTAATCATAGGAACTTTCCTGTTTCAGGGGCTATTAGTTGTAGCACTTCCTGTAATTAATATACTTTCAGAGGGAAGTATGGCTGAAATCATAAGAATTATCATAAGTAACGGTATAATCCTTTATGCATTAACTAGAGAGGCAGGTGAAGCCGCATGATGGTTCCAATAGTATTCTTAGTCCTTTGCTTAGGTGGTTTCTTTTTATCAGGACTTCCAGTTAATTTTCTTTTTAATGAAATGGTCTTTAGGCTTTCTAGGAACTTGATCTTAGTTCTTTCCCTTATAATACCTGTTATATCAGGTATGGGGCTAAATTTTGGTATAGTTTTAGGAGCTATGGCTGGACAAATAGGGCTTATAGTTATAATGAATTATAATATAGGTGGAATTGGAGGACTATTTCTTGCACTGCTGATTTCCACTCCTGTGGCCATACTCTTCGGTTATTTAGTTGGGAAAGTTCTTAATAAGGCTAAGGGAAAAGAAATGATTACATCAATGATTCTCGGATTCTTTGCCAATGGTATATATCAACTGGTTTTCATAGTATTAGCTGGTAGAGTTATACCTTTTAGTAATCCAAATATGTTAATGTCTACAGGAACTGGTCTTAGAAATACAATAGATTTAAATATAGTTAGAAAATCCTTCGATAGCTTTATATTTGGTAACTTTACAACATATCCCATATTTACATTTATAATAACTTTATTGTTATTTATTGGTCTTTACTTCTTCCTTAAAACTAAATTAGGCCAGGAAATGAGGGCTGTCGGACAAAGTATGCATATAGCAAGTGTTTCTGGTATTGATGTAGATAGAACTAGGATTATATCCATTATAATTTCAACAGTATTAGCAGCTTGGGGACAAATAGTTTATCTTCAAAACATGGGCACATTAAATACCTATAGTAACCATGAGCAAGTCGGATTATTTGCTGTCGCCTCCCTTTTAATAGGTGGAGCCTCTGTAGATAAAGCTTCTTGGAAAGAGGCATTTATAGGAACTTTCTTGTTCCATCTATTATTTATTATATCTCCCCTTGCAGGTCAAAACCTAATGGGTAATGCTCAAATCGGTGAATATTTTAGGGTATTTATAGCCTATGGAGTCATAGGAGTAGCATTACTTCTCCACGCTTGGGAGAAGAACAAGTCCATGACCCAGTTATCAGATATTTAACCATAATTAAAAAAATCTTCTTTTTTAAGAAGATTTTTTTCTTTTGACTTACAATTCAAAATTTATAATTAACATTTTTATTGTGCAATTCTTCTTTTAATAGTATATAATATATTCTAACAAAGGATTATTGGTAAGCAAATTTTGGGGGGAAATATGACGGAGTTTAATTATAAACAAATACAAAAAATTGATATGTCTGCAACTAAAAAGTTGTTAAATTATATATCAGAAGAAATACAAGATGAAACCATATTAGATACACTGGAGTTTTTCTATCCTGATTTTGGAGAACAAAAGCACAGTATAGCCTTTAATGTATGGATAAGTATAGATTTCATAGGTAAAGATGGCAAAACCTTTATTGAAAAATTTCTAAAGGAAAAATCTAATAAATTAACACCACAAGAAAAAGAAGTATTATATGAAAGAAATAGATCTAATATCTCTCTTTTTGAAATCCTTGATACTAAAGGGGAGTTTATTGAAGTAGCTGATCTATTTGAAAATAAAACATATAACATTTGGGAACCAGACCTTGTATCTAATATATCTGTCGGTGACTTAGCCCTAGCTAGAGTAGGAAATCTTTTAGGGCATATTACATTCATAGGAGATATTAGCTTCTTACCTTCTTCTATAAAGTCTACATTTTTAGAAGAAGTATTTATTGACTTCAATAGAATAAGACTAAGCTCTACAAACCTTACTATGAATAAATATCTAAAAAAACATAGTATAAATCTATATAGAATATATACAAACTGTATCTTTAAGGCGATGGAAATGGATGAAGATATTTTATCTATTCTATATGACGAAATAGATGAATTTGAATCTTACTTAAGTTTAAAAACATCTAAGACCATGATAAAGAAATATGTGGCAAATCTAATCGACTTCTTTGAGTATTATTTAGCCGATGAAGACTTGACACTATATGATTTAGATCAAATAGACCTAAATTTCTTTTTCACTGAAGCCATAAATGATGGATTTATAATGTCACAGGAGGATTTAAACTCATATATATCTACATTTAAGAACTATTTAAGGTTTCTAAGTATCAAAAGTGTAGATTATAAAGAGGCATATAAGGAGCTATTAAGTATCAGTGAGTCTAGATTTGACTTTATAGATAAATTTAAAATGATAAAATCTCCCTTTGTAATAGATAGGGAGTTATCCAATACTCTATCAGATTTTCTAAATGAGGATTCCATCTCTCTTGTAATGGACTATGATAAATTCATTCTTTATATGTTAGATAGACCCCTGGAGCTGACGGAGAAAAATAAATTTATTAAGAGGAAAAACCTTATAGAAATAAACAAAATTCTAGAATTAGGTAATTATACAGATAAATCTTCGCCTAATCAACAGGACTTTCCCTTAATCCATATGTTTTATAACTTCTCCATTTATTTAGGGCTAATGTCTATTGATGGAAATAAACTATTGGTATCTAATAAAGGATCTAATTATTTAAGGCTAAGAGACGAAGATAAATATACATTGTTCTTCCAATATATTTGGAACAATAATTTTATATCTCACGTTTCCAATATAAATAATTCATCAGCCTTAGAAAATATTAAGAAAAATTTAATTAAATCCTTATCCTCACTAAAGGAAAATATTAATTATGAAATAAGCAATATACTAGGATTCTTTACGAATTATCCTGGTTTCTTCTTTGAATATCATATGTATTTACAATTCTTAGGAATTATAAAATGTAATCTTTATCCACATTATGAAATAAAATTAACATCCCTTGGAAAAATCATATTAAATTTCCTAGAGGTGCGAAACAATAAAAAACATGAATGTAGTATAATACACTTAGAATCCTTTAAAAAAAGCTGATAACCATCGGGACTAAATGTCCCAATGGTTATCAGCTTTTTGATTGGATCATCTACATATGATTTATTTAGATTTTAGTCAAATAGGATAATAATATCTTTGAGCTCATTATCTTACTGAATAAGTTTTTGTTCCTTTTACAGTATCTGATAAATAATATTTCACACCGTCTATATTTCCTGTAAAAGAAAATCCTGGAATATCTATACCAACAGAACCATCCATAGTTGTTTGTACTTCAAAATAAACTATACATTTTAATTTGTTTTGATTGAATTTAATGGAATTGTTATCAGTTCATCATTGACACTTACAGTAACAGACACATCTTTATAGTTTTTTTCTAAATATTTAATAGAATTGAAATTGCACTTATATATACCAAATTGGGAAAAATTATTATCTTCTATTTCTAATTTATCGGTGTATACACTTTTATCTTTAACCAAAATATCGACAAAAATTTCAGATGGTGGTTCAAATTTCTCTGTTGTCAGTGTAATCACTAATTCATTATTATAGCCTATTTGCATATTTAATGATGCTTTCCACATATTATTATTTCCGACTATATCAATAATGGTATTTCTCATAATGCTAAACCTTATCATATAAATAAACAAAAATATGACTATAATTATGCCAAACATTGTAATCCTTGAGTAACTTTTTTTCATATCTATACACGCTCCTTTACTACACTATATTACATATATTAAAAAAAGCAGATAAAATTATCTGCTTTTTTATGTGACTAAAAAACTCTCTTCATCTATTACTAAATCGGCCACTTGAGATATAATTGTCTGAAATTGTGTTTCATCTAAGCTTAACTTATCTATTGCTACAGAAGATAAGTTATAAGATAATCCATCAAGTCCAAGACCTATTCCCATCATCATAGTAATAGCATCAGCAATATGAACTATTGAAACTAAAAGTGGATTTATATTTGCTAGTTCTGGGGTATGATGATAGCATATTGCTTCTACTAACTCCTTAGGGAAATCCCATTTTTCAGCTATCTTCTCACCTATTTCTGTATGCCCAAAACCTAAAACTTCCTTTTCAGCATCTAAAAAAGATATTTTATTTTCTTCCATCTTTGATAACACTTTCATATATTCCTTCTCCATATGTTGATTCAATACAGTCTTACCAATATCTCTAAGTAGTCCTGCAATATAAGCCTCCTCTGGATTAGAATATTTTATACTTTTGGCAATAAATCTTGATATTATGGCACAGGTTTGAGATTGTGACCATAGTTCATTTTTGTCTAGAGAATATCCTCTTAGCTCATCCACTAGATATGTTCTTACTGTAGAAGCAAGAGCTATACCCTTTATAGCTTGAAATCCTAACAAAATAGTTGCTTGGGATACAGTAGAAATCTTTCTTGCATATCCATAGTAAGCAGAGTTAGCAAGACGAAGGATCTTGGTAGTCAATACCTGATCTTGTAAAATTACCTTCTCCATATCCTGAACAGTGGAATCTGGATCATCAGTTAATGCTATTAGTTTATTTATAATTTCAGGCAATGCTTTCATATCGTCAACTTTATTGACTATATATTCTAAAGTAAGCTTTGTCATATTAATCTCTCCAATCAATATAGCTTTTTATTTAATTATATAAAAAATTCTCTAAATAAACTATAGACTAAAAGACTCAAAATTATTTTTATAATAAAATTCTGCTTATATAATTCATTATATATTTTAAATTTCCTACAAATTAAAAAATATTTCAAATTCTCCAATAAATGGTATATAATATTATTTAGATACACTAAAGAAATTATTGGAGGGATGTCCGTGGAAAAATTAAAATTAGATGATTTTACAAAGTATAAATTTTTATCAGGCATTAAAGCTTCACCCAATGGCAAAAAAACCGGTTTTGTACTCCACGAAATAGATGTAGATGAAAACAAATATTTATCCAATATTCATATCTATGATGAAGACAACAAATCAGAGTTAAAATTAACATCCTTAGATGAAGAAAGATCTTTTATATGGAAAGATGATAATACTATTATTTTCCCTGCCATGAGATCTAAAAAAGATAAAGAAAGAAAAGAAAAGAAAGAAGACTTCACTTCATATTATGAAATCAACCTTAGCGGCGGAGAAGCTACTAAATCATTTGAAGTTCCCCTTAATGTAAATTCCATAGAGTTTATAGACGAAGACAATCTTTTACTTACTGCTACATTTCAATATAATAAGCCAAACCTTAAAGAATTATCAGGTGAAGATAAGGAAAAAGCCATAAAACAAATGGAAGAAGATAAGGATTACGAAGTATTAGATGAAATTCCTTTTTGGGGAAACGGTATGGGATTTATAAATAAAAAGAGAAATAGACTTTATCTATATAATTTTAAGGATGAAAAACTTACTCCTATTACAGATGAATTTACTGATATAAATAGTGTAAAATTAAATAAAGACAAAACTAAATTAGTTATGATCTCTAACTCCTATACAGATAAAGCTTCTAGAAGCTCTGATATATCTATATGTAATATCAGGGAAAATACTTTAGAAAAATTAAACCATGAAGAAACATTTAATTATTCATATGCTGATTTCTTAGGAGACAAAATAATCTTTGCTGGAAAGGATATGAAATCCTATGGGCTAAATGAAAATCCTCATTTCTTCCTAATGGAATTAAATGGTGAAAATTGTCATAGAATATCTTCTGATGATTTTGATTACGGGCTTTGGAATTCCGTTGGTTCTGACTGTAGATACGGTGGAAATACTTCCATTAAGGTAGATGAAGATTATTTATATTTTACCACTACTGAAGGAAGCAATTCATATATTAATCGAATAGATAAAGATGGACATATAGAAAAACTTACAGAGAGTAAAGGCTCTATAGATGGATTTGATGTGAAAGATGGAAAGATTAAATTCATAGGTCTTAGAGGCCTTAGACTTCAAGAACTATATGCCTTGGAAAATAAAACAGAGACCCAATTAACTTCTTTAAACGAATGGGTAATGACAGATAAAAAATTATCTCAACCAGAGCATTTAAGCTTTGAAAATGATAACCTTACTATAGATGGTTGGATAATGAAACCTGTAGACTTTGAAGAAGGTAAAACTTATCCTGCCATATTAAATATCCATGGCGGTCCTAAAACAGTTTATGGAGATATATTTTACCATGAAATGCAATACTGGGCAAATGAAGGCTATGTTGTATTCTTCTGCAACCCAAGGGGTAGTGATGGTAAGGGCAATGAATTTTCAGACATAAGAGGTAAATATGGTACTATAGACTATGATGATATAATGAAGTTTACTGATTTAGTCCTAGAAAAATGTACTTTTATAGATAGGGAAAGAGTTGGAGTAACTGGTGGTTCCTATGGTGGGTTTATGACTAACTGGATAATAGGCCACACCAATAGATTTAAGGCAGCTGCTTCTCAAAGATCTATCTCTAACTGGATTTCTAAGTTTGGTACTACAGATATAGGATATTATTTTGTAGAAGATCAAAATGCTGCTACACCTTGGTCTGATGTGGAAAAACTATGGTTCCACTCTCCTATGAAATATGCAGATAAGGTAGTTACACCTACTTTATTTATTCATTCAGAGGAAGATTATAGATGCTGGCTACCAGAAGGTATTCAAATGTTTACTTCCCTAAAGTATCATGGAGTAGATTCTAGATTATGTATGTTTAAGGGAGAAAACCATGAACTAAGCAGATCTGGAAAGCCAAAACATAGAATTAAAAGATTAGAAGAAATAACCAATTGGTTTGACAAATACCTAAAATAAAATAATCAGGGCTAGGCCTGATTATTTTATTAATGAGTTTTTCCTTCCTGTGCCTTTATATCCTCTTTATATTTTAATGCCCCTTCGATAGCTAGTTTTAAGGCTTTTGTAATATTTGCTGTACTCATACTAGCAACATTTCCTTTATCTACAACTTGCTCCGGTAGAAAAGGTACATGAATAAATCCTCCTCTTAAATTAGGAAACTTCTTGTCAATTAGATATAATAATCCATACATAATATGGTTACATACAAAGGTTCCAGCAGTATTGGAAATACTAGCAGGTATTCCTCCTTTTCTTATTTCCTGAGTCATAGCTTTAATAGGTATAGATGCAAAATATGCATTTTCACCATCTTCAAATATTTTTTCATCTATAGGATGGTTTCCTTCATTATCTGATATTCTTGCATCATCTATGTTTATAGCCACCCTTTCTAAGGTAATATCATATATTCCACCAGCTTGACCAACACATATAACTATGTCTGGTTTTTCTTCCTCTATTGCCTTTTCTAATTCCACTATGGATCTCTTAAAGACAGTAGGTATTTCTTTTTTTATAATTTCTGCCCCACCAATATTATCTTCTAAATCTTTTATTGCCTCATAGGCAGGATTTATCTTTTCTCCTCCAAAGGGATCAAATCCTGTAATCAATACTTTCATTTATTTACCTCCTTCACTATACAAAAGCTATTTTTTTCTTGTATTAAGACACTACTATTTTTTATAGTTTTTTATTACCCCTTTTCACCTACCTTTACTTTAGTAATTTTATTTAAAATATTTTGTTTTTACTAAAAAACGAGTGAAGATTAGTCTCCACTCGTTTTTATTATGTGATTCAATGTTGTAAGTATATGTTGTAAGTATAGAATTGGTATATAAATTTTACTTACCAGCTATTGTTAGTTTGCCCACCAAAATTGAAGGGGAGCCAAAATAGTTTGAACTTGGATGACAAAACTTAGTATCATTTCCAATGCTCTTAATATTTTTTAGCATCTCATACAAGTTTCCTGCCATGGTTATTTGAGAAAGTGGTCTGACTACTTTTCCATCTTCCACTAATAATCCCTTAGATAATAAAGAGAAGTTTCCAGATGTAGGATTGATTCCTGCATGTAGTCCATCAATATCTATAATAATTATACCCTTTTCCATGAATTTAATCATATTTTCTAAAGATTTATTTCCTTCTTCAATACACATATTTGTACTCATTATGTCAATAGAGGATTTATGTGAATCTCTAAATCCATTTCCTGTAGAAGAAGTATTCTCCTTCTCAGCAATTTTATTATTATAGAGAAAAGTCTTTAATACTCCTTTTTCTATTATATATTTTTTATTAGTTAAAGTACCTTCATCATCAAAAGTTCTATAGTATTTTCCATCTTCCATCAAAGGGTCTTCTATTATATTGAAAAAATCCACTGCTACTTCAGTGCCGATTTTTCCCTTCATTAAAGATAAATTCTTTTGAACATTACTTCCAAAAAATATTGGCAAAAAACTACTAAACATATCTGCTGCCACATTGTTTCTAAGGATTACCTCATAATTAGAAGACTCTATTGGTTCTGCTCCAAGCATCATCAATGCGTCTCCTACACTATCCTTAATAAGTATCTCCTTATATTCTTCCTTAAGGTCATTGAATAGGTAGTGAGAATACCCTGTCTGCATATTCCTTCCCTCTTCTGTAACAGCTCCAAGATTTATTGTACCTATAGTATGACTATCTTCTAATTCTAGACCTTTAGTGTTTCTAATATATACACTTTCAGTCTTCTCGCCATAGCTACATTGGCTTATGGTTTTTACTCTTGTATCTACACTATAGGCTCTTTTTTCTAAATCAAATAAGTAATTTATTTTGTCTTCTTCACTATATTTATTAAGTAGATTTTCCCGTGGAATAAATTCTTCTACTCCTAGTGTTTGGGAAGAAATCTTTTCTATCGTCTCATTATGGTTATTCTCTGCATATTGAATTAAATTTTTTATCAGCTCATCTAAATTTTCCTCTGCCAGCTTTTCAGTATAGGAATAGCCCATTTTTCCATTATAAATCCCTCTTAAGGATAGACCTATTTCTTCTGCCACTATATATTTTTCCAATTCTCCCTCATATATATTAAAATCCACTGAAGAATCTTTACTTATATAGACTTCCATTTCCTCTATATCATAGGCCTTACCCTTCTCAAATAAAGAAGATATTAATTTATCTCTATCCATTCCTATTCCTCCCTTCCGCCAACAGTCATGGTCTTAACCCTAAGGGTAGGCTGTCCTGCACCAATGAATAATGCTCCACTACCTGCATAACAATAACCTTGCCCAATCTGAAGATTATCTCCTACCATATCTACGTCTTGAAGGATTTTATTACCATTACCTATTAAAGTTGCACCCTTAACTGGTTTCGTTATTTTACCATTTTCAATTAAATATGCCTCTGATAGGGAGAAGTTAAAATCTCCTGTAGCTGGGTTTACTGAACCCGCTGAAATATATTTAGCAAATAAACCCTTCTCTGTATTTTCGATTATCTCTTCTTTTGTACTAGTACCTTTATCTATATAGGTATTTGTCATACGAGCAGTTGGAGAAAATCTATAGCTTTGTCTTCTTCCTGAAGCTGTAGGGTTCATATTCATTCGTCTAGCATTTAATTTATCTATCATATATCCCTTTAGGATACCATTTTCAATAAGAATATTTTTCTGTGTTCTCATACCTTCATCATCTACTCCAAGGGAACCCCAAGAATTGACTATTGAACCATCATCTACTAAAGTAACTACATCAGAAGCTATCTTTTCTCCTATTCTATCTGAAAAAACTGAAAGTCCTTTAGCTACAGATGAAGCCTCTAAGCTATGTCCACAGGCCTCGTGAAACATTAGTCCACCAAATCCATTATCTACAACAACTGGCATATTTCCAGCAGGACAATAATCAGCCATTGCCATTGTCTTAGCATTTCTAGCTGCTTCCCTTGCATAATCTTCTATAATAATCTTATCATAGAACTCAGTACCCATTAAAGCACCAGGTCCAATATATCCAGTTTCTATTTGTCCATTATGTTCAGCTGCGGCAATAATTAACATTCTTGTTCTCACTCTTGTATCTTCTATATAGATACCTTCCGTATTGGCTATAAGTACGTTTTGCTCTTGATCTAAGTAATTTACCGTCATTTGGGTTATTTTCTCATCATAGTCCATTCCAGCTTGATATGCCCTCTTTGTGAATTCCATTTTCTTAGATAAATCAACTTTAGATGGAAAATTTACATAGGGATGATTTACTGGATCAATAGCTTTATCAAAGTTTAATACAATATCTTTTTTATCACCTTTAAAAGATTTTGTTATTCTTCTTGTAATATTTATAAGATTTTCTTTAGATAAATCGTTGGTATATCCATATACAGAACTTAACCCCTTAAAGACTCTAATACCTATACCAAAGTCTCTTCCACTCATACCTCTTTCAATATTACCACCAAGAGTGGCAATTTCTGTAGAAAAGTTATCTTCCATAAATACTTCACAGAAATCACCACCGCATGATAATGCTTCAAAAAATATATCTTCAATTATTGATCTATTTAACATCAAATTCCCCCTTTCTAATATAAGTGACAGGCAACAAAATGATCCTTTTCCACCTCTTTTAATACAGGGGTTTCCTTGTGACAGATATCTTTTGCATAGGCACATCTCTTAACAAATTTACACCCAGGTGGCGGATTAATAGGTGAAGGTACTTCTCCTTCTAGTTTTATCCTATTTCTTGTTTCCTCTGCACTAGGGTCTGCCACTGGTATAGCAGATATTAGTGCCTTTGTATATGGATGTAATGGATTGTCATATAAGGCATCATTACTTGCTAATTCTGCCATGGAACCTAAATACATTACCCCTACTCTATCTGATATATGTTTTACCATGGAAAGGTCATGGGATATAAACAAATAAGTTAAACCCATTTCCCTCTGTAATTTTATAAGAAGATTTACTATTTGAGCTTGGATAGATACATCAAGGGCAGAAATAGGCTCATCACACATAATAAATTGTGGTTCTACTGCTAGAGCCCTTGCTATACCTATTCTTTGTCTTTGTCCTCCTGATAGTTCGTGGGGGAACCTAGAACCATGTTCAGGATTTAAGCCTACCTTCTTTAGCAAATCGTGTATTCTTTCTTGTCTTTCTTTATTACTTAATTTTAAATGAACATCCATACCTTCACCTATAATGTCACCTATGGTCATTCTAGGATCTAAGGAAGCATATGGGTCTTGGAATATAATTTGAGCATTTTTCTTAAACTCAAGTTTTTCTGCTCTGTTCATTTTATGAACATCTTTTCCATTAAATAAAACTTGACCTGATGTGGCTGGATAAATGCCTAAAATTGTTCTACCACAAGTAGTTTTTCCACATCCAGACTCACCAACTAAACCTAAAGTTTCACCTTTTTTTATATTAAAGCTTACATTATCTACAGCTTTAAGAGTTGCATTTTTTCCTACTTGAAAATATTTTTTCAACTCTACTATTTCTATGAAATTATCCTTACTCATTTTTTCCACCTCCTAAGTTCCTTACTCTGTCTACTTTAGGAGCATCTGGGTGCTGTAGCCAGCAATTTACTTTATGTGTACCTGAAAGACTAGTTTCTTCTGGTCTCATTTCCTTACATATTTCCATTGCATGCTCACATCTTGAAGCAAATGGACAACCTGGTAATGGAAGAATTAAATCTGGTGGTGTACCACCTAAGGAGTAAAGCTCTTCCTTACTCTTTGTATCTACACTTGGTACAGAGCTAAGTAGGGCCCAAGTATATGGATGCTGGCTATTATAGAAGATTTCTTCCTTAGTTCCAGTTTCCACAATATTTCCTGCATACATAACCTGAATTCTATCTGCAAAGTTTGCAACAACTCCAAGGTCATGAGTTACAAGAATAATGGCAGTACCAAATTTATCTTTTAATTCCTTTAATAAATCCATAATCTGAGCTTGAATAGTTACATCAAGGGCAGTAGTTGGCTCGTCTGCAATAAGCACTCTAGGATTACAAGATAAAGCTATGGCTATCATAACCCTTTGTCTCATTCCACCTGATAGTTCGTGGGGATATTGATTTATTCTTTCTTCTGCATTTGGAATATTTACTAATTTAAGAAGTTTTATTGCCTCTGTTTCTGCTTCTTTCTTACTGTTTTTTTTATGAATCTGTAAGGTTTCCATTATTTGCTTACCTACTGTCATAGTAGGGTTTAAAGATGTCATAGGGTCTTGGAATATCATGGCTACATCTTCCCCTCTATAGGAAAGTAGTCTCTTTTTATCCATTTCTACAACATTTTCACCATCAAATAAAATCTGTGAACCTTTTTTTATTTCCGCTGGTGGAGTTTTTAATAGTCTTAGAATAGCCTTTGCTGTAACAGTTTTTCCACAACCTGATTCTCCAACAATGGCTAATGTTTCTCCCTTGTGAACGTCAAAACTAATACCTCTAACAGCCTTTACCTCTCCTGCATAGGTATGAAATGATATATTTAAGTCTTTAATTTCTAGTACCTTTTCCATTTTTCTCCCTCCTATTGTCTTAGTTTAGGATCTAGAGCATCTCTAAGTCCATCACCTAGTAATGTAAATGACAACATGGTTAAAGCAATCATAAGAGCCGGGAAAAACAATTGATGAGGATAAAATATAAAGTTTTGCTGTGCAGCTGATGCTAAAGCACCCCATGAAGTTGCCGGTGGCTGAGGTCCAAGTCCAAGATAGGATAGGAATGACTCAGCAAAGATATACCCCGGAATATCAAAGGTAATAGTTACTATAACTATACCTAAAGAATTTGGAATTAAATGTTTTGTGATTATTTTCCAAGGACTAACTCCTAGTGCTTCCGCTGCCATAATATATTCCTGCTGTTTTATTTGTAACATCTGCCCTCTAACAAGTCTTGCCATACTGCACCAACCAGTTAAAGTTAAAGTTAAAAGTAAAGTTCCTATATCTCTTGATTCTGTAACTATGGAAATTATAATAACTATTATTAAATATGGAATAGAAGTTAAAACCTCAACTATTCTCATCATAATATTGTCTACTTTTCCCCCGAAGTATGCAGCAAAGGCACCATAAATACTTCCCACTATTGTAGAAATAAGTGCACCTACAATACCTATTATCATAGATGTTCTACCTGCTTGCCATACCCTAGAGAAAACATCACGTCCTAATTCATCTGTACCAAACCAATGCTCACTATTTGGCTTTAGGTTAATCTTTGATGAATCTACTTCTTCATATTTGAAACCATTTATATGTGGTCCTATTACAGTCATTATACATATGGTTAAAAGTATTACAATGGCTAACATTGCAACCTTATTAGTTTTAAGTCTTCTCCAAGCATCTTGCCAATAGCCGACTCTAGGACGTGCCATGGCTTCATTTGATGATGGGTCTATACCAATCTTTCTAAATTTATCTTTTGAAATGCCTTCCATTTTGGGCCCTCCTATTTGCTATTTTTTGCAACTCTAATTCTAGGGTCTGCAACACCATAAAGTAAATCTACTACTAATTGAGTTATTACAAATAATGCTGCATAAAAAACTGTAGTTCCAATAATCATAGTATAATCCCTATCATTAATGGAAGTAATATAATATGAACCTAATCCTGGAATACCAAATATCCTTTCAATAACAAAAGAACCTGTAAATATTCCTGCAATTTGTGGTCCAAGTATAGTAATAGCAGGAAGTATTGCATTTCTAAGTACATGTTTTCTTACAACATTAAATGGACTAACACCTTTTGCCTGAGCTGTAAGAACATAGTCTTGATTTAATACTTCTAGTACATTGGAACGCATATATCTTCCATAAGTAGCTATGGAACCAAAGCACATGGCTATTGTAGGAAGAATAGTATGTTTGAACTTACCCCAGCCAGTAGTTGGTAAAAGCTCAAATTTAACCGATAATGTATATTGCAAAAGTGCAGCAATAATAAATACGGGAACAGTAATACCTAAAATAGCTATAAACATAACTAAATAATCTGGCCATTTATTCCTATTTAAGGCAGCTATTATTCCAAGAGTAATACCAATTACAATACCTAAGCTAATTGCTTGCATACCTAGTCTACCTGATACCTTTGCATTTGTTAGTACAGTTTCTGTAACTGATCTACCTGGATACCTTAGAGACTCCCCTAAATCTCCCTTTGTAATTAGATTTTTCATAAATGTTCCATATTGAACTATAACAGGTTTATCCAATCCATACTTTTGATAGTAATTTAACTTAATTTGTTCTGGCAAATTCTTAGCCATATGAGCTAAGGGATCTCCTGGTATACTATGCATCAAGAAAAAAGTAATAGTTACAACAATCCATAGAGTAAGAATCATATATCCAATTCTTTTCATTATATACTTACCCATAATCTTCCTCCTTTGCTTATTTAGCAATATAGCAGTCTATAGATATATCTATAAACTGCTATATAAATTTAACTATCTACCTTGAGTAAAGCTATATTTATATCCTTGAGTACCAAATGGAGTAACTCCTAAGTCATTAACATATTTATATCTAAATACATGGTCTCTTGGATATACTACTGGAGCTACTGCTGCTTCTTCATATAATAATATATTTTCTGCTTCTTTAAAGTACTCTAAACGTTTAGCACTATCCATCTCTGAAGCAGCTAAAGTCACAAGTTCGTCAAATCTTTCATTTACCCAGCCAGTACCTATAGCTGGTGCATCTGATTTAAATAAGTTTAGCATATTAATTGGGTCATTGAAATCTGCTCCCCACTGCATATAACCAATTTGGAAATCTCCTTTTTTTACATTACCATCAAATACCGGCCATTCCATTTGCTCTACTTGGAAATTAATTCCCAATGTTTTAATATAAGTTTGTTGTAGATACTCTCCATATGTTCTGAACCATTGATCTGTTCCACCTAATGAAATCTTTACTGTTAATTTAGATGGGTCTGTATCCATTCCTAATTCTTCTAACCCTTTGATTAAAAGTGCTTTAGGATCTTTATTTTCATCAGCTAATTTTTTAATTGGCGATTCTGCCACTTGTCTATACTCGTCATCACCTATATTTATACTTGGTGGTACCCAACCATAAGCTGGAGCAGGTACTCCATAGAATACAGCATCAGCTAATTCTTCTCTGTTTAAAGCTATTGTAAAAGCTTTTCTTATATTGGCATTTTTAAATACCTCATCTTGAGTATTGAAGAACATGAAGTTAATACTTGGATAAATTATTTCTATATGATTTAAGTTCTCATCCTTCATAAACTTATCTTTCCATTCTCCCTTATTAACCGTCGCTGAATCAAAGGAACCATTTGCTAGGGAGTTATAAATAGCATTTTGATCTGAAATAATTTTCAAATTTACATTTTGTAGTTTAACAGTATCTTTATCCCAATAGTTATCATTCTTAGTTAAAACCAATTCACTATTGTGAACCCAAGTCGTTAAAGTAAATGGTCCATTATATACTAAAGTATCGAATTCTGAACCATATTTATCTCCTTGTGCTTCAACTATATCTTGTCTTTGAGGGTACATTACTCTTTGATAAGTTAATTGCTCAAAATATGGAGTTGCTGACTCTAAAGTTATTTCAAGAGTATTATCATCTAAGGATTTTACTCCAAGTTCATCAACTGTAAGTTCTCCATTATTTACTTTTGACGCATTTTTAATTGACATCAAAATCCACGCATAAGGTGATGCTGTTTCTTGAGCTACTGATCTTTTTATACCATATTCATAGTCTTGAGCTCTTACTTTAACTCCATCTGACCATGTATTTTCTCTAATTTTAAATGTCCATACAGTACCATCTTCACTATGCTCCCAGCTTTCTGCTCCTGCTGGTGCTAGGAAGTTATTTTGATTCTCATCTTCTTCTAATCTAGTAAGTGGTTCTAATACATTATTAAGTACTTTGTTTGAATACATATCTGAACCTTTAGAAGAGTCTAAAGTACTTGGTTCTGCTACTAAATAAAGATTTAGATATTGTTCCTTATCAATAGTTGCTTCCCCATCATTTTGATTACCTTCTGTTACTGGTACTTCACTGTTTTCTTTTTTTCCACAGCCTGCTACACTAAGTAAAATTAACATTAATGCAAGTGATAATGCTAAAAACTTTTTGCTTCTCATCTGTGAATCCTCCTTTTGTTATTAAGTATATTAATTTTATAATTTCAGTATAGAATATTTTCTAACGCCTGTCAACTTTTTATCTATCATTACGTTAGATTATTTTCTAACATAACCCCAATTTGCTATTGAATTAATTTTCAGTATATTGTATCATTTACATAAGACTAATTAGGAGGTGAAAAAATGGAAAATACTCAAGTATGCAGAATAGAATATAATAAAGCAATAGAGTTTATATCATCTATTCTCAAGTATACTAACAATAAATCTCGCCAAATCTATTGGAATACTCCTGATTTGGTAAATGATAGTGCTAAGGGAATAATGGATTTTTCCCCTAATAAAGAGGTAAAAGAATGGTTAAAGTATGTAGATAATAATATATCTCCTTTTTTTCGTAATGATTTGGTATTCGTAACAGATGAAACCTATAGATTAATAGATGTTTGCCTTAATCTTATAATGATGAAGGATATTAAAGAACCCCTAGAAATGATAGAAGCCCTAGGAGAGTTGGAGTCTTCCACTATGATTCAAATTTCCTATAAATATTATGAACTTGCGGCTTCACTAGATAATGATATAGAGTTAAAAAACACCTTAACTGAAGTTTATTCCCCTGAAATAGCTTCAGCCTTTATGCAAATGAAGACTCATCCTGAAGAATATAAAAATAAGCTAATAGATGTCTTACAAATTTTCTATAATGAATTTTATAAACCCTTTGAAGATAACGTTTATAATTATATGGAAGAAAGATTAGTTTTTCATAATGAATTATTTAAAAAAGATTCTGCTGGTTTTATAAATACCATAGGAATTGGAGATTATTCTAAAGCCATGGAGCTTCACAATGAAATAGTTATATATATGAGTTTTTATATCGATGTGGGTATAATTTATTTTACTTTTGAAGATATTTTGGTTATGTGCTGCGGCCAAACTATTGAGCATAGATTTGAAAGCAGGAAGAAACGTGATACTTATAAATCATTATTTAAGGCTTTATCTGACGATAAAAGAATAGAAATACTAAAATTAACTTCTAAAAGACCTTGGTATAATAAAGAGCTGTCAGATTATTTTAATTTAACTACAGCTACTCTATCCTACCACTTAAATTTATTACTAGATTTAGAGATATTAAATTTTGAACCTAGTATTATAAATAATAGATACTACTACACTACAAATAAGAAAAGACTTGAAGAACTTTTCAATATGGCCTTAGAAGATTTGTTTAACTAAGGTATAATGGCTCCAGCTAATTGTTCATATATGCATTTTTATGGTAAACTATTAGTATACTTATAGTTGGGGGTGTTATTTTGTTAAATTGGCTAGATAGATATGATAATATATATGCTAAATTTTTAAAGGAATTATTATTTAGAGTAAAGGATGACAATGTAACCGCCATAGGTGCTCAATTATCCTATTATTTAGTATTGTCTATTTTTCCATTTCTAATATTCCTTTTAAATATACTAAGCTATACTTCCATTGCTCGGGAGGATGTATTACATAGTATAATAGTTTTATTGCCAATGGACACTCAGAGAATAGTATCTAATTTATTTATTGAAACCGTAACAACTAGCAGCGAAACTTTGCTCTCCCTAGGTGCTATCACTGGTCTTTGGGCAGCCTCTAAGGCAATAATGGCTCTCATTCGTATATTAAACAAGGCCTATGATGTAGATGAAACGAGGCATTATCTAGAGTTAAGGGGGATGGCAATATTATTTACCTTGGCTCTTTTATTGTTATTGGTTATAGTACTATTAACATTAGTATTTGGAGAAGTCCTTGGAAATCGATTATTTGATTTCTTAGGTATTACACAAAATTTCATTTCCTTTTGGCAATATTTTAGGGTGATTATATCCTTGGCCTTTATGATTCTCATATTTGCATTATTATATAGATTTATACCTTCCATAAAAAATGGCAGAAAAATCAACTTAAAAAATACCATTCCTGGTGCCATATTTGCATCTATTGGATGGATATTTACGTCTACTATATTTTCTTACTATGTAAATAATTTTGCCAACTATGGAAAGACATATGGCAGCCTTGGAGGAATAATAGTTTTACTTATTTGGCTCTATTTAAGCAGTATTATAATAATCTTAGGCGGAGAAATTAATGCCACCTTGTGGTATATACGAAATAATTAAAAGAGGATTAGACTAAAACTAGTCTAACCCTTCTTTATCTTTCAAATTGCTACATTTCAATTTTTGCTACTAAATCTCTCAATTCCATTGCCAATTGAGACAATGATTCTGATGATGATGCGATTTCTTCCATGGAAGCCGTTTGTTCCTCAGTTGCTGCAGATATATTTTGAATACTATCGTTTATACCCTTACTCATGCCTTCAATAGCAACTGCACCTTTTACTGCATTTTCTGTTCCTTCTGCCACTTGATTTATGGCTTTAGCTATGTTTTCCACCTGGCTTGTTACTTTATTTATAGATTCTGAGATCTGATTAAAGTATTCTATAGATTCCTTTACAGTAGCCATACCCTTATTTATTTCAGAATTGCTTAACTCCATATTATGGTTAGCTTTCTCTATTATAGTATGGTTTTCTCTTATTATATTATCTATTCTACCAGTGGATACTGCTGTTTCTTCAGCTAGTTTTCTAATTTCATCGGCTACTACAGAAAATCCACGACCTGCATCTCCTGCACGGGCTGCTTCTATAGCCGCATTTAAAGCAAGTAAGTTTGTCTGTTCTGCAATAGATCTAATTACATTTATGATTTCATCCATTTCATTAGAACTGTTATCTACTTCTAATAGAGATAACTTTACTTCTTCAGAACTTTTTACAATATTATTCATTTGAACATCGGTTTCTTCCATCTTAAACTTACCTACATTAGTCTTATCTGAAACTTCATTGCTTAAATTATCTATTGTCTCTGCATTGCTGCTTATTTCTTGAATTTGGGCAGATATCTCCTCCATATATGATGTCACATTTAATATATCGTTTAATTGATTTTCAGCACTTACAGCAATTTCTCCTGTGCTTTCAGCCATATTAGTGGCAGCAGAAGTAGATTCCTCAGATATGGCAGTTAATTCCTCAGAAGAAGAAGCCACCTGCTCAGCCGATATATTCACTGTACCAGCAAAATCCCTTAGATTTTGGACTACAATTTTATTAGCTTGTGCCATTTCTCCTATTTCATCTTTTCTATTTAAAATCTTAGGATTTACATCTCTCTTAATATTTAATTGTGCTACTTCCTTCATATGTTCAGTAATTTCTCCTATTGGCTTCACAATGGAGCTACTATATATAACTGAATATATTACACCACCGACTAATACAATAAGTGTAAGATTTATCATATAATCTCTTAAATTATATAAGTCCTCATCCATCTCCTCCACATCTATGGCTACAGCCACAGACCATCCATTGTTATCTAGGGGTGCATAGCTGGCATATCTCATTTTTCCATCATAGAAATATTGTTCTACATCAGACTCACCATTGACCATTTTCTCAAATACTTGCGCTAATCCTTCATACTCAGGAATAGTTTTCATATTTTCTATAGTAATTTCTCCTGATTCAACTACTTCTGGGATATGATATGCTATTAATTCTCCATTTTCATTGACTAAGAATGCATCTCCTGTTTCACCAAAACTTATATCATTTACAATATTGTAGATTTCACTAGCAGGCTTAGTTCCTTGTAGTACTCCAACGATTTCACCATTATGTTTAATCGGAGTAGCAAATGGTAGTATAGCCTCCTTTGACGCCCTACTTATGACAGCCTCGCCAAGAGTCGTTTGTCCTTCTTTAGCTGCCTTAAAATATTTTCTATCACCAATATTAAAAATATTTCCATTTTCCATTACTATATTTCCATTTAAGTCTGAAAAGTATAAATCACTATAATTTAATCTTTCCTTTTCCATGTTTATGGCCTCAAGCTTTACATTCCAGTCTGTTTCTGGATTAGATATTCTTTGGTGACTGGCTGCCCCTTCTATGCTATCTAAAATCCTCTCTATTTTTTCATCAATTATTCTTGCTGAATCATAGGCTTTATTAGATAAAATTTGATCCATATGACCTTTTATACTTTTACTGAAAAATATGTAGGATATAAGAGCCATAGAAACTGATACAACTAACAGTATCAATAGATTAGAGCAAATCATTCTAGTTTTTAAACTATTAAATATTTCTCGGACATCTTTTCCCTCTTTTTTCCTTTTCATCGTAACATCTCCTTATATCATAAATTGTGTTTATGTGTAATATATATCAAACTACGACATATATTATCATATTCTACCAATATTTTCCACCAACTGTGTAGGATTTTGTAGATTTATTTTATACTAAATTAATAATGCAAATTAGCAGTAAAAAAGCTTCTAAAAACAACTTTTTTGAAGCTCTTTAGATCAAATTAAATTTTAAAATTAAAAAGATAAAAAGCAAAACTTTCCTATGACATAAAAAAAGGACAGAAAAATCTGTCCTTTTAACTATATATTCTTTTCATAGAAAACATTATAACCCTTGTAAGTCATATATACATCTGCTTTGCTAGCAATTTCATAAGGTGCATGGACACTTAGTAAAGGCACTCCACAGTCTACTACTTCCATTCCATACTTTGCTAGAATATAAGCAATAGTGCCGCCACCACCTTGATCAACTTTACCTAGTTCACCCATTTGCCATACTATATTATTGTCATTAAATAATTTTCTAATTCTACCTAGATATTCAGAGTTAGCATCATTACTTCCGCCTTTACCTCTAACTCCAGTATATTTTACTAAAGTTATTCCATTACCTATGAAAGGTGAGTTTTTCTTATCTAAAACTTCAGGATAATTAGGATCAAAACCTGCTAATGTATCAGCAGAAAGTACAGAGGAATTTGCCAATGCTCTTTTTACTATAAGCTCTGAATACTTTTCTTCCATAAGATTTATTAGTTCTGAAACCATGTTTTCAAAGAACATTGATTCCATACTTGTATTTCCTACACTACCTATTTCTTCTTTGTCTACAAATAAAGCTACAGCTGTTTTCTTTGGTTTCTCTACATCTAATATAGCCTTAAATGAAGTGAATACACATACTCTATCATCTTGTCCATATCCACCAACCATACCCCTATCTATACCTACATCCTTTGATTTACCTGCAGGAACTATTTCAAATTCTGCTGAAGTAAAATCTTCCTCTACTATTCCATATTTTTCATTTAATATATTAAGTACATTTAATTTAACTTTTTCATTTATATCTCCATTTTTATAAGGAATGCTACCTATTAAAAGATTTAATCCTTCTCCAGTAATTCCTTCACTTAGTTTCTTTTCCATTTGATCTTTTGCTAAATGTGGAAGTAAATCTGTAATGAAGAATACTGGATCATTTTCGTCTTCACCTATGACTATATTAATTTTTTCTCCATTGGACTTTATTACAACTCCATGTAAAGCTAGAGGTAATGTTACCCATTGATATTTTTTAATTCCACCATAGTAATGAGTCTTTAGTAATGCAAAGTCTGAATCCTCATAAAGTGGATTTTGCTTTACATCTATTCTTGGAGCATCTAAGTGAGAACCAATTATATTCATTCCCTTTTCTAATCTTTCTTCTCCTATTACAAATAGTACAACAGATTTATCCTTGTTGTTTCCATATATCTTCATACCTGGAACAGGCTTTATTCCTTTTTCTATAACTTCTTCTATGGATATATATCCATTTTCAGAAGCAACTTTTATTATTTCTAGTGCTGCTTCTCTTTCAGTTTTCCCTTTGTCAAGAAAAGCTCTATATTCTTCATTTATTGCAAAGACTTTTTCTTGTTCCTCATTATCTAATACTTCCCATACATTTTTCCACTTATGAGTTAATTTTTCTTGTAATTCTTTTCCCTTCATCTTGTCCCTCCTAGAAATATTATTAATCCTACAATCTAATGTCTATGTTTCCACCTAATTTAGGATTTACAGATTGTTCCATTGCTTTAGTATTTACTTCTAGCATTTCTGCAACCTGGATTTCTGATGTATCCATTGCCATTTTTAGAACTGAAATGCCAACTTCTTGAGCTACTTTCATTTGACTAAGACCTATTGATAATGCTGCTATATCCATTATACCAACTCCCTTGCATAATATTATAACATTATATAACAATAAAGGATAGAATATCTGCCCTTTATTTACCAATTATTTCTTTAGTTTTGATACATATTTTGCTACAACTTTTCCAGAATTTACCGATAAATATATTAGGGGTGATTATGTTGAAAGTTGAGAATATACACAGAACTACACCTGTGGTAGCGACAGAAAAAGTAGATGCTGAAAAGAAAATAGATTCAAAAGCTGAAGCAAAGGAGACTCAAACAGCAAAAGAAACTCCAGCAGCAGTTTATGAAAAGACAGAGCGAAAAGAAACGTCTCATATTTATGATAAAAATACTATTCTTAAATTAAAAAGAGAAAGTCAAGAAGCTCATTCTCAATTAATAAGACTAGTACAAGAAATGCTTAGACGTCAAGGAAAGAGCCTTGAATTATTAGGTGACGATGAAATTGTAGAAGTCGATGAAACTGCAAGGCTAGAAGCTCAAGAGCTAATAGGACCTGATGGACCTCTTGGAGCAGAGGCTGTAAGCCAGAGACTAGTAGACTTTGCAATAGCCATATCTGGTGGAGATAAATCTAAAGCAGACACACTTAGATCTGCCATTGATCAAGGATTTAAGGAAGCAGAAAAGATATTAGGTGGACTACCAGATGTTTCTAAAGAAACTTATAGATTGACTATGGAAAAATTTGACGCTTGGGCTAATGGGGAATAAAAAAATACATATCTACTGGACATCCAGTAGATATGTATTTTTTTATTAATCTCTTTTTATATGAAACTTACTTTTTGTACCTATTATTTTATCCATTACTTTAGAGACTTCTTCTTCATCTATTTTCTTAATTTTATTATCTACATAAGAAGCATATCCATCTTCCACATAGCAATTAATACTCTTTAGGGGGACTCCTGTTGCTGTAATAATATCTAAAATCGTAGCGTCGGGATGCTTTCTTATATGCTCTATGATTAGATCATATTCTTCCTCTATCTTTTTAGAGCAATCCTCACAATATGATTTTCCATTTCTATTAAAGAATTTCCCACATCTCTTACATATTTGATATGCCATGAAAATCACCTCTATATGATTGTATCATAAAATATAATAACTTCTTTTATTTTATAAAATTTAGAACTTAATACCCATATCAGCTAATAAAAATAAATTAATCCTTTATATAAATTTTTTTCCTTTATCCAATTATCTAAAGAAAATATCTCTTTATCTCCCCAATTCGACGTAATTATATAATTATTACCTTCTTGATTTTTAATATAACCCGTAATAGTCACCCAATGATATTTGAGGTTCTTAATTTTACTATTCCAGGTAAGCATTAGCACTGGTGAATCTATCATTAATCCTTCCTTAATAAAGTTTATAGCAGTATTTACTTCCTTAGGCATAGATAAAGTCTTAGAGCCTATGTTAATTCCCTTAGACTTAGCAAATAGCTTCAATCCTTTATTTAGTTTTCCCAAACTAGGTATACCAAACATACTAGGCTGGACAAATCCGTAGATATCGTTGATAAATCTTGTAAATTCAACTTTTGAAAGACCTGGGTATCTATATATTCTATCTAGCCCCTTTCTGTATATAGCCATATGGATCAGAGCATTTCCAGCAGCTATCAGACCACAAGATCTATCTGACCAAAATTTTGATCTTAGTTTTTCCATATATAGCCATCTTTGGAATCCACCATAATATATATTATTGATTTTGACAAAATCTTCGTGATTAGTTAGATATGCTTCTTCTATTATATTTTCTTTTGCTGTATTTAGATTGGTCAAATGGACTCCTCCGTTCAGTTCTTGACATTTAAATCATTAATTATCTTTAACTTCCAATTTATTCATTTCTCTCTAATTGTATCATATAGATAAATTTAGATATATGTTTTTTTATATCCAGTTATATCCATTCCCTATAGAGATGTTTTTTGAATAAGTATTTGAAGAAATCATTTTTGAAATTAATTTAGATTATATCAAGTTCTAAAACTAAAAGAGAAAAAGTATAACCTTCCTATTCGGTATAAAAAAAAACAGAAAATCTGTTCTTATAATTTAATGTCTATAGTCTTGCCTAGATGAGGATTAATTGATTGTGCCATCATCTTGGTATTTACTTCTAGCATCTAAATCAAATCTACAGCTTGTACTTCTACTATATACATGAGGTTGCTTCCTTATTATTTTCCAATAGTCTATAAATATTATTCTTATACTTCTCTACTGCTGGTTGGTCAAAGGGATTAATATCTTGAATATATGAGGACATTACACAAGCTTTTTGGAAAAAATACATTAGCTTTCCCAGATGAAATGTATCTAGCTTGGAAAGAGTTAACACTATATTAGGCACTCCTCCATTTTCATGTGCTTCCCTAGTCCCTTCAAATGCCTTTGCATTTATATAATTAAGACTCAAACCCGAAAGATAATTTAATCCATCAAAATCATCTCCATCAAAATTTAACTCTAAATCCTTTTCCAGTGATTCTATCATAATTACTGTTTCGAAAATATTCCTCTTACCATCTTGTATTAATTGTCCAAATGAATGAAGATCTGTAGTAAAGTTTGCAGATGCAGGATAAATTCCTTGTCCATTTTTCCCTTCAGACTCTCCAAATAACTGCTTCCACCATTCTGATAAATAAAAAAGACTTGGCTCATAGTTCGCTAAAATCTCTATATCTTTTCCTTTTCTATATAGAATATTTCTAATGGCAGCATATTGATAGCATATATTCTTATCAAAATCTTCTTCACTATATTCAATCATACCATCATATATACCTTTCATTATTTCATCTATATCTATGCCAGAAACAGCCATTGGTAAAAGCCCTACTGCTGTAAAGACAGAATATCTACCACAAATATCTTCTGGAACAACAAAAGATTCATATCCTTCCAATCGAATTAATTCTCTCAATGCACCTTTTTCTCTATCTGTAGTTATATAAATCCTATTTCTAGCTTCTCTATTTCCATATTTCTTCTCCATTAGATTTTTTAATACCCTGAACGCAATAGAGGGCTCCATTGTAGTTCCAGATTTTGAAATTACATTTAAACTAATATCTTTATCTTCTATATACTCTAGTAAGTCAGCAAAATATTTGCTTGATAGATTATTTCCTACAAAATATATCTCTGGAAATCTACGTTTTTCTTTTGATAGTGAATTATAGAAGCTATGGTTTAAAGCTTCAATGCACGCTCTCACCCCTAAATAAGAACCCCCTACACCTATTATAATTAGAACTTCAGATTCATCCTGTATTTTGTAGGCTGTAGTTTTGATTCTTTCAAACTCATTTTTATCATAATTAGAAGGTAAATCCATCCATCCCAATAGCTCATTTCCTTTACCTGTTTTTTTATCTAGTAGATAGTGATTTTCTTTTATCAGTGGCCTAATATGATTTAAATCTTCATTAGAAATAAATGCCCCCGAGTAACTTAATTCCATTAAAATCCTCCATTTTATTCAATTTATAATAATTAATTATCATCTTTAGAAATATTAGATTTATTAAATATATCTGAATTAACTTCTATTTCAGTATTTCTGAATCTATCAGCATACATATTTTCATAGTATTTCACATAATCTCCAGACATTACATCGTTCATCCACCCTGTATTATTTAGGTACCAATCTATAGTTTCCTTTATCCCTTCTTCAAATGTATAAGAAGGCTTCCAGCCAAGTTCAGTTGTTATCTTAGTATTATCAATTGCATATCTTCTATCATGACCTAGTCTATCTCTTACATATGTTATTAATTCTTCTCCTTTGCCTAAATAATTTAGTATTAACCTTACAATTTCAATGTTTTCCTTTTCATTGTTACCGCCTATGTTATATACTTCCCCTAATGTTCCCTTATGTAATACAGTATCTATAGCAATACAATGATCCTCTACATGGAGCCAATCACGAACTTGCTTACCATCACCATATATAGGGAGAGGTTTGTCATTTAGTACATTATTAATCATCAGAGGAATTAGCTTTTCTGGGAATTGATAAGGTCCATAATTATTGGAACAGCGAGTGATATTCATAGGGAGTCCAAACGTTTCATAGTATGCTCTTACCAATAAATCTGCTGATGTTTTTGTAGCTGAATAAGGACTGTTTGGTGCTAAATTTGTATCTTCAGTAAAATATCCTTCTCTGCCTAAAGCTCCATAGACTTCATCAGTAGATACCTGAACATACTTAACGCCTTGTTTAAATTCTCTACTATATTTATTATTAGCATCAAGCTTCCAATATTTCTTAGCTGTATCTAATAATGCTTGTGTACCAAGGATATTAGTTTTTGAAAATATCTCTGGATCCTCTATACTTCTATCCACATGAGATTCTGCAGCAAAATTAATCACGACATCAATATTATACTGATAAAATACCTTGTCCAATAAATCTCTATCACAAATGTCTCCTTTTATAAAGTGGTATTTTTTTGAATCGCCTATTTCTTTAAGATTATTTAAATTTCCCGCATAAGTTAATAAATCTAAATTAACTATATTATAATCATACTTAGATAACATATATTTTATAAAGTTAGAGCCAATAAAACCTGCTCCACCTGTTACAAGGATATTCATCACATACTCCTTTCCAGATATTCATAGTTAGAATTCATCTGCTATATTTAATAGATACTGTCCATACTCAGTTTTTTCATATTCTTTTCCTAATGCAATAAGCTCCTCTTTGCTAATCCACCTATTCCTATAGGCTATTTCTTCTGGGCAAGATATATATAAGCCTGTCCTCTTTTGCATTGTGTTGACAAAGTTTGAAGCATTGGCAAGTCCATCATATGTACCAGTATCCAGCCATGCAAATCCCCTTCCCAATAATTCAACTTTTAATTTCCCTTCGTTTAAATAGGTTCTATTTAAATCAGTTATTTCTATCTCTCCACGAGATGACGGTTCTAGATTTTTTGCTCTCTCTATTACACTATTATCATAATAATAAAGTCCTGGCACTGCATAATGAGATTTTGGATTCTCTGGTTTTTCTTCTATTGATAACACATTATATTTTTCGTCAAATTCTACGACTCCCAATTCCCTAGGATCTGGTACATAATAACCAAAAATTACAGCACCTTCCTTAATACTTGAAGCGTTAGTCAATTTTTGTACAAAACCTTGTCCATAAAATATATTATCTCCAAGAATTAGGCAAACGCTATCATCTCCAATAAACTCCTCTCCAACTATAAAAGCATCTGCAAGTCCTCTTGGTTTTTCTTGAATTTTATATTCTATCCTCATCCCAAGATGTGATCCATCTCCTAATAAACTTTCATAAAAACCTATGTATTCAGGATTAGATATTATAAGAATTTCTTTTATCTTGGATAACATCAATACACTTAATGGATAATATACCATTGGTTTATCATATATTGGTAGTAGTTGCTTGCTAATTCCTTTGGTTATTGGATATAGTCTGGAGCCGTTTCCACCTGCTAAAATTATGCCTTTCATTTTTACCTCCTAATAGTTGTAAGGGCTTATCCCTTAATAATCTTACATATTCTATCAATATCCTCTAATGCTAAATCTGCATAAAGCGGAAGACATAACACTCTATCAGCAATATATTCTGCCACAGGAGTACCCTGTGAACTAAAATAATCTTTATAACATTCGATACGATTTGTTAATGGATAAAAATACTTTCTTGCCATTATGTTATTTTGCTTCAGCAACTCATAAATACCATCTCTACTATTTTTATATCCATCAAATACAACAGGAAAATAGGCATAATTGCTTTTCACATTTTTCTGTTCCTTCAATAGCTTAATTCCATTGATATTCTCTAGATTCTCTATGTACCTTTCTACTACTCTTTTTCTGCTATTTATATCTTTATCTATATTTCTTAAGTTGCAAAGTCCCATTGCGGCCTGAAATTCATTCATTTTTGCATTGGTACCGATATCTTCTATAGATTCTTGTCCTGTAATACCAAAATTTTTAATGCTATTCAGTTTATTCTTGAAGCTTTCTTCTTTAAAAGTTATTGCTCCCCCTTCTATGGTATGAAATACCTTTGTAGCATGGAAACTAAACATAGAAGCATCTCCAAAATTACCAATACCTGTATCATTAACAGTTACGCCAAAGGCATGAGCAGCATCATAAATAACCTTTAGATTATATTTCTGGGCAATCCTATGGATTTCGTATACATCACATATATTTCCATATACATGAACAGGCAATATTGCAGACGTCTTTTCTGTAATAAGACGCTCTAGCTTTTCAGTATCTATTGTATAATCATCAGGATTGATATCACAAAATATTGGCTTCAATCCATTTCTAACAATGGCATGAGTTGTAGACACAAAGGTAAATGGCGTCGTTATTACTTCACCAGTTAAATTAAAAGCTTGTACTACACACTCCAATGCAAGATGTCCATTTGTAAAAAGTGAAAGGTTTGGAACATCTAAACATTTAATTAATCTTTCTTCTAATTGATTATGTTTTTCTCCCATGTTCGTCAACCAATGACTGTCCCACAAAGATTTAATTTCTTCAATATATTCTTCAATAGGTGGCATTGAAGAACGGGTTACCTGTATCTTATCGCTAAACAATAAAAACACCTCATTATAAACTATAATTTCTTAAATTGCCTTATCCTTATATTTGCATTCTATAGAGTTGCATAACATATAGTTTCCCAAGAAGTCCTATGATGATGTCTAATATAAATTTTATACTCTGGAACAAGACTTTTTATAAATCAAAACCCACATCACTTTCATAAAACTAACTAACATTAATTCAATTTTATAATAATACACTTGCAACCCTTGGCTCTACACAACAACAAAGGCGAAGGCTTACAATACGAACTCCGCTAGCTCTTTGAGGACCTACATTTAAAAAAGTCCCAAGAGCAGTAGTATCTCCTTTTAATCCTAGTGCCCCTACTTGGCTTTCATTAATACTATTAGTTATTTGTTCTTCTAGTTTACTTTGTTTATCGAGGTTTCCTCTAATCATTGCTTCTATCATTAAACTCGTTGCTTCGAAGTGAGTCCTCCCAATACCTATAGCTGGTACACAAGGGGTACATCCTAAATTTTCAGCTTCTTCCTTTGCCCAGCTTATAACTTCTTCCAATATAACCTCTAAGCTATGTTTATGAAAGACACGATGAGTCCTACCTCTAATTTCAGGACCTCCTCCTTGCATTAAAATATGTACTCGTATAATGTCTTCCTCTATCATCTTTATAATTATTGGTGCTAAATTAACAGAACTTGGATCTTCGTCAATACCACCAGATTGTTCAAGTCTTTCCACATCAGATCCTAGAATAGCCATAGGTCTTCCCGGTAATTCTCTAAGCCCAAGTGCAACACCCTCTCGAATTGCATCGAGAATTTCTCCTGTTAAAGCTTTTGTTTTCCCTAACTCAATAAAAATATGCGGAATGCCAGTGTCATCACATAATGGACTTTTCCTAGCTTTTGCTATGTCCGCATTTTCTAATAAACTTTCCAAAATCAACTTTGCCCTTGGTAACTTTTCATTGGTGATAGAACGATTAAAGGCTCTTATTTGATCTTCACGGTAACTAGAAGATGCTGTTATTAAAGCTGTCTTTATTTTTTGAATTATTTCATCTATTGAGTTTAGTTCTTCCATTACTATTCCTCTCTTTTCTCTTTTTCCACTATATCTTCAATAGTTATACCATTAACCGCAACAATAATAATCGGTATTCTTTCGACAAACAATCGATTCATAGCCTCCATTCCTTCTTCTGAAAAAGCTACTACTTCTCTTCTAATTATCTTACTTTCTAATAGTGCTGTTACAGGTGGCAACGTAGCATAAGCAGAGTTCTCTATATTAAGTGCATTTATAGTTTCTTTTTTAAGCTTGCCCTTTCCTAAGTGAAGTCTTACACCAGCCTGGGAAAGAATCGGAATACTACTCTCAATATCTAGTTTATTACTAGAAGTTGGCCCAACCCCAGCAGGACTAACTGCAGTATGAAATATAACACTACCGTCTAAATCTACTTTAATCTCTTCTAATTTATCCATTTTAATAAGATCTACTAACTTAGGAAGAACTGCATCCCTTCCAGTAAAAATATTGCCTGATAAAAAAACTTGGTCACCTGGATGAAGATTTTGGATATCTTCTTTACTAATAGGGCTTCTTAACTCCTTCAAAAAACCACCACCTTATCTAAAGAGTTTTGAATAACACGATTCTGTTTCAATTACACCATACGCTCTAGCTTTTGTATAGATTTTTTTAGCCCAGTTTCTATGAGGATTGATTTCATTCATTTTATTGTTATTTATACTCTTAATTACACCACCAGATGTATCTAAAATTTGTAATGCATCTTCATATTCTTCTCTAGTTACCGACTGCATTGCATTAACATATTTTAAATGGGATGGATGAATAATCGTTTTACCTACAAACCCATTTGCTTTGTCAAGTATTACTTCTCTTAGCAAGCCATCAATCGCTTCATTTATAATTGTATTTCTTTTTAATAATGAACGATTTATATCCTGATTCAAGTCTTCAAATTTTGTATCTTTATCAGCTAAAAAATATTCCCAAACAGGTCCTGATATTACATAATCATCTTCTTCCCTAGTTAAGAAGTTTAAAATATCTGATAAGGCATCTCTTACCATCAAAATATCATAAATAGAATAATCCATACCTCGTCTAACTCCAAACTTTGAAGAAAAATCTGTTGCCCCAACTCGCAAATTTAAAATTAGTTCTTTATAGGGTCTTAATAAATTTCTTATTCCAGTTAGTTCGTATGTTCTTGTTTCTTTGTATACTATTTCATTACTTTCTAAGATAGGCATTCCATAAAGTATCTCAGAATGTTTAATATTTAAGTCTTTAAGTTGACTAAGATATAAGTACCCATTCTTCGTAGTAAATTTAGGAAATACAAAACCTGTAATTAGCCTAATTTGTTTCTTTCCAAGGTGATCTGAAAACAATCTAAATTGCTCAGGCGATCTAACCCTTAAAAAAAATAAAGGTAAGTCTTTTTCTTCTATTTCATTTTTTTCAACCTTTTCAGCAATAATATTTAAGATATTAATCACATTTTCTTCTGCCTTTGGTAACTCACTTTTGTCTATTGCATCTTCAAAACACATTACTAAACTAGTTAACCCTTCTAACTTATTATTTAGTAAAGAATCTAATATGAATTTTGTTGCAGGCATATAAAGCGTTGCACCTAGGCAATATTGTAGAAAGTTCCTTTCAGTATACTTAGTAAACTCTTCTGGTTGTCTTACAAATTCATAGTTTTTATTATATTGATGATGCCGCATATCGATTCACCCTCTTAATTTTATTTAATCGATCCCTTTTTAGAGCATATTGCTTCGGGATAGTATGTTTCAATCATTCTTTTTACTAAAGATACCTGTTTTGCTCTTTTTTTGGCATCAGAATCTGTTGTTTCCCAACTATGGTTTTGTGCTACAGACCCACCTGTTTTTAAATAAATTGGTGCAGCAACCCTGATCATCTCTGGAACTTCATAATGACGAATAAATCCTCCAGAAGAAGTTGGATTTTCAGTGTGTACATCTATAGGAATATCAATAGCTTCTCTAATTGCTCCAAGCATTTGTAATTGTATATCTCTAACTGGATTAAAGGAATTAGCACCAATCATTTCAATGAGTTTTGCTGAACATGGATTTCCATGACCACAATGGGCAGAGATTTTAAATTTACTTTCCTTTGGAATTTCTCCTTCTTCTCTAGCTTTATTTAAAATCCACAATGACCCTTCATCGTATACTAAAAAAGATTTACAACCTAATTTTGAGGCTCGCTTAACTTCCTCAATGGCTCTTATAATCTGATCTTGTCCACGAAGTCTATATCCCATCCGTTGTCCTTCAATTGTATGCACTGATGCACTAGTATCATAAGTAGCTCTAGGCCCTATTGCCAACACAAGTTCCACTTGGTGCTTTTCTGAAATCTGGACCATTTCTGTTATTTCATTATCTGTAAGAGTCATTATACCCTTTGTTTGTGTCACACGGTGTATGACAATACCATAATTATCAAGTTCTTCTAATAAAGCTTTCATTGGTCCAGGTCCTTGAATTCCAGGAACCTCGAATCTATATTGTGCCCCATCCTGAAATCTCTTTTGTGATGTCAGTAACTCATATTGATCTCCAGTAGGTAGTCCATTCCTTCTTAAAAATGCTTTTGTTTCTTTCATACTTTCCCAGCCTTTCTATTTATCTTTATTTATTTCTTTCATTAAATTATTCTTAATTTCTATTAATGAAACATCTAGCTTAGGAATATCACTTCGAATTCCCTTTCGAATATGTATATCAAGAAATTTAGGTTTTTCAGCCTTTAATAAATTATTAATTGCAACTTCTAAACCTTCTTTCGTATTTACTGAATTCCCAATAGTATGATAACCAATATTTTTTGCAATCCCAGTGAAATTTATTTTATGTGCTACTGAAGGTTGTCCACCAACAGATTCATGTGCTCCATTATTAAGTATAATATGCATAATATTAGTACAATCTGAAGAACCAATAATCGACATTGATCCCATGTGCATTAGTGCTGCTCCATCTCCATCTAAGCAAATGACTAAGCGATTTTTATTACCAATGGCAAGACCTATTGCAATAGAAGAAGCATGACCCATAGACCCAACATTTAAGAAATCTTGATCATGGGACATTCCATATTTATTTCTAACTTCGTATATTTCACGTGTAGCTCGTCCTGTTGTTGCTACAAATAAAGAGTCTTTAGGAACAGATTTTACAACTACTTCAATTGCATCTTCTCTTGACATTGTTAATTCACTGTCTTCCAATAAAAGATCTTTCTTTTCTCCTTTTTCTAATATACCTTTTCTTACCAAGATTGCAACAGGTTTATTAGTTACATTAGCTGTTTTTGTTGCCCACTTAATTACTTTCAAAACATCTTTATCTATTTCTGTATTTAGCTCTCTATATGGAATATCTAGTAATTCCAAAAGTTCAGGTGTAACTTCTCCCTGTTTTTCATGATGTGCCCAATCAATCGTTCCTGGTGCACCTCGCCAACCAATAAGCAAAATCACAGGTATTGAGTAGGTTTCTTTATTTGTTAAAGATATTAAAGGATTCAATGCATTTCCCATGCCTGAGTTTTGCATGTATACTAATGGAACTTCTCCTGTTGCTAAATAATGTCCCGCTGCAATACCAACTGCATTCCCTTCATTTGCAGCAATAACATGTTTTTCATTACCCAGATTATTAGATAGAAACATACAAAAATCATTCAATAGTGAATCTGGTACACCCGAATAGAAATTTATTCCTTCATCTTTTAGATAGCTATAAAATTTCTTTGGCTCAATCATTTTTTTCCTCCAATAACTTTTCTGTAACAAATCTATAATACTCTGGACTATCTATTTTCGTTTTCTTCCATCCTTGCTCAAATGTGTCTACAATTGTTTGTGGTAAGGGACCATTTTTACCAATATCTAAATTTTGCTCAAGTTGTTCTAGCTTTGAAGCACCAACAATAACCCCGTCTCCATGTCTAGAATCGAGTAAAGAATGATAGATAAGCCACCTATATGCCGCCTCTATAATTGTTATTCCTTCTTCTTTACATTGATTATTTATTAAGCTATAAGCTTCAAAATAAGACTCCTTCCAATAGCGATCCATATAATTAGATCTATAAGTAAAGCGACCTGGATCCGGATTGTCGGTGTACTTAGAATATCTTCCTGATAAAATCCCACCTGCAAGGGGATTGTAAGCATAAAACCTCATTCCCAACTTTCTTATAGTTGGGAAAAGTTCACTTTCAGCCTTTCTACTTAAGCCATTATAAACACCTTGATAAACGGTAGGTATTAGCCAACCATTTTTTTTACAAATATTATAGACATCTACAACCATATGCGCTGGAAAGTTACTTAATCCTAGTTCTTTAAACTTATTCTTCTGATACAGTTCTGCACATACTTCTAGAGTGTTTTCTATTGGAGTATTTGGATCTGGAAAATGCAAGTATAAAATATCCACTGCTTCTAATGATAACCTTCTCAATGATTCACAAATTTGCATATTAATTGCTTCTCCATCTAACCTTTGAGTTATTCTAGGATTAACCTTTGTTGCAATACTATACTTGTTTTTTGGTACATCTTTTAATGCCTTTCCTAATATTTCTTCAGAAGATCCATTATTATAAACAAACGCTGTATCTATTTCATAGTAACCTGATTTAATAAACTTATTAACCATCTTTTCAGCATCCATTTTATCAACTTGTGGACCAAATGTCATCGTTCCTAGAATCAACTTAATATTATCGCTCATACTATCTTCTCCTTATAACACTATTGAAAATCTTATCCTCAATTTATAGCAAAGAATATAACTCCTCCAACCTATTTTCTAAATTCATAACGCAGTCAATTATTTTATTAATCTCTTTATCAGTTTTATTTGCATATCTTGCCAAAGATATAAATTTATCAATTAGTTCTTGGTCTGTAAGGGGATTCTCTGGTTCACCTTTTGGAAAGTCTATCCTCTCAGTATATTTAGTATTATCCTTTTTGGTTATTGTCAATATCGCTGGACGCATTTGAGGAACAAGTGCTGATAATTCTTCATTTTCACAGATTTTTACCTTCTCAAGTAAAAAATGAATCTCAGGTTCTAAAATCATATTAGATGAAAACTCCTTATCTGTAGCTTTCCCAAAAAGCAAAGCAATAACAGTACTATAGGGAATACTCATTTTTGCAGAAGAAGTTCCTTGTATTTTAGTATGATCATGTCGACCAATAACATATTCATATGTATCAATTTTAATTTCTTTTATTTCTTCAAGTAATAATTGATTGTTCCTTCTAATATTAAAAGCTGCTTCAATTGATGAATGACAATGTCTACAAGCAGCATATAGTTTAAAGTATACTTTTAGTATCTTATATGACTCTTCCTTTGAGATTAATAATTTTGTGTTATCGAAGTTATCTGACATCATCTCCAAAAAACCAATGTTTCCAGACAAGGCATCCTTTGGAACCAAAAGTCCTATTTTTGCCATATACGTAGATAATAATCCATTAACAGATGCTTGTCCTACATTAAATGCCTTTAATTGTGATTCATCATCTAAAACCTTTAAGGTTCCCCCACTGGTAATCGCTGCGCTTGAAAATGCTGCTTTCATCTGCTCTTTAGTAAATTTATCAGCTACTGCAATACTAATTGCTGCTCCAATAGACCCACATGTTGCAGTTGGATGATATCCTTTATTATAATGACTTGGTTGAATTGCAGAAGCCAGCCTTATCGAAGCTTCATATCCAATAATTATACCCCTTATTAAATCCATACCGCTAAGTTTATATTTTTGTGCATATGGTAAAAGAGCTGAAATAATAGGAGCACCAGGATGAATTGCTCCAAATCTAACTCCATCATCTAACTCTAAAAAATGAGCACTTATTCCATTTATAAACACAGCATTTTGCAAATTTGTTTTATATTCTGTTCCAATAACAGATATATCTCCATATTCGTCACATAAATTACTAATTGAATTACTACTATTCATTTCTATACTTTTAGCACCTGCAAGTGTTACTCCTATATAATCAAGTATGCACCTTTTGGTTTGATGTATTACAGATTCATGAAATGTATCTTGAGAAAGTTCATATAATCTATCTAAAAAACAATCTGTAAGATTAAAACCTATATTAGCACTATCTTTTATATTCATAATTTAAGCTCTTCCTTTTTCATTAGATTACAAGTATATATCTTTTCTCATAATTGGTGAATTCATTATATCGTGAATTTCTAATTTCTTGATAGCAGTTTCTATTTTAGTATTTAACTCTTCTAAGTTATTTCCCTTAACTACAAAAGCACCGACCCTGTTAATACTCGATATATCATCTCCAATGGTCATCCCTTTTGTTTTATATTGTACAATATATTCAATTATATTTTTCTCTATTAATTCTTTATCACCCTTAATAAAACCCATTATTGATGGTTTAGCATATAATAAAGTTTCAGAGAAGTATTGTTCATTCTTTTTTGTTGCTATATCAATTGGTAATCCCATAAAAGAATTAATCGTTTGATTTATTATATCAAATCCTGTTATAAGTTCTATCATTCTAGAACTCTCTCCTCCACCTATTCTAGGTGCAAATTCAATAATATTTATCTCTTCATTGCTAATAATTGCCTGTACCATAAGCGGAGTATTATCTAATTGAAAAACAAGTGCTATCTTTTCCACAATTTCCTTAATCTCTTTTATCTTTTTACTATCTATATTTGGTGGTGTAACAGTACCAGTAATTTGTTGTAAGTCACTACTTCTACAATTTATTTTTTTTCTTTCCCGAATTGTTAAAATATGGGCTTCATGATTTTTAATGAAGCAGTCTATACCTATTTCTTTGCCTTCTATATATTCTTCAATTATAGCTTGATTACTTCTACTAATCTTTAAAGCATTATTCAAATAAAATAATAATTCTTTATCATCTACTACTTTATTAACCCCTTTTGACCCATTACTATCTGATGGTTTTACTATTAATGGATATTTCAAATCATTATCTTCATATTCACTAATCTCTTTTACATTAATATATTTTGAAGTTGGAATAGAATTCTGTTCCATTATTCTTTTCATAAAAATCTTATTTGTTACATTTAAAGATGTCTCATAACTATATGGAACATGATAACCTAATTTTTCAGAAACATATATGGCTGTAATATTAGCTTGATCAATACAAGTAGTTATAACTAAATCCACCTTTTTATCTTTTGCTATTTGTAAGACTCTTTCTTTATCGAGAGTGCTTTCTTGAATATGTTCATTAGCATATTTCTTAGCAATAGGGTTTTCATAATAGTCTATCAATATAGTATAATAACCCCTTCTTTTTAATCTTTGAATTAATTCTATATGAGCAGATGTGCCACCTAAAACAATTGCTTTTAATCTATCATCCTTCTGCATTACTATCTCTCCATTTCATGTTGAACAGTTGTGTTTTGAATTTATCACAGTAATTCTTTTAATGAAATTATTTTACTTTTTACATTTAATTTAATTAACTCATCTCTAATGTTTTTAGAGTCATAAAAAGGAGTTATAATTATTGCATCAACAAATGAATTTGTGTTTATCTCTTGAGGCCTAATTATAGGCCTTTCACTACACCCCTTTACATGACTATCTATAAAAAATGCTACTTCTATATCTGTATTATTCAGTTTATCTTTAATAGCATTTCCAAGGGTTCCAGCACCATATATTCCTATATTGGTAATTTTATTTTTTATAAAGTAATCAAGAATAGTCTCACTATCTATATGATTTTCAAAATTACCTTTTAAGTCCCTATATTCTTCTAATAATATGGCATTATCTATATCTTTTTGCAAATATGCACTATATTTTTTAGGTAAATATTTTAGAACCTTGTTTTTTTGCTCGGACCTCATTTCTGAAAATCTTTTTTTATCTTTCTGTGTAATGCTATTTTTATTAATCCTATAAACCCCCACGACGTCTTCCATTATAGCACCATATCCTTTTTGTAAACACAGTATCTGTGAGATATAGTCACCATATGGGGCATTGTACCAAATATCTGGAGGGTTTTCTAATACACTCTTTCTATACATTTTAGTTAATGTCCTTATCGATAAAGGATTTCGACGTAATTTTGTACCCTCTATTAAGAAATCCTCTAGACTAAACTTTTCATTTTTATGAATTTGATCTTCTAGAAAACAATTTGTCTTTTGTTCATAAATTTTGTATCCAAAACCACAAATAGTGTGTTCAGGATTATTATCTAAAAAGTCTACTTGTTTTTGTAGTTTATAATTATCTATCCAATAATCATCACCTTCCAGTGCTGCAATATACTCACCACTACACATTTCAACATTCGAAATTGAATTTTTTCTAGCCCCAACATTTTTTTCCTGTAAATTCAATCTTATGATATCTGGATATTTATTTTCATAATCTATAACTATACTCCTAGTATCATCCGTGGAACAATCTTCACCTATAATTAACTCATATTTAAAGTTTGTTATCTGAGATATCACACTATCTATGGCTTCTTTTATAAATTTCTCGTGATTATAAGCAGTCATTACTACACTAACTTTTAACATTCAAATTCTCCTTCTAATTAAAATAAAATATCTAATTCATAAGCTCACTCAGATTTAGAACTTCCATTTCTTAAATTCTTACTAACTTAGAATATCTTCTATTGAAATTATCTTTATCTTAGTCTTCTTCTTTAAAAATTCTCTTATATTATTAAAATCAAAAGAAGGTGTTATGATAATGACATCTACATTTAGATTATCGTCCACTTCATAGGGTTCAATAATATTTATTTGATTATCTCCTCGTGTATTTTTATCTATAAAATGCAAAATATTTACTCCAGAGCCTTCTATCTTTTTAATTAGTAAATTGCATAAAGTGCCTACGCCGTATATAGCAATATTATTAAAATTATTTGTTTTAAAGTACTTAACTATATCATGACTATTTGAAGGATCCATAAATCTATCTATAAATTCACTATAAGATTTCCTGATAATTGATTTTTCTATGCTCATCTGAATATCTTCACTATACTTCAAAGGTAAATATTCTAAAATATATTGCTTAACTTGTATCCATCTTTCCAAAAACTTAATCTTATCTTTCTGGGTTGTACTATCTTTATTAATTCTATATGTCCCCATAACGTCTTCTAAAAAAGCTCCATACCCTTTTTCTAATAATAATATCACTCTCATCATATCTACCGTGGGTACTTTTTCATTGAAATTCGGATGGTTTTCCAATGCACTCTTCCTAAACATAATTGTTAACAATCGTGGAAATAACTTATTGGATTCATTTTTAGCTTCTTCTTTTATAAAGTCTTCTAAGCTAAATTTTCTATTTTCATGTACTATGTTCCCCAGAAAATTTCCTGTTTCATGATAATATCTTTTATATCCATGACCACAAAAACTACAATCAAGGTTCTTATCAAGAAACTCTACTTGCTTTTGAAGTTTTTTCTCATCTATCCAATAGTCATCACCTTCTAAAAATGCTATATATTCACCTTTACACATTTTAAAAGTAGATAAAAAGGTTCCTTTGCCCCCAGTATTATAATCTTGTAAGTTCAATTTAATAATGTCGGGATATCTTAGCTTATATTCTTTAACTATAGCTCTAGTATTATCATCCGAATAATCTTCACATATAACTAATTCATATTTAAAATTAGTCCTTTGCATTAATACACTATCTATTGATTCTCTTATAAAATCCTCATGGTTATATGTAGTCATCAAAACACTAACTTTCATGTACTATCTCCTCCAAAACCTTCTTTAATATGTTCTATATCCTAATATTTAAATCTATATTATACTCCTAAATCCTCTTTTATCTTCGTAGTAGATATTTCTGGTGTCCTATTTAAATACACTACATCACAATGTTCTTTTAAGTAATCAAATTTTCCTTCCCAATCGTCACCCATAACAAAAATATCTACTTTAAACTCTTTAATATTCCCAATTTTTTGTCCCCAATTATCTTCTGGAATAACCAAATCAACGTATCGAATAGATTCAACTAACTTTCTTCTTTCCTCATATGAAAAGTAGCATTTTTTCCCTTTGATTTCATTAAATTCATTCGTTGATAATCCAACGATTAAATAGTCTCCTAACTCCTTTGATCTTTTTAATAGATTGATATGTCCATAATGTAATAAATCAAATGTTCCGTATGTAATTACCTTTTTCATAGATTAACCTCTCCATATAAACCTAATTTAAAATTATATCAAGTATTTTGTCATACAATCTTGCTGAAGAATTACCATCATTATAATCGAACATCATATTTAGTATATTTTTTCTTTTCTTCTCAAACTCATCATTATCACTTAAAATATATTCTAATGCTTTAACAAGCTCGTCCATATTTCCAGCTTTCGGTCCTGGTGTGATACTATCGTAATCGTAATAGATCTCCCTACTTTCACTAATATATTCTTTTAAATCATATGAAAAAAATATAATAGGTCTATTCGTTAACAGAAAATCAAAATATATAGATGAATAATCTGTAATTAAAATATCCGATAAGTTCAAAAATAAATATGGGTCTTCTGCCGAATCAATGTTTAATATATTTTTATATTCTATATGATTAAAACTACTTTTTAGTTTTGACATTGGATGAGCTTTTATTAGTAAAATAGAATTATTATTACTTAAAAAATTATCTAGTTGTTCAATATTAACTATATCAAAAAACTTAAATTCACTATGTCTGAAAGTAGGCATATACATAATTACTTTTTTACCATTCTGCTTTTCTCTCTCTAAACGATTATATAACTCAATATTTTTAATACTCAAATTCTTATTATTTATTAAATAATTTTTATTAAAAAAAACATCATTTCTTGGATAACCACAAACTATACCTTTATCCTTACTTGTCCTAAATGCCTTCTTAAAAATATCTCTTACATATTCAGATGTAGCTAAATAATAATGAGTCGGTTGTTCATTTTGGATTCTTCTAACAGTCCACCTTAATTTTTTATATAGATTAGGAGGATTTCTTACTTCATCGAACTTATTGTCACCATGAATCTTCTTTAATGGTATGCCATGAAATGAATTTATTTTTTTAGCTCCTCCAGATAGCCAAAATGAAATATCTTTAGTATGATGGTCAAAAATATATACTCCTGATCTTAATGCAAAAAAAACTCCCTTTAATGAATATATGCTATATGCTTCATATCCATTTGTCCTTAATGTTCTAACAATATCGTCTATATCAGATATCCAAATAGGTCTTATACTGCTATCCTTAATTTCATTAACATAAAGATAAAAATATTTGGGATTATCACCAAAACTCTTTCCCATATTGCTACCAAATAACCATATCTTTTTATCCCTTGGAATTAAATAGAGTAAATAGTATATTGGAATAAATAATATTGCAAACTTATCTACGATTTTTTTTATAATTACGAATATTTTATTTGAATACTCCAAAACCATAACCCTCTCTTCTGCATCAACAATATAAGATTTATATATTATTTTTTATTCTTCCATATACATCTTCATATCTGATTATATCATCTTCTCCAAAATAATCTCCTAATTGCACTTCAGCCACCATCAACAAATCAGTACAAGAAGTATTAACCAGTCTATGTTTACATCCTTTTGGAATAAATACATAACTTCCTTCCCTTACTTTCATTATTGATTCTCCTAGTACTA